>DASQAS010000031.1:0-25613 GCA_035635635.1 Myxococcales bacterium | reverse complement strand
ACTTCCCGCTCACCCTCACAAGCTCTACCGCGTGAGCCTTGAAGTCGCTCGTGAACCGTCTCTTCGATTTGTGGACCATGCCCTCGCCTTGCGGCCATTCTCGCCGCATCGAGGTGTCCACCAAAACGGATCAGGGCTACGTTGTCGTGATCGTGGACGGCGACGGCGACGGCGACGTGGCCGTGGGCGGATCAGATCACCGACACAATCGCGTGAGCATCCCGACGATACGTTCGAGGAGCTCGTCGCCGCGTTGCTTTGTCGTGGCATCGACAACCTTCAGCACGAACAACGCGTCCAGCACAGCCGCACACTCCATCGCAGACCCCCGAGCGATGGTGTAGGTACGTGCGGCATCTGCCTGCCCGGTACGGCCAGCCGCTTCAGCAATGTTGAGGGATATCGAATCGCTGCGCGGCGCAACTGATCGAGCAACGCGGAGTTCCCTCTTGGAACCTCTTCGGCAGCGGTCAGTACAAGGAACTCGATGGCACGGCGGTAGACGTCGAGCTTCTGAAAGCTGAGCATGGGGATTCAGGTAGCAGCTGCACCTGACATGCCGAGCAGCCGTCCACGGCCACGTCGCCGTCGCCGTCGCCGTGCACGATCACGTCCACGATCACGTCAACGTCAACGTCCAACGACAACGCCTGTCGCTTGACTGACCGGCATGGCTCTAGCGCGCGTCCAGCATCTGGACGGCGAACGTCCCCAGCCAGTGCTCGCCTTCGTAGCTGCCGCTGGCAATGTAGGGCAGCGAGGCTTGGGCGTGCGTGTCGCCCAGCCGGGCCAGCACTGGCCGCGAGAGCGCGCGGGAGAGCGCGTACAGGCAGCGCGCCCGCGACAGGTTCAGGCCGTCGAGATGCACGATCTTCGGGTCGGTGCGATCGGAGACGATCGCGGGGGTCAGCTTCACCGCGGGGAGGAACGCCTTCATCCATCCGCGGAACTTGTCCGCCGGGAGCACCCGCGCCATCAGGGCGGCCTCCTCGAGCGACGGGGAGAGGAAATCCTCCCCGCCGGGCTCCCACTTGAGCGGAGCCTGCGTGTCCTTCGCGTAGTACGCCAGCGCCCGCTCGACTACCAGCGCGCGCAGCTTCTCGTCCTTTGCCGCGTCCGCGTAGTCGAGCGACAGGTCCAGGGCGTACGCCGTGTTGGGATGGACGCCGGTGCGGATCGGGTAGGTCTGCCGCGGCAAGAAGTCGAGGAACGCGCGCGTCACCGTGTCGGCGAGGGGCTGCAGCGCCTCGGCCCAGCGCTGCCCGTCCGGGGAGTCCCAGGAGCGAAGCTCGGCCGAGAGCTTCAAGAGCCACGCCCAGCCGTAGGTCCGCTCGAAGCTCTTGCGGTTCGGCTGCCCGAAGTAAGCGACCTCGGTCGCGATCGCCTCGCGCGCGAGGTGCTCGTCGAGCGCCGCCTTGATCTCCGCCGCCTCGGGCAATCCGGGAAACTTCCGCAGCAGCCGGATCAGCATCCAGTGGCCGTGGACCGAGGAGTGCCAGTCGTAGCAGCCGTAGAAGGCGGGGTGCAGCGCGCGGGGCGGCTGGACCTCCTGCGCGCCGTTCATCACGTGGTCGAGCTTGTTCGGATACTCCTGCCGCGCGCACTTGAGCGCGAGCTTCGCGAAGTGCGACGCCGCGCCCGCGTCCAGCGAGAGGGCGACCGCGAGGATGTGGACCATGCGGCGATACTACTCCGCGCGCAGCGAGACGATGGGGTCGACCCGCGTGGCCCGCCGCGCCGGCGCCCAGCTCGCGAGGACGGCGATGGCGAGTAGCAAGAGCGCGACCGCGCCAAACGTCAGCGGATCGGTCGCGCTCACCTGGTAGAGCGCCTTGCGCAGCGCCTGGGTGACGGCAAACGCGCCCGCGATCCCGATGCCGACGCCGAACAGGGCAAGCCGCAAGCCGGAGGCGACCACCATCTTCAACACGGAGGTCCCCGGCGCCCCGAGAGCCATGCGGATGCCGATCTCCCGCGACCGCTGCGCGACCGAGTACGCCACCATGCCGTAGATCCCGACCGACGCCAGGAGCAGGGCGATCGCGCCGAAGGCCGTGAGCAGCATCATCTGAAATCTCCGTTCGCCGAGCGACTCCGAGATCACCTTCTCCAGCGTGCGGGGCTGCGCCACCGGCTGGTCCTTGTCGATGGCCTGCACCTCGGCGCGGAGCAGCGGCGCGAGCGCCAGCGGGTTGCCCGCGGTCTTGAGCAGCACGCGCAGGAAGGGCTGTGGCCACTGCGAGCGCGGGACGACGATCAGCGGCTGGGGAACCCGGTCGAGCGCCTGCGTGTGCACGTCGCCGATCACGCCCACGATGGTCCAACCCTTGTCGTCGTTGTCCCGGAGGTTCACGATCCGCCGGCCGACGGCCTCACCGCCGCGCAAGTGCTTGCGGACGAAGGCCTGGTTCACGAGGATCGCATGGCCCGAGGCCGCCGTGTCCGTTGACGTGAGCGAGCGGCCCTGCAGCAGAGGGATGCCCAGCGTCTCGACGTAGCCGGGCGACGCCCAGACGATCTCCGCCTCCGGCTCGTCTCCCGGCAGAGGCTTCGGCTCGCCTTCGATCTCGAAAGCGAGCACGGACTGGTAGCCGCGGTCGAGCGGCACGGCGCTGCCGAATCCGGCGCTCTGCACTCCCGGAAGGGCCGACGCGCGCTCGAGCAGGCGGGTGTCGAAAGCCGCGTAGCTCTCGTCTTTCGTGTACTTCGCCCGGGGCAGGTTGATCTCCGCGACCAGCACGTGCGCGGGATCGCTACCCATGCCGGTGCGCACGTCGAGCAGGTGCGCGAGCGTCCGGATCATCAAGCCCGCCCCGACCACCAGGACCAGCGCCAGCGCCACCTCGGCGACCACCAGCGCGCCGCGGGTCCGGCCGCGCGAGGTGATCGAGGCCGAGCCGTTCTTCAGCGCCTCCACCACGTCCGGCCGGCTCGACTGGATCGCCGGAACCAGCCCCGCGAGCACTCCCGAGGCGATCGAGACCGCGAGCGCGAACACCAACACAGTCCCGTCCAGCCGTACCTCGTCCAGGCGCGGGATCGTGCGCGGGGCCAGGGCCACCAGCCCGTCCACGCCCCAGGCCGCAAGCAGCACGCCGAGGCCGCCGCCGGTCATGCCGAGGAGGACGGATTCCGTGAGCAGCTGCCGCACGATCCGCATCCGGCCGCTGCCCAGCGCCGACCGGATGGCCAGCTCGCGCTGCCGGGCGGCGCCGCGCGCGAGCAGCATGCTGGCGACGTCGGCGCAGGCGATCAGGAGAACCATGATCACGGCGCCGAGCAGGGCCTGCAGGACCGGTCTGACGGGGCCGACGAGGTCGTCCAAGAGGGGCGCGGCGCGGATGGTCTGACCCGCGTGCTCGGGCAGGCGGGCGGCGATGCGCGGTCCGATCACGTCCAGGTCGGCCTGAGCGTGCTGCAGGCCGAGGCCGCGGCGGACGCGGCCGAAGGCCGTGAGCCCGTGCATCCCGCGGCTCTCGAGCAACGGCTTGGTGAGCTCCATGGGCAGGATCAGCTCGGCGTCGCGCAACAGCGGAAACGAGAACCGCGGAGGCATCACCCCGACCACCGTATAACTCTGCCCGTCGAGCACCACGGACTGACCGAGGATCCGGCGGTCCCCGCCGAACTCGCGGCGCCAGAGCGCATCCATCAACACCACCCCGCGCGCGCCGCCTTCCCGGTCGTCCTCGCTGGCGAGGCCATGCCCCAGGGCCGGATGCACCCCGAGCGCCGCGAAGAAGCTCGCGGTGACGCGCGCCGCCGATACTTGTCGAGGCCCGGCGCCGGTGGTCAGCGAGGAAGCCCAGTTGCGGATCGCCGCCACCGCCTCGAAGGAGCCGTTCTCCTTCGCCAGGTCCAGGTAGTCAGGGACCGACCAGGGACTGCGCTCGCCGCTCTTGGAGGACTCGTAGAGGCGGACCAGGCGCTCCGGCTCGGGCGCTGCGATCGGGCGCAGGACCACGCTCTCCAGGACGCTGAACATCGCGCTGCTCCCCCCGACGCCGAGCGCGATGGCAAGCACGGCGGCAGCGGTGAACGCAGGCGAGCGGCCCAGCGTTCGCAGCGCGTACTTCAGGTCCTGCAGGAGGGTCTCCATCCGGTGCGGCAGAGCGAAAAACATGCCAGCGCGTTCCGACGGCCACGGCCGCCGCGGCGGCCGGTCGCGGGATCGGGCGTCCCGGATCCGGGATAATTCACGTACGAAGCGAAGGCGGTTGGTGTAGATCGCACGCCCCATGGGTCTCGGAATCGGCATCGTCGGCCTGCCCAACGTGGGGAAGAGCACGCTGTTCAACGCGCTCTCCGGTGCGTCGGTGCTGGCCGCCAACTATCCGTTCGCGACCAAGGACCCGAACGTCGGAGTGGTGCCGGTCCCGGACGACCGCGTGGAGCGGCTCTCCGACCTGTACAAGCCGAAGAAGACCACGCACGCCGCGCTGGAGTTCGTGGACATCGCAGGCCTCGTGCGGGGCGCCTCGAAGGGCGAGGGCCTGGGCAACCAGTTCCTCGCCAACATCCGCGAAGTGGACGCCATCGCCCACGTGCTGCGCTGTTTCCACGACCCGGACGTCGTCCACGTGGACGGCACCGTCGATCCGATCCGCGACAAGGAGGTCGTCGACACCGAGCTGCAGCTCAAGGACCTCGAGTCGCTGGAGAAGAAGCGCGAGCGGCGGGCAAAGGACGCGAAGGCGCCGGGCAAGCCCGGCGAGGAAGCCAAGGCGGATCTGCTCGTCTATGACCGGATCCGGGCCGCGCTGGAGGCGGGCCGCCCGGCGCGCAGCGTTCCCTTGAGCGACGATGAGAAGCCGCGGGTGCGCGAGCTCTTCCTGCTCACCTCCAAGCCGGTGCTCTACGTGGCCAACGTGGACGAGTCGCAGCTCGCGCGCCTGGACTCGGACCCCGTGGTGGCGAAGGTGCGGAGCCTCGCCGAGGCGGAAGGCGCGCGGTCGGTGGCGATCTGCAGCAAGGTCGAGGCGGAGATCCAACAGCTCCCGGCCGAGGAGCGCGGCGAGTTCCTGGCGCACGTGGGCCTGGGCGAGCCCGGCCTGGACAAGCTGGTGCGGGAAGGGTTCGCCCTGCTCGGCCTGCAGAGCTACTTCACCACCGGCGAGGACGAGGTGCGCGCGTGGGTGATCCGCAAGGGAACCCGGGCGCCGCAGGCCGCTGGAGTGATCCACACGGACTTCGAGCGGGGCTTCATCAAGGCCGAGGTGATTGGCTGGGACGAGCTGCTCCGGCACGGCTCGGAGGCCACGGCGAAAGCCAAGGGCGCGATGCGCGTGGAAGGGAAGGAATACGTCGTCCAGGACGGCGACGTGATGCACTTCCTCTTCAACGTGTAGTCGCGGCCGCCGAAGGCTTGGCGACGAGAGCCGCTCTCAGGAGTCCGGAGGACGCTGCGCCTCGATCTCCCGCGCCTGGGTCTTCAGCACCGTGAACGCCACCCGCCGATTCGCCGCGCGCCCCTCGGGCGTGCCGTTGCTGCCCACCGGGCGGGTCGGTCCAAATCCGCGGGCGACCAGCCGCTCGCGGGCCACGCCCCGGGACACCAGGTAGTCCGCCACGGAGGTAGCGCGCGCCTGCGAGAGCAGGAGGTTGTACGACGCGCCGCCGCGGTCGTCGGTGTGCCCTTCGACCTGGATCGAGAGGAGCGCCGGATGGCTCTGGATCACGGCGGCCACCTGGTCGAGCAGCACCCAGGATCGCTTCTCGATGGTCGCCTTCCCGCTCGCGAAGTGCACCCGGTCGAGGATCTCCAGCGTGGTGGCGGAGACGATCACGCGCCAGGGGACGCCCGGAGGGCAGCCGTGGTTCTCGGCAGGGCCGGCCTGCTCGGGGCAGGCGTCATCCACGTCCGGAATCCCGTCCCCGTCCCGGTCGACCACGACGGGAGCGGGCGGCAACGGCAACGCCTGGGCCACGGGCTGGGGCGGCGCGGGCACCTGCACGATGATGGGCTGCGCCTGCGCAGCGGCCGGCGCCACGTTGCGGCGGGCGCAGGCCGACCCGGACCAGCCGAGCCCGAACAGGAACCGCGCGCGCGGCGCGCCGACGCCGTCGGTCAGGGCTCCGCCACCCGCGACATCGATCGCGAGGTCGCCCACGGGACAGAAGGTCGTGCCGAGTCGCCATTCCGCGGGGGCCGATCCGGAGGCGAACCCAGCACGCAAGAATGTGCTTCCCTCCAGCTCGGTGTAGAGCCGGCGCGGCACCCAGGCCTTCACGGGGTCGAGGATCCAGCCGAGGCCGGCGCGCAGCCCCGCTTCCGTCCCGGACCGGACCTCGAGGAAGTCGCGGACGGGGCGCGAGCGGACGTACGCGTTCGCGAGCAGGTCGAGGCTGCCGGCGGGGATCCTGCCCAGGTCCGCGCCGAGCGCGATCAACCCTTCGGCGTGGACGCTGCCGTCGCTCGAGAGCGTCTCGGAGCTGCCGGTGGGAATCTGAAGCGACATCTGCAGCCCCAGGTCGATCCCCGCGCGCTCTTGGCGCAGCAGGGAGAGCCGCGGGGTGAGCCGGACGTCCGCGAGCCCGCCGGAGAGCTCGGTCGGTCCCTGGTACGACGGAGGCAGATTGGAGAGGTCCCCGCCGGTCGTGACCGTGATCGGAACCTGCGCGGAGAGCGAGAGCGGACCGACCAGATGCACCTGCGCTCCCAGCCATTGGGTCACGCGGTTGCGGACCAGCGGCTGCTCCGAGCCCGAGCTGCGCTGGAAGGTCAGCGGGTGCACCGCGTAGTCCGTCCAGGTGCGCAGCTCGAGCCGCGGTTCGCCGTCGATCGGGGGCCGCGCGCCTTCGGTGGCAGCAAGGCCGTCTCCGCCCGCGGCGGGACGGAACACCGACACGTCGATGGCCTGCGCCTTGGAAGCGGCCGGAGCCAGCGCCAGCGCGGCGGCCCCGGTGAGCCACAACGCCTTCCGCCTCCGCGCCGGCACGAGCAGCAGCGCCAGCACCGCGAGCAGCGGAGCGGGAGCGCCGCCGCTCGCGCAGCCGCCGCGCGCCACGCCGGAGTCGACGATCTGGAACTCGCTCGTGGTTTTTTCGCTGGCGTTCTGCGCCGGATCGGTGGCCAGGGCGGAAAGGGAGTGGCTCCCCAGCGCGAGGTCCGCCGGAAGGGAGAGCATCCATTGCCCGGAGCGATCGACCTGGGCCACGTACGATGCGCCGTCCACCGAGACCTCCACCAGCGTTCCGGCCGCGGTGGTTCCGGTGATTTCCGGCCTGCGCTGAGCGAGGGCGGTCCCGTTCGCGGGAGACTCGATGATCGGTGGCGGGACCACAGGCTCGGCGATCACCACGCCCACCGGCTGGGCCTGCAGCGAGGTGTTCCCCGCCAGGTCGGTGGCGGTAGCGGTGACGCGGTGCTCGCCGTCGGCCCAGAGCGTGGCGGGCGCACACTGGAATGCGCCCGACGCGCTCGCGCTCGCGCGGCACATCGGAGCCCCGCTGGTCGCATCGACCACGGCGACGGACGCTCCGGCCTCCGCGGTGCCGCTGATCACCGGTTGCCGCAGCCGCGTCGGGGAGGCGGGTTGCTCGAGGACCGGCGCAGCGGGAGGGGTGGTGTCGACGACCAGCGCGCGTGCGGCGCTCGGGCTGGAAGCATGGCCCTGGCCGTCGCCGACCTGCGCCAGCAGGAGATACGCGCCGTCGGCGAGCTTGCTGGCCGGGAGGCAGCTCCAGCGGCCGCCGGCGTCCGCCGCGCCGGCGCAGAGGACGGCCTCGCCCAGGTAGACCGAGACCACCGCGCCCGTCTGGGCGTGGCCGGTCAGCAGCGGCGATGCGTCGCGGGTCGGCGAAGCGAGCGCGTCGAACAGCGGCGCGATCAGCGTGCGGACGCTGAGCGGAACCGACGCGGAAGGACCGCTCGGGCGTCCCACCGCCGTGACCTGGACCGCGGTCAGCAGATAGTCGCCGTCCGCGACTCCGGACGAGCAGCTCCACGCGCCGGCGGCGGCCACCGTCGCCGAGCAGAGCAGGCGCGAGTAGCTGTCCAGCACGGAGACGTGCGCGCCGGCCTCGCCGGTTCCGGTGAAGGTCACGTTGGAGACCGCGCTCGGGCTTGGCGGGGCATCCAGCACAGGTGCGGCGGGCACGTGCGTATCGATCACGAACGACGCCGTGACCGGGCCGCTGACATTGCCCGCGGCGTCCTGCTGCGCGACCGAGATCGCGTGCGCGCCGTCGGCGAGCGGAGCGTCCGCCATGCAGCCCCAGCGTCCGCCCGCGGTGGCCGTCGACTGGCAGAGGGTCGCCGTGGCACTGCCGCTGACGGTGACGACCGCCCCAGGCTCGCCGGTGCCACTGAACAGGATCAGGTTGGTGCTCGTCGGCGTCGGGATCGGCGTGAGCGTCGGCTTGCCGATCGAAGTCTTCACCACGAACGCGTTCGGGTTGCCCCAGGGCGTCGCCTCGTCGCCGTTCTTGAAGTCCACGTCCGTGGTGAGCAGGTGCGGCCCATCGGCCAGAGGAGTGGTCAGCGGGCAGGACCAGTTCGTCGACTTGACCGGGTCGAGGATGCAGATGGTCTTGCCATTCTCCGTCACCTCGAGGTGGAAGCCGTGGTTGACCAGCTCGGAGCTGACGGTGCCGGTGAGCACCGGCCTCGGATCGTTGGTCGGCGAAGGAGTGTGGTCGATGGTCGGCGCGGCGTAGCCGCGGTTGTTGACGATGAAGTCCACCTGGCTGGAGAGCGGGCCGTCCGATCCCACCTGAGCGGTCCAGGTGTAGCCGCCGTCGGCCAGCGTCTGCGTGCACGACCAGGTCCGGTCGCTCGCCACCTTCGCTGCGCAGGTCCGGCGGACCATCCGTGAATCGAAGGTGGCGGCGGTGACCGTCGCGCCGACCGCGGCGCCGCTGCGCCCGAAGAACGTCACCTTGGTGTTGCAGACGATCTCGGCCTGCCCGGGCGAGTCCGCCGTGGCCGCGACCGCCTCCCGATCCCGCGCCGAAAACGTGCCGCCCGGCGTCGTGAGCGGGCCTCCACAGGCCGCGGCAAGGCAGACGAACAGCGCGAATTGCTTCCGGATGATGGTCATGTCGAGTTCCACTGCCCCCGGATCGCCGCGGCTGCCAAAGGCAACGTTGGCGATCCCATTCCCGAGAGCGGACACTCTAAGCCGGGTACCCGGGGCTCCTACAAGCGAGCACACGCGCTCGCTGTCGGGCGGGTGGATAGACCGCCGCGCAAATCGCAGGCAACTCTTTGGATCAATTTGGAAAATGTGCCGTGCAGCAGGCGGTCAGAACGAGGCTGGCAGGCTGACCTTCTGGATGACGTTGCCGCTCTTGTCGATCACCTGGAGGTCGACGCTGCGGCGGCCCCGCGGACCGGAGACGCGACCCGTAGCCGTGAGCTGCGGTTCGGTCGCGAGCTGGAACTGCGGCATCGAATCGAGCGCGGCCCGGAGCTCGTTCGCCAGCAGCGAGGCCAGCTCCGGCTGCGTGCCCGGGCCCGGCTGGACCGCCTCGACGCCGATCTTGATCGGCATCGAGGTCAGGGTGTCGCCGTCCTCGATCACGCCGCCCGCCTCGCGCTTGATGCGGCCGCTACAGCCGTTCCGCGACCAGCTGCTGAGCATGAACCAACCCTTCCGCGCCTCCTGCTCGGTGACGTCGTCGCGGCCGGAGATCTCGAAGAACTCGCCCTTGAACGGCTGCCCGGAGGTGAACGAGCACGAGGCGGTCCCGTTGGGCAGCGCGTTCACGATCGTGCCCGTCAGCTTCGGAAACCGCAGCGCCAGCGACCGCGCCACTTCCCGCGCCGAGTCCTTCACCTGCGCCGCGTCGAAGTCGCCCAGCACCTCGACCGGACCCTGCGTGGTCGCGGAGCTCCCGAGGAGCTTGTCCGCCAGCCGGCGCGCGAGCTGCTTCGCGCCCGGCTCCACCTGCTCGTCGGAGCCGACGCGGAGAGTCTCGGAGAACGCGACCTGGGCGCTTCCGGAATCGAGGGCGCGCAGCGAGACTACCCAGGCGGTGCCCTTCGTGCCCACCGTGCCCAGCACGATGAAGCGCGCGCCCACGAGCTGCGCGACCTTGACCTGCACCTCGTCGCTCAGCACGCCCGATTGGGCCAGCGCCTGCTCCTTCATCACCTTCGCGAGCTGCTGCCGCTCGACCACCCGGAACCGGCCGTCCGCGACCAGTTGGTCGGTCAGGGCTCCGTCGACGTCGGAGGCCAGGTCCGGGCTGGCGTTGCCGCGGGTCGTCACCTCGGCGATGGCCACGGTCGGAAGCCCCTGGGACTGCGCGAACGCGCTCCAGGGCATCGCCAGGAGCACCGCAAGAGTAAGGAGGTTCCGCATGTGGCCGTCCCGCAGAAGGGCTTCTTTCTGCTATCGTGGACCTGCCGGCAGCCGCAAGAAACCTGCCGTGGAAACCGCGTCCGGGAATTTGACCCTACTGCTTCGCGGATGCTAGCGATCGAGGTCGCGCAATTGCTCGAATTCTCGGGGAAACCGCCATGAAGAACCTCGTTTTCGGTGCGCTCGGTGCGGGGCTCCTCTGCGCCTGTGGCACCGTGGCCGTCCGCGTACCGGTGATGAAGCCGGCCGAGATCAACATGGCGCCGTACCAGAACGTCGCGGTCGGGGACATGACCGGGTCCGGCAACCGGCCCATGACCAACGCGCTCGAGGAGGCGCTGGTCAACACGAGCCGGTTCACGGTGGTGGACCGGACGCACATGGAGCAGGTGATGCGGGAGCTCCGGCTCTCCTCCACCGATCTGGCCGACCCGCGCGCGGCCGCCAAGCTCGGACGGGTGGTCACCGCGGGCGCGCTGATCTTCGGGGACGTCCAGAACAGCTACCGCGAGCAGCCGGAGGAGACGCGCTACAAGGACGACAAGGGCGTCTATCACACCTGGTACACGCTGAAGGGCGAGGCGTACGTGCGCGCCACCTTCAAGATTGTCGACGTCTCCACCGGCCGGCTGCTGGTGGCCAAGACCTACGAGGATCGCCGCGACGACACCAACCGCGCCCTCGACCGTCGTCCGGAGCCCATCGACCGGATCTCGCTGGAGAACGCGGCCCGCAGGAACGTGGTCGAGCGGTTCATGAAGGCCATCGTTCCGCACCAGGAGTACATGTACGCGAACTTCCAGAAGGACGGAGACATCCCGCAGCTCGAGGGCGGGATCGGATGGGCGGAGCGCGGCGACTGGAAGAAGGCGCAGAGCACGTTCAACGACGCGGCGCAGGCGTCCGAGAGGAACGTGAAGCTGAAGGCGGGCCAGGTCGCGAAGTGCTATTGGAACCTGGGCCTCTCGTACGAATACGCCGGCGACTACGACAAGGCCGAGGCCATGGTGAACAAGGCCTACGAACTGTCGAACGAAAAGGACATGCTCGCGGAGATCGACAACATCCACCGCCTGCAGGCCGACGCGAGGAAGCTGGCCGAGCAGATCGTGCCGGCCGAGGTCGCCGGTGGGAAGTAGGCTAGCACGGCGCGGGGTCGCGCCGGCTGTCCCGCAGCGCCGCGGTAGTCCGCGCGCTGCCGTGGGACTCGCCGCGCTCGCCGCGTGCGCGCTCTGCGCCTGCGGCGGCGAGAAGCCGGCGGTGAAGACGAGCTCGACGCCCAGACCGCCGGCCTGGCTGGCCAAGGCGCCGTCTTCTCCGGACATGCTCTACTTCTCGGGGGCCAAGGAAGGCGCCGCCTCGCTGGAGGACGGCAAGGCCAGCGCCACCGAGTCGGCGCGCAGCCAGGCTGCCCAGTACATCGGCGTCGAGATCAGCGCCGAGCACCGCGACGTGATGAGCACCGAGGAAGCCGAGAACATGGCGCGGGACACGGTGAAGAGCCGCGCCAACGCCATGCTCCGCTCCGCCGAGCTCGCGGACGTGTACTACGAGAAGATCTCGCGCGAGGTGGGCGCCGGCACCGTCGATCGGTACGACGTGTGGGTGCTGCTCAAGCTCCCCCGCGCCGAGGTGGAGAAGGAGCGGCAGCGGCAGGCGCAGGAAGCGCAGCAGACCGCGGCCGCCGGCGTTGCCCGGTACCGCGAGGGGCGCGACCAGGAGCGGAAGGGCAACGTGATCGGCGCGCTCGTGCGCTACCGCGACGCGCTCGCGAAGGCGAAATCGGTCCCGGGCTCGACCGCGACCGGCGACCGCGAGATCGCCAGCGCCTCCGCGCTGCTGCAGCGGAGCCAGGACGCGGCCAGCGCCGCTCAAGGGAAGGCGCGAAGGGCCATCGTGATCGCGCCGCCCTGGGTGGCGGGAGCGGTCACCCAGGCGCTGGCGAAGCAGGGCTTCTCCGCCCAGACGCAGGGCGAGACCAGCGAGAGTGCCGCCCTGGCGCAGGCCAAGGCGCAGGGGCTGCCATGGGTGATCGTGGTCCGCGCGACCACGACGCCGGGCGGCCCGGTCTTCTCGCAGGTGGCCGCCACGGCAGCGCTGGACGTCCGTGCGCTGGACGCGCAGAGCGGAGCGGTGGTGGCCTCGGCGCAGAAGCAGGCGAAGGGGGTGGGGCGGACTCCGGAGGCTGCGCAGCAGGCCGCGGCGAGCGAGGCCGGCCTGGGCGCGGGAACCGATCTGGCGGCGGCTCTGGTCGCGAGGGAAAACTCGGATCTCTGAACACGAACTGCGCGTCGGCAGTGCCGCCGCGGAACATGGAGGAACGACCGTGAAGAAGATTCTTGGGCTCGCGATGGTGGCGGTGCTGGCTGCCTGCGGCGGCAGCAAGCAGCCGGAGATGTCGAACCAGGTGCTCCATGCCAACGGTCCGGACTGGGTGAACCGCGGGACCGGCGCGTTCGGTGGAGACAAGGGCAAGATCTTCTACGGGGTGGGGATCGCCAGCGGCATCCGCAACGCGGCGATGCGCCGCTCCACCTCCGACTCCCGCGCGCGGGCGGAGATCGCGAAGCTCCTCGACACCTATGTGTCGGTGCTGAACAAGGACTACATGGCGTCGACCACCGCCGGCGACATGAGCGCCTCGAACGAGGAGCAGCACGTCCAGCAGGCGTTGAAGACGTACTCGCAGGTGGAGCTCTCGGGCGTGCAGATCATCGACCACTGGGTCGACACCGACGGCACCGAGTATTCGCTGGCCTCGCTGGACATGGAGAACTTCAAGAACGGCATGGACAAGATGAAGGAGCTGAACGCGAAGATGCGCGACGCCGTGCGCGCCAATGCCGACAAGGCATTCGACGAGCTCGCCGCGGAAGAAGCCAAGCGGCAGAGATAGCGGCTTCTCGAGCCCGGCGTCTTGAGCCCGCTCCGCGCCGCCGCCGCCGCCGGGGTCCTCGCCTGCGCGGCGTGCGCCGGAGCGCAGAAGCCCGCTGCCCCGCCGCCCAAGCTGAACCGGTGGGGCAAGCCGTACAAGGAAGGCATCGCCATCCCGCCCTGGGTGGACAAGGTGCCCGAGAGCTCCAAGGGCAAGCTGATCGCGGTCGGCTACGCGCAGCCGAGCTTCTGGCCTCAGGATGCCATCGACGCGGCGGCCAGCGACGCGCGCGGCAAGCTGGCGCTGGCGCTGACCTCGCATGTCGAGGTGCTGGGGATCGACACGCAGACCGCGTCGGCCAGCGCGGGCGCGACCATCAACAAGGAAGCCTCGGACGTGGTGATGCAGAACTCGCGCATCGAGGCCACCTGGGTGGACGAGAACGGGGACCGGAGCGATCCCGGCGGAGTCTGGGCGCTGGCCTCGCTGGAGATGGACGCGGTTCGCGGCGGCGCGGCGGCAGCGACCGCGGCCTCTCGCGGAGGAACCGGCCGGAGCGGACCGGCATGGCTCGATCGGCTGCCCGGATCCGCGACGAAGGTGTACGCGGCGGGGTACTCCGGGCCGACCTACCACGCGGAGGACGCCGCGCGGTACGCGAGTGCGAACGCGGTGGAGAACCTGGTCGCGTCGCTCCGCGCGCGCGTGCAGGCCTACACGCTCCTGGTGGAGAACGCGTCCGGACTGACGGTGGACCAGTTCTCCCGGACGCTGGACGATCCGGACGAGGCGTTCCGGGGGATCGTGCAGAAGAACGCGCGCGTCGAGGCGGTGTGGGTGGACGTCGAAGGACTCAGGCCTGGGGATCCGCCCGGAGCGGTGTGGGCACTGGCCTCGATCGACGTGGCGTCGACCAAGGGCGGAGTGAAGGAAGTGGAGAATCCGGAGCTGGGGCCAGCGCTGGATCAGAAGGGGAACGCGCCGTCCGAGCCTTAGGGGCGGGTCAGAGCTTCTGATCGATCTGGGCCGTCTTGCGGAGCTGCGACAGATAGTGCTCGCGCTCCTTGGCCATTGACTCGCCGGCGAGCTTGTTGCGGATCTCCTCCTGCACCTCCGAGAGGGGGCGAGGGGGAAGCTGGCGGCGATCCTCGACGGTGACCAGGTGGTATCCGCCGTGGTCGCCGTGGACGCGGATCAGGCCGGAGACCCCACCCGGAGGCAACGAGAAAGCAGCCTCCTCGAGCTCGGCCAGCATCTGGCCGCGGCGGAAGTAACCCAGATCGCCGCCCTCGCGGGCGGTGGGCCCATCGGAGACGTCGCGGGCGACCTTGGCGAAGCTCTCGCCGCCGCGGATCCGGCGCAGCGCGGCGTCCGCCTTGGCGCGCGCGGCGCTCTCCTGCGATGCGGTGGCGCTGTCGGGAGCCGAGACGAAGATGTCCCGCGCGCGGACCTCGTACTCGCTGTTCCTGGTCATGCTGGAGTATGCGGCCTGGACTTCCTCGTCGCTGACCCGGCGCGGCTTCACCTTGTACTGGATCAGGCGCACCATGACCTGCTGGCGCTTGACCGACTCGCGCACGCTGTCCAGCGAGAGCCCCTGCTGCGCGAGGGCCTGCTTGAACTGCTGCATGTTCATGCGGTTCTCGCGGGCGAGCTGCTCGAGCAGGCGCTGCAGCTCGTCGTCGCCGACCTCGATGCCCAGCGCGCTGGCCTCGCCGTGCACCAGCTGCTCGTCGATCAGCTGCTCCAGGGCTTGATGGAGGATCTGCTTGCGCTGTGCGTCGCCACCCGGACCCGCGGGGACGCGCGCCAGCTCCGGCGCGACGCGCTCCTCCACTTCCGACAGCGTGATCGGCTGGCCGTTCACGACGGCGGCGATGCGGTCCTTGATCTCGGCCTTGGCGGAGAGAGGGAGGACGGCGAGCAGCAGGAGCAAACGGCGCATCGGGGCGGGGAGGATAACAGCTCCGGCGTGTGGGTGCTCGGGTCGTGTTCGTGGTGGTGGCGGTGATGGTGGCCGGAGTCGAGCCGGTGGTCGTCCTCGTCCTCGTTTTGGTTTGGTGCCCGGAATCGGGCGGGTGGTGGTGGTCGCGCTAGTGAACGAGTGCTAGCGCCGACTCGTCGATCTTGATCTCGGCGCCGGTGCGGAGCTGCTGCAGGAGCTGGCGTTCGGCCTGCGCCCGCTTCTCCGCAGTCGCCCGGCGTTCGACCTCCGCCTTGACCTCCTCGAACTTGCGGGTCCGGGGCGCTCGCCGGCCCAGGACCTTGAACACGTGGTAGCCGTAGGGCGACGCGACCACGCCTGAGATCTTGCCGGCGGGCTGCGAAAAGCAGGTGTCGTCGAAGACCTTCGGCATGGTTCCCTTGGAGAACCAGCCCAGGTCCCCGCCGTTGCGGGCGTCGGGCGAGATCCCCGCCTGCCGCGCCACCTTGTCGAACGCGGCGCCGGCGCGGAGCTGATCGAGGACGCTCTTGGCCTCCTCGGGCGTGCGCACGGCGATCTGCAGGCAATGGACGGCTTCCGGGTCCTCGAACTCCGTCTTGTGCGCGTCGTACCAGGCGCGCGTCTCCGCCGCGGAGGCGCGCTCCGTGCGGGTCTGCTCGGCGACGTACTTTTCGGCCAGCAGGCGCTCGCGCGTCTCGTCCGAGAGCTGCTCGGGGTTGAGGCCGGCGCGCGCCAGGTGCTCGCCCCAGGAGGTGCCGCTCTTGCGGGTGTCGTCGGCGAGCGCGTCGGTCGCGCGCTGCACTTCCGCCTCGCTGACCGACATGCCGGAGGTCCTGGCTCGCTGCACCACGACCGTCCGATCGATCAGAGCGTCGAGCACCGCGCGCGCCAGCTTGGGGACGTCCTGGGGCGCGACCTTGGCGTCCCCCTTTCCCTCGTCCTCCTCGCCGCCCTTGCGCATCCGGTCGATCTCGACCTGGACGCGGCTGACCGGGATGGGAGTGCCGTTCACCACCGCGGCCGGGCTCGGGGGCGGCGCGGCGGGCTCCGGAGCGCGCCGGCAGGCCTGCGCAAGGACGACGAGGCCGAGCGCGGCCAGCGCGCATCGGCCTCGCCGCTGTGGCCAGGCGATCACAGCCGATCAGTTTCCGCCGATCTTCGAGCTGTTGGTGGGAACCGGCCTGGGCGGCGTCTGGGCCGGAGGCGTCGCCTGGGGCATGGGGTGGCCGGCCGCGGCGTTCGCCGGTCCGGTCGGGGCCTGCGGCGCAGCCGCTGCCTCGACCTGCACCTTGTCCAGCTCCTGGTCGTAGACGGTCACCTTGGTGTTCTCGCGCAGCTTCTTCACCCACTCGTCGTAGTCCCGGCTGCGGCGCTCGCGCGCCATCCGCTGGCGGATCGGCTCCTTGCTCTCGTCGAAGCTGCGGTTCATCGCCACCGTCTTGACCTGCAGCTTCACCAGCTCGACGCCGGTCTGGGTGTCCACCGGCCCCGTCTTGTCGCCGGGGTTCTTCAGGTCGAAGGCCGCGTTCGCCAGCTCGGCGTTGTAGGCCTTGGCGAGCTCGTCCTTGGAGAGGAAGCGCAGATCGCCGCCCATCGGGGCCGAGAGCGGATCCTTGCTCTCCTTGATCGCCACCGTCTGGAAGGCGTTGACCTCGCCCTTCTTCTCGCGCGCCTCGATGTCCTTGAGCAGCGCCTGCGCGTGCTTGCGGGCCTCGGCGCGCTCCTTGGCGTCCTTGGCCGGCAGGAAGATGTGCAGCACGCGGGCGCGCTCGGGCTTCACGAACTCGTCGATGTGCGCGTCGTAGAACTTCTTCAGATCGTCGTCGGAGATGTCCGTGCCCGACAGCTTGGCGTCGAGCTGGTGCCGGATCAGCTCCTGGATCATCGCCCGCTTCATCTGCTCGCGGACCGCGGGGCTCTTGTCGTAGCCCTGGCGCACCGCCTCCTGCGCCAACAGCTCGTTGCGGACCATGTTCTCCAGAAACTCCTTCTTGCGGTCGAGCGTGTTGTAGCGGGCGCGCAAGAACGGGCTGGTCTCGTTCAGCCTCTGGCGGACCTCGTCGGCGGTGATGGTCTCGCCGCCCACCTGGGCGACGACGGGTCCGGACTTCTGGTCCTTCTTGCAGGCGGCGAACGCCAGGGCGATGCAGAGGACTCTGGCAAGGCGGGTAGGCATGCGGCGGTTCCTTCGTGAGAGGGCCGAGAGGAGATATCAGAGGGAACACGGTCCGGCGAAGCTTTAGTTCGCCGGCTGTGCGGAGGTGCGGAGCTCGCGGACGAGCTGGCGGGCGCTTTCCAGCACGGGCGCCTTGGGGTCCACCGTAGCGACCAGCTCCATCCCGGGGGTAAGGCGGTATCGCCCCTTTCCCTTCGCGACCAGCTGCGCCAGACGCACCGGGTCGAGGTCTGCGTCCGGACCGAGCTGCGCCACCAGCCGGCCGGGACCGCTCTTCAGGCCCCGCAGGCGCAAGGCGCGCAGCTCGTTCTTGATGGACATCACCTCGACCAAAGCGTCCACCTCGGGCGGCGGCTCGCCGCACTGGTCCCGCAGCTCGCCCTTGGCGTCGTAGAGCGCCTCCTCCGTGGCGGCGGAGGCGAGGAGCTTGTAGAACGAGAGCCGCTGCTGCACGTCGGGGACGTAATCCTCGGGAATGAGGGCGGGCACCGGCAACTCGACGTCGGGCTCGAAGTCCTGGCGCACCTCCTCGCCCTTGAGCGAGGCGACCGCCTCCTCCATCAGCTGCGTGTACAAGTCGAATCCGACCGAGGCGATGTTCCCGCTCTGGTCCGGCCCGAGCAGGTTGCCGGCGCCGCGGATCTCCAGGTCGTGCGAGGCGATCTGGAAGCCGGCGCCCAGCTCCGTGAACTGCTGCAATACTTGAAGTCGCTTCTGGGCGTCGCGGGTGATCTTCCGGCGCGCGGGGATGAACAGGTACGCGTAGGCGCGCTCGCGGCTGCGGCCGACGCGGCCGCGGATCTGGTAGAGCTGCGAGAGGCCGAAGTGGTCCGCCCGATCGACCAGGATCGTGTTCGCGGACGGGATGTCCAGGCCGCTCTCGATGATGGCGGTGCAGAGGAGTACGTCGTGCTGCTTGTCGATGAACTCCGTCATCACCCTTTCGAGCTTGCCTTCCGGCATCTGCCCGTGCGCCACCGCGATCTTCGCCTGCGGCACCAGCCTGGTCAGGTACTCCAGCACGCCAGAGATGGTCTCGATCCGGTTGTGCAGGAAGAAGATCTGCCCGCCGCGCGCCAGCTCGCGCTCGATCGCCTCCTTGATGGTTGCGCCGTCGAACTTCGAGACGAAGGTGCGGATGGCGCGCCGGTCCACGGGAGGGGTGCCGATGATCGAGAGATCCCGGACACCCATCATCGACATGTGCAGGGTGCGGGGGATCGGGGTGGCGGTGAGCGTGAGCACGTCCACCAGCTTGCGTAGCTTCTTCAGCTGCTCCTTGTGCTTCACCCCGAATCGCTGCTCCTCGTCCACCACCACCAGGCCCAGGTCCTTGAACGACACGTCGGGCGAGAGCAGCCGGTGCGTGCCGATCAGGACGTCCACCTTGCCTTCGCGCGCCCGCTGGAGGACCTCGCGGATCTGCTTCTCGTCCCGCAAGCGGGAGATCATCTCCACCGTGACCGGGTAGTCGGCGAAGCGGCGGGTGAAGGTGCGGAAGTGCTGGGCCGCGAGCACCGTGGTCGGCACCAGCAGCGCCACCTGCTTCTTGTCCTCCACCGCCTTGAAGGCGGCGCGCAGCGCCACCTCCGTCTTGCCGTAGCCCACGTCGCCGCAGACCAGGCGGTCCATGGGCTTCTTGTCCTGCATGTCGTTCAGGACCTCGAGGATGGCGCGCTCCTGGTCCGGCGTCTCCTCGAACTCGAAGTCCGCTTCGAACTGGCGGTACATGGAGTCGGGCGGCGAGTACGCGTATCCCTGGTGCGCTGCCCGCGCGGCGTAGATGTCGAGGAGCTCCGCCGCCATCTTCAGCAGCTCCTCCTTGACCCGGGCCTTCCGTTTCTCGAACGACTGGCTCTGCAGCGAGTCGAGCTTCACCTTCTCGGGGTCGCCGCCCGCGTACTTCTGGATCTGCCGCAGGCGTCCGACCGGCAGGTACAGCTTGTCCTTGCCGGCGAACTGCAGAAGGATGAAGTCGGCCGCAAACCCCCGCACGCTCAGCCGCGTCAGGCCGCCGTAGCGGGCGATCCCGTGGTCGACGTGCACGACCAGGTCGTTTTCCTTGAGGTCGCGGAAGTCGGCGGCATCGGCCCCGAACGTGCGCGGGCGCCGGGCCGTCTTGCGGGCCTGGGCGCGCGGCCCGAAGATGTCCTCGTCCGAGAAGACGGCCAGCCGGTCGTGCGGATCGACGAAACCCACGCTGATCTCGCCCACCACCAGATGGGCGTGCACGTTCGGGGAGAATGCCGCGTCCCGCAGCGGAACGATCTGCGCCATCAGCTTCCGATCGAGCAGGAGCCGCCGGGTTCGCTCCGCCTGCGCCGAGGAATGGCAGGCCACCACGGCGGCGATCCCGCGCTCCCGCAAGGACTCCAACCGCCGCACCAGCGGGGAGAGCGCTCCATCCTCGCCGTGGTGGCTCTGGATCTCCGCGCGCAGGTCGTTGGTCGGCTGCAGATCGAAGTCGACCTCCGCCGTTCCGACCGCCGTCTCGGTCCCGAGCGTGAGCCCGGCGAGCTCCAGCACGGGGGCGGAGTCCAGGACCGGTCGGACGTCGCGCTCGTGCAGGAAGTGCTGGTCGGGAGGCAGCGCCAGCTCGCCCTTGCTGCGCGCCGCCGCAAACGCGTTCTCGAGGGCAGTCCACAGGTCCCCCCACTGGCGCTCCAGCTCGAGCGGATCGTCGAGCACCCAGATGGCGTCCTTGGGCAGGTACTCGGTGAGCGGGGACAACCCGCCTGGAAAGAAACCCGGCAGGATCGCGGTCAAGCCCGAAGCGAAAAGCTCGTCGTCCTGGGATAGACCGGACAGGTCGTCGATCAGCTCGCGGAGCTGCCGGGAAGGCGTCTCCACCGCGTCCGCTGCGGCCCGGACCGTCGCGATCGCGGCCTTGCGGCCTTCATCGTCGAGGACGATCTCGCGGGCGGGACAGAGCGACAGCTCGTCCAGCTCGCGGATCGTGCGCTGGGTCTGCGGATCGAACGCGCGGATCTTCTCGATCGTGTCCCCGAAGAACTCCAGCCGCGCCGGCTGGGCGTCGAGCGGCGACCAGACGTCGAACACGCCGCCGCGCACGGCGTACGTGCCGGGATCCTCCACCACCGGCACGCGCGCATAGCCGGCCGCCGTCAGCTTGCGGGCCAGCTCGTCCCGATCCTGGGTGGCGTCCGGCGAGAGCTGAAGGCTGCGACGGTCCAGGGTGGAGCGGGGCAGCACGCGCCGCGCCAGCGATTGGACTGAGCAGACGACCACGGGCCGTTCGCCGAGATCCAGCCGGAAGAGGGCGGCGAGACGCTGCTGCGCGACCATCCGGTCGGGGGTCAGGCCCTCGTACGGCAGGACCTCGTCGGCGGGAAGGCGCACGACCGCGGAGTCCGCTCCGAGGAAGAAGCGCAGGTCCTTCTCCAGCGCTTCCGCGGCCGCTTCGTCCGGCTCCACGCACACCAAGGGCCGCTTCAGCTCGCCCGCGAGCTGCGAAAGCGCGTACCCGCGCGCGGCTCCCGACAGGCCGCGCGCCTGGACCTTGCGCTTGCCGTCGCGGAACGCGGCGAGCATCTCCGCGCGCGCGGTCGGGCTGCCGGCCGGGCGCCGTTGGAGCAGTGGATTTCGGGTCGCGCTCGTTTCCAAGGCAGACGACCGCCTCCGCGCAGGTTGCGCGGGGCGGGGCGCGAGTTTGTAACGGAGTCCGCGCCTTACTTCAAATGGTCGAAGCCGGCCCGGCGGGGAAGCGGGCGGGGCTGGCCGAGCTCGGTGAGCTGGATGCCCTTGCCGCGCACGATGCGCCCGACCTCGGCCAGTCGAAGCCGCTTGCGCAGGTCCGGCAACTTCCGTCGGGGAACGCTGAGCAACAGCGCATAGTCCTCTCCCCCGCCCAAGGCAAGCTCCATCCCGTCGGGCAGCTTGCGGGCCGCCCCTCCCAGGGGCAGCGCGCTGCATTCGACCACTGCCCCGACCCCGCTGCAGCGGCAGAGATGGCCCAGGTCCTGGAGGAAGCCGTCGCTCACGTCGATGGCCGCCGAGGCATGCGCGGCGGCGATCATGCCTTCACGCACGAGCGGAACCGGGCGGCGCTGCGCGCGGGCTGCCGCCGGGGACGGGTAGGGCCTCAGGCCGGCGGCCGCATCGCCCAGGGTTCCGACGACCGCCAGCGCATCGCCCGGGCGGGCGCCGGAGCGGGAGAGCGGCCGCCGCGACTCGCCCAGCGCCGTGATGGTCACCGACCACTCGGAAGCGCGGCTCACGTTTCCGCCGACCAGCGCGCATCCGTGCTTCTTCGCCAGGGGCGCCATGCCGCGGGAGATCCGCCGTGCCAGCTGGCTGGTCCGCGCGCCTCCGGGTACCCCCAGGGCACAGAGGAACCACCGGGGGCGCGCCCCTGCCGCGGCCAGGTCGGAGAGGTTGACCGCCAGCGCCTTCCAACCGATGTCCTCCGGCGAGAACCGGCGCAGGTCGAAGTGCACCCGCTCGATCACGGCGTCGGTGGTGGCGACGAGCTGCATCCCCGCGGTGGGAGCCACCGCCGCGCAGTCGCTGCCGGGTCCGAGCCGCACGCCCTCGCCGCGGGGGAACGGGCGGAGAAACGCTTCGATCAGATCGAATTCCGTGCTCAATTGCGGGGTATTTCGAGACCCATGCCGGGCGGCTCGACGGGCACGATCAGCGTGAAGGTCGAGCCCTTGCCGAGCTCGCTCCGCACCGCCACCTCGCCGCCGTGGGCCTCGATGTAGCTCTTGACGATCGACAGCCCCAGGCCCGCGCCGCCGTACTCGCGCGAGGCGGAGGAGTCCGCCTGGAAGAAGGTCTCGAAGACCTTGCCCTGCAGCTCGGGCGGGATCCCGATCCCGTTGTCCGTGACCGAGATCTGGAAATACCCCGAGCTGCCGAACGGCCCGGACTGCGTGGGCGGCCGCTCGGCCGGGCCGGCCCGTAACACGATGTGCCCGCCCGCAGGCGTGAACTTCACCGAGTTGGAGAGGAGGTTGACCACGCACTGGCGGATCTTGTCGCCGTCCACCGTCACGCTCTTGATGCTGCGCGACAGCTCCGAGGTGAGCTGGAGGTTCTTCTTCAGGCTCTGCGGCAGCACGCTCTCCATCGCGCTCTGCACGATGTCGTCCAGGCTCACCGTCTTGCGCACGAGCTGGACGCCGCGGGCCTCGATCCGGGAGAGGTCCAGGATCGAGGAGATCAGCCGGAGCAGCGACTCGCCCTTCTCCAAAATTGTCTTGAGGTAGTCCTTCTGCTCGTCGTTCAGCTCCCCGGCCAGGCCGGCGAGCAGCATCTCGCTGTATCCGATCACCGAGGTGAGCGGCGTGCGCAGCTCGTGCGAGACGGTGGCGAGGAAGTTGGACTTCAGCCGGGAGAGCTCCTGGAGGCGCTCCAGCGCGTCGGAGAGGCGCTTGTTCTTCTCCTGCACCTCCCGGTAGCTCTCGGTGACGCTCTCGATGTGGAGCTGACTGGAGATCATCGCCTTGTGCGAGGTGAACACCAGGACGTCCACCAGCTTGGCGAAGTGCTCGAGGATGCGGCGGACGGTGGTCTCGGGGGCGCGGCGGATGCGGTCGATCAGCTCCTTCGCCTTCTTCAGATCGAACTCGCCGTCGAGCGCCTTGAGATCCGAACCGAGGTCGCCCAGCTCATCCGGCATGAAGGGGCCGAAGATGATCCGGCCGAGCAAGTCGCCCTCGTAGAGGATGGGCATCATCAGGTAGCGCAGCCCGCTGAAGCAGTTGCGCACCGCGATGGCCGGCTGCGCGTCGGTTGCCTCCAGCGGGCGGACCTTGATGTGCGTGACCGTCTCCGTGCAGAGCCGGCGGCCGTTGGGCCCGGTGAACATGTAGGCGCAGAAGTCGCCGGAGGCGACCTTCATGTCCACCAGCTTGGTGCCGTTGGCGTCGAAGACCTTGAGCCCGACCTTGTAGAGGTCCACGAACGTGCGGCAGACGTTGGTGAAGCTCACCAGGTCCAGGAGTTCGCCGAGTACGAGCTGTCTGTGGAGGACGCTCTCGGCCAAGGCTCAGGCTCCGTCCGTTCCCGTCTTGCCGCCGCCCGAGGGCCCGTCCTTCGCTGGCGGGTTCACCAGGCACCTTCTAACCTCTTCCACGAATGCGCGCCGGTCCAATCCGATCTTCTGGGAGAGCAGATAGACCTTGTCGATCTGCTCGAAGGTCAGCTCGACCAGCCCGAGGAAGGTCTCCACCACGCCCTCGCCGCGCACGGCGACCGCCTCGTAGACCGGCTGCTTGTTCTCGCGGCGCATCTTCTCGATCGCCTCGTCGGTGGAGGCGTCGCCCAGGTCCTTCTTGTTCCACTGGACCACGTGGGGCATCGAGTCGATGTCCAGGCCGTTCGCTTTCAGGTTTTCCACCATGTTCAGCCAGTACTTGTAGTTCTCCTGCCGCTTGGCCGGCTGGCTGTCGGCGATGAAGGCGATGGCGTCGGTCCCCTGCAGGACGATGCGGCGCGTGGAGTTGTGCATCACCTGCCCGGGGACGGTGAACAGCTTGAGCTTCACCTTCAGGGTGCCGGCGGTGAAGACGACCGGGAGGGTGTCGAAGAAGAGGGTGCGGTCGTCCGCCGTGTCCAGGGTCATGAGATGGCCGCGGAGCTCGGGCTGGATGCGTTGATAGAGCTCGCGCAAGTTGGTCGTCTTCCCGGAGAGGCCGGGGCCGTAATAGACGATCTTGAGCGTCAGCTCGCGTTGGCCCGTGTTGAACTGCACCCTACTGTCACCCTGCCGTCGCTTCGGCCCACGGGCCTTCGCGCGGTCCCCCAGCGCCCGGCCGCGCGAGCGCGGCCGGAACAGTTCCGCCTGGTTCCATAGTTTCGCCCGAATCCCATCGCGCCGCCAGAGAGTTCCCAATTGCGGGAATTGCATCAAAGGTACGTCGAGCTATGCGCCTGTCGCACCCCCGGTTTGCGTGAGAGACCAGAACTGCGACGCCTCCTGCGCGCTGCGCAAGACCCGGCAGCGCGGCAGGGACGCGACGAACAGGCGGCCGTAGGCCTTCCGCGTCATGCGGCCGTCGAGCACGGCAACGATCCCGCGGTCGGTGGCGCTGCGGATCAGCCTTCCGAAGCCCTGCTTCAGCGCCAGGGCCGCCTGCGGGACCTGGTAGCCATAGAATGCGTCCTCGCCGTCGGCGCGCAACCGCTCAATCCGCGCCGCCACGATCGGCTCTCCCGGAGAGGCGAAGGGAAGCTTGTCGATCACCACCAGGCTGAGCCCTTCACCGGGCACGTCCACGCCCTCCCAGAAGCTCTGCGACGCGAACAGGACGCTGGGCGTCTGGCGGAAGCGCTTGAGGAGCTGCGCCTTGGGGGCCTCGCCCTGTAGGAGAACCTGCCAGGGGAGCTCGTCCGCGAGCAGCGCGTGCACGGCCCTCATGTTGCGCAGGGAGGTGAAGAGCACGAACGCCCGCCCGCCGGTGATCGGCAACAGGGCACGCAGCTCGCGGGCGACGGCGTCGGGAAATCCCGGATCCTGCGGATCCGGCATTGCGCCCGGCAAGTAAAGGGCGGCATTCGATTGGTAATCGAAGGGAGAGGCCAGCACCTCGGTCGCGAGCGGAAAGAGCGGACCGGAATCGTCCGCCAGGCCGACGCGGCGGGAGAAGTAGTCGAGGCGGCCGCCCACGGCGAGGGTGGCGCTGGTGAAGACCACCGGGCCGATGCGGTCGTAGAGCTTTTCCTGCAGCAAGCCGGCCACTTCGATGGGGGAGGCATGCAGGAGCAGGTGGCCCGCGCGCGACTCGGCCCAGTGGATGACATCGTCTCCTGGACTTGAACGCGACTCCGAGAAGAGCTCCAGGTCGGCGCGGAGCCCGAGGCACCGGCGCTCGAGCAGCGCGAGCTCGTCTTCGCCGCTCCCCGACAGCGACGCCCCGAGCGCGCGGATCAGCTCGGCGAGCTTCAGGCGCTCCGCCTCCGCGGGTTGGAGAGCGCCCGGAAGCAGCGGCCAGCGCGCGCTCTCCGGCGGCGATTTCGCCGGCGCAGACTGGCCGGCCTGCGCCGCCTCCAGCGCCGCGTCGAAGAAGTCCCGCCCTTCCCGCGCGAGCCGGGTGGCGAGCCCGGCCGCTTCCAGAAGCTGGGGCCTCCCCTGGAGCGCCTTGAGCGCGTCGCGCGCCAGCTCGCCCACCCGGAAGCTCGAGACCTGCACGCCGAAATGCTCGGTGGCTACCTCCTCGATCGCGTGGGCTTCGTCGAACACCACCGCGTCGTAGCGCGGCAGCACGGCCGCTCCCGCGTCGCCGGCGGACGAGCTGCGCAGGGCGAGGTCGGCGAAGAAGAGGTGGTGGTTGACGACCACGACGT
>DASQAS010000030.1:0-18761 GCA_035635635.1 Myxococcales bacterium | reverse complement strand
CATCACGTAGTTGGGGTCGAACTTCCGGTTGTCGATCTCCACGCCCTTGAAGGGGTTGAGGATCTCGACCGGCACGCCCACCCGCTGCTCGATCACCTTGAAGAGCGCGGGGATCTTGGCGGTGCCGCCGGAGAGATAGAGGCGCGCGATGTGCGAGTCGGCGGCGGTGGCCGTGTAGAAGTCGAGGGAGCGCTGGATCTCGCCCGCCATCTGGTCGGCCACACCCTGGATCACCCGCTCCACTTCCTGCGGGACCACCGAGTCCGAGTCCTGGGCCGCGTCGCCGCCGACCTTCAGCTTCTCCGCCTCGTCGTAGCTGACGTTGAGCTGTTTCTGGATCTCCTCGGTGAACTGGTTGCCGCCCATCGTCACGTCGCGCGTGAAGGTGGTCAGCCCGTTGGCCAGCACGTTGATGTTGCACACGCTCGCGCCGGCGTTGACCAGCACGATGGTCTCGCTCTTGGGCAGCTCGTAGTTGACCTCGAACGAGTTCTGCACCGCGAAGGCGTCGACGTCGACCACCACCGGGCTGAGGCCCGCTTCGGAGACCACCGAGGTGTAGTCGTTGATCATGTCCTTCTTGGCCGCGACCAGCAGCACGTCCATCTGGCCGGTGCCGGTGTCCACCTCCGGCGGCGTGAGGATCTGGACGTCGATGTTCACGTCCTTCACGTCGAAGGGGATGTACTGCTCGGCCTCCCACTGGATGCTCTCCTCCAGCTCCTCCTGGGTCATCCTCGGCATGCTGATCTTCTTGATGATGACCGAGTGCCCGGAGACGCCGATGGCGGCCTCACGGTTCTTCAGCTTGTACTGGGCCACCAGGCCGCGGATGGCCTCGACGATGGCGGTGGAATTCATCAGCGCGCCGTCGACGATGGCCTCCGGCGGCAGCGCGGCCACCCCGAACGCCTCCAGGATGTACCCTCGCTTGGCCTCCTTGAGCTGGACCAGCTTCACCGACGAGGACCCGATGTCGAGCCCGAGCGCGAGCTTGCTCTTGGCCATCACGTCCCTCCCGCGCGCTTGAGCGCGACGCCGTTGTGGCGGGGGAAGACCTTGCCGCTCTCCTGGATGCTGAGCCCGAGCGCGAAGAGGATCTTCCGCTTCGTCTCCATGCGGCAGTCGTTTCCGGCCTCGATCCGGTCGATGGTCGACTCGGAGACGCCGGCCTTGCGAGCTAGCTCCGCCTTCGCCATCAGCGCGGCCTCCCGGAATTTCTGAACTCGATTCACGCGGCCCCTCCGCGAGCAGCAGGACTTCATCTTTCCTTTGGCTTCGTGTAGGCAGTCAAGGAACCGTCCTCCATTAAGCCTTAATGACCCCGCACTGACCCGTCACTGCACCTGCTTTCCGCCCCCGACGCTTACATTTCCAGAGACGCAGATGTGGGACGGACGACGCAAGAAGGCGCATGGTTCCGCACCTCGGGGTCATTAAGCGGTCTCTAGAAATAATCCTGTCGATTTAGGAGGCGCGCCCACGTCGCCGGCCACGTCAACGTTCAGGTCGAGGTCTGTCGTGAGCGTGGACGACGTGGGCGTTGTCGTGGTCCTGGCGTGGGCTTTGGCGACGGCGACGGCGATGTGACGGGAGGCTCGCGAGGCGACGTTGAATCGGGCAGACCTCGGAAGCGCAGATCGCATCCGGCCCACCAGCCCGGGAATGCATCATGATTGATTCGGGCACACCTCGGCGGAGAGCTCCGCCACGCAGGGTGCCGTCACTCGGATGCGGATGCACAGTCCGGATGCAGTGCGCGGCTCGGAAGTCTGCCCGAATCGATCCCGGGCGCCTTGCAGATCCTGGAAGGCTGTCCGTGGAGGAAGGCGGTGGGTGTTCAGGACGACGGGGAGCGCCTGGTCCGTTACTGTCCGGCCGTGTCGCTTCCTTTCGTCCTGACCTCACGCCGCCGAGGCTGTGCGCCGGTGCGCCCGCATCCACCCCACCCGCAAGAGCCAGGTCTTCGGCGCCGAGACGAGCGGCGGATCGCTGTTGGCGAGCTCCGCGGAGGTAAACGGCTCCGGACGCGTCGAGCGCGGCGGGTTGAAGTCCTTCCTCGCCTCGTGCCGGCGCGTATTTTCCAGCACGTACGCGATCGCATTCGCGACCTGCGTGGGCGTGCGCAGCGAGGCCGCGTAGAAGCGATCCGCGAAGACAGGGCCGCGCCGCTGCATCCGCGCGTTGATGCGCCTGGCGATCCGGGTGCACATCGACTGCATCGCCCGAGAGAGGTGGGCGGTGCTGTCCGCTTCCACGATCGCGTGGATGTGGTTGCCCTGCACGTTGAAGTGAACGATCCGGAAGCCCTCGCGCTCGCAGACCTTCGCGAGGGCATACCGGATCTCCTTGAACAGCGCCTTGCCCCGCAGGTTCCAGATCCCGTCCCGGATGCGCAAGACGAGGTGGAGCGGGTACCGGGCGTCGACGGAAGAACGGCCGTGGTGGGTGACGCGATCTCCGCGCGGACGGCCGGCGCCGGGCCTCGGGCCGCCGCGGCCGGTGGGAGGGAAGGAGAGTTGGAGGATCTTCTTCATAGAGCGCAGCATGCATGAGGGGTCTGACATCACTCCGCCCGCGTGGTCAGCCTGCGGTCAGATGGTCGGACGAAATGGGCAAACTTCGCCACCCGAACCGCTCGCGGGTTCCGAGAAGGACGTCCTTCGTTGCCAAGGCCGCCGCCCGGCGCCAGGGATGCGACCCGTTAGGGGAAGCGAGCCCGCGCTTCAACTTCTGGTCGAACGCCTTCGCAGCGGACGCCATCTTGCCGGCGGGTGGCGCGCCGAATCCGGCCAGGGCCACGCTGGCCGACTCTTCTGAGCCGAACACTGAAATGGGCAGACCTCGAGGAGGGATACCGAGCGAGGTCCTGCCCTCAGCATCGCGGCTTCCGTCAGGCGCGACAGTTGAGGGAAAGCATACGAGCCGCTGCGACTCACTAAAGCAACGGGACCAGCACTACGCCCGCCTATGACCCCTTCGGAAAGCCGGCCGCGGGACCTGCAATGCGATCACGCGCAGAAGAAATGACGCACAGCACCGACATCACTCGAGCCCATACTCCCGGATCTTGTACAGCAGCGCCCTCGGCGACAGCTCGAGCAGCTCCGCCGCCTTGGTCCGGTTCCCCCCCGTCCTCTCCAGCGCGCGCCGGATCAGTTCTGTCTCCATCACGCGCTGCGCGCGCTTGACGGAGAAGTCGTCCGCACCGACCTGCGCCGGCACCGGCTCCGGCGTGCCCGCACGCTGCACGGCCTCGGGCAGCGCCTCCGCCCCGATCTCTTCCTCCTCCGACAGCACCAGGGCGCGCTCCATCGCGTTCTCCAACTCGCGCACGTTCCCGGGCCAGCGGTACCGCTGCACCAGCTCCAGCGCCTGCGCCGACAGCCGCCGCTGCGCGACTCCCGCGCGCCCGGCGTGCCGCGCCAGCATCCGCTCGGCGAGCACCGCGATCTCCTCCTGCCGCTCGCGCAGCGGCGGCAGCCGGATCTGGACCACGTTCAGCCGGTAATAGAGGTCCTCCCGGAACCTCCCGGCCTGGACCTCGGCCGCCAGATCGCGGTTGGTCGCCGCGAGCAGGCGCACGTCGACCCGCGTCGACCGCGAGTCGCCGACCCTGCGCACCTCCCCGGCCTGCAGCGCCCGCAGCAGCGCGGGCTGCACCGCCAGCGGCAGCTCCCCCACCTCGTCGAGCAGCAGCGTCCCGCCGTCCGCCTCCTCGAACAGTCCCCGCTTGGCCACGCGCGCGTCGGTGAACGCGCCCTTGGCGTGCCCGAAGAGCTCGCTCTCGATCAGCTGCTCCGGAATCGCCCCGCAGTTCACCGCAACGAACGGCCGCTCCGCGCGCGGCGACAGATCGTGCACGGCCCGCGCCACCAGCTCCTTGCCGGTCCCGCTCTCCCCCTGGATGAGCACGGTGGTGAGCATCGGCGCCACCTTCTGCACCACCCGAAGCACTTCCTTCATCGCCGCGCTTTCGGCCACGAGCTGCGGCGCCAGCCGCGACATCTCCCGCCGCAGCCGGATGTTCTCACGCCGTAGCCGCTCGCGCTCCTCCGCTTTGCGCAGCACCAGCAGGACCTCGTCCGGCCGGAACGGCTTTCCCAGGTAGTCGTACGCGCCCGCCTTCATCGCCTCGATCGCCAGGTCGTGCGATCCGTACGCGCTCATCACGATGATGGTGGTCTCCGGCGACGACGCCTGCGCGGCGCGCACCAGATCGAGCCCATTCATCCGCGGCATCCGCACGTCGGTGACGAGCGCGTCGTAGTCGCGCGACGAGAGCTCGCGCATCGCCTCCTCGCCGTCCGCGACCGCGCGCACCTCGTAGCCGCGCTCGTTCAGCATCTCGGAGAGGACGTGGCGGATCGACTCCTCGTCGTCCGCGATCAGCACGCGCCGCATGCGTACACTGTATGCGGTTTCGCGAGGAGCGCACGCTTTCGCCCGGGGTCGTTTCCTTGGCAGCACCGCATCCGCGGGCGAGGATGCGCTTGCGCATGAGCCGACCCACCGTGGCGATCATCGGCGCCGGTCCCGCCGGTCTCACCGCCGCCTACCTGCTCTCGAAACAGGGCATCCCGGTCACGGTGATCGAGGCAGACCCGGAGCTGGTCGGCGGGATCGCGCGGACGGCGAGCTACAAGGGCTACCACTTCGACATCGGCGGCCACCGGTTCTTCTCCAAGTCGAAGGAGGTCGAAGACCTCTGGACGGAGCTGCTTCCCAACGATCTATTGGAGCGGCCGCGCTCCTCGCGCATCTTCTATCGCGGCAAGTTCTTCAGCTATCCGCTCCGCGCGCTGGAGGCGCTCTTCAAGCTCGGCGTCATGGAGTCGGCGCTGTGCGTGCTCTCCTACTTCCGTGCCCGCCTCTTCCCGGTGCGCAATCCGAAGAACGTCGAGGACTGGGTGAGCAACCAGTTCGGCCGCCGGCTCTTCGGCATCTTCTTCCGTACCTACACCGAAAAGGTGTGGGGCATGAGCTGCAAGGACATCTCCGCGGACTGGGCCGCGCAGCGCATCAAGGGCCTGGCGCTCGGCACCGCGATCCGCAACGCGCTGTTGCCCAAGCGCAAGCCGAAGCAGAAGTCCCAGGTGATCAAGACGCTGATCGACTCCTTCCGCTATCCGCGCAAGGGTCCCGGCATGATCTGGGAGGCCTGCGCGCGCCGCGTGCGCGAGCTGGGCGGCCGGATCCGGATGGGCGAGAAGGTGGTGGGCTGCTCCTTCGACGCTGGCCGCCGCGAATGGACGGTCACGCACCTGGACCGCGCGGGCGGACGGCACGAGACGCGCGCTGCGCACGTGATCTCCTCGGCGCCGCTGCGCGAGCTGGCCCTGGGCATCACTCCCCGGCTGGAGGAAGCGACGCGAGCGGCGGCGCAGCGGCTGCGCTACCGCGACTTCCTCACCGTGGTACTGATCCTCAAGGACCGGCGCGTATTCGACGACAACTGGATCTACATCCACGACCCGTCGGTGAAGGTCGGCCGGGTCCAGAACTTCAAATCCTGGTCGCCGGAGATGGTTCCGGATCCCTCGATGGCCTGCTTCGGCCTCGAGTACTTCTGCTTCGAGGGCGACGGCCTGTGGACGACCAGCGACGCCGAACTGATCGAGCTGGGCAAGCGCGAGTTGCAGCAGATCGGGCTCGCCTCGGCCGAAGACGTGGTCGACGGCTGCGTGGTGCGGCAGCCCAAGGCGTATCCGGTCTACGACGACGGGTACGCGCAGAGCGTTGAACTGATCAGACGGGAAATCGAGGCGCGCTTCCCCACGCTCCATCTGGTCGGCCGCAACGGCATGCACAAGTACAACAACCAGGACCACGCGATGATGACCGCGATGCTCTGCGTGAAAAACATCATCGCCGGCGGACCGGTCTACGACCTCTGGCGCGTGAACGAGGACGCCGAGTACCACGAGGGCGGCGAGCGCGGCGCGCAACAGAGCGGCGCGAGCGGGCTGCGATCGGTGCCCCGGCGGCTGAGCGCGTAGCGGCCATGCGCATCGGCCTCCTCTGTCACAACTACGTTCCCCACCCCGGCGGGCTGGAGGTGATGGTGCAGAACCTCGCCCGCGGGCTGGCCCGCTCGCACGATGTCGTGCTGGTGAGCTCGGGATGGATCGGCCAGCGGGGCCAGTCGCAGGAGGCCGGCATCACCGTGCACCGCCTGCCCGCAGTGCACCTCGCTGAACGATTCGGGGTGCCCTATCCGGTTCCCTGGGGGCCCGGCCTCCGAAGCGCGATGAAGGCACTGGAATCGGCCGAGGTCCTGCACGCGCATGGAGCCCTCTACGCGAGCAGCATTCTCGCAGCCAGGATCTCCGCGCGCAGGGGCATCCCGCTGATGCTCACCGAGCATGTCGGGTTCGTCACCTACCGCCGCGCTCTGATCAACTCGGTGCAGCGGGCAGCCTGGAGCGCGATCGGCGACCGGATCGTGCGGTCCGCCAGCTCAGTCACCGCCTACAACACCCGCGTGCAGGGCTGGCTGCAAGCGAGGTTCCCCGGCCTGCAAGTGCGCTACATCGGCAACGGCGTCGACGCCGCCACCTTCCGGCCCCGCTCCACCGCCGAACGTGCGGAGACCCGCCGCAAGCTCGGGCTCCCAGTCGACGAAGTCGTCGCCCTGTTCGTCGCCCGTGCCTCCGAGAAGAAAAACCTGGATGCGGTGCTGGAGATGCCGCGGAAGCACCATCACCTGGCCGTTTGTGGAGCGCAGCGGGGCCTGCGCTCGCCGCGACTGACCGACCTCGGTCTCCTCGCCTACGAGCGAATGCCGGACTTGTTCGGCTGCGTCGATCTGATGGTGCACGCCTCGGTCGGCGAAGGGCTGCCGCTCGCCGTTCAGGAAGGGATCGCCAGCGGGCTGCCGGTGGCGCTGCTCTGGGACGACGGCTACTCGGGATGGATCCCCCCAGACGCGGTGGCGTCCTGCGGCTCGTTGGCCGACCTCGGCGTCGCCGTCGAGCAGCTCGGCGCGTCGGCAGAGGCCCGCAGGATGCTCGCGGGGAGGGCAAGGACATGGGCGGAGCAAAGATGGAGCTGGAACGAAACGGTGGCGCAATACGAGTCGCTGTACCGCGAAGCGCAGGCGCAGAAGAACGAGACCTGGCTGAAGACGGGGTGAGCGGGGCGCAGAGCGTTGCGGTGGTGATTCCCTGCCACAACGAGGAGTGCGCGATCGCCAAGGTGGTGAAGGACTTTCGCGATGCGCTCCCCGGCGCGCGCATCGTTGTCGTCGACAATGCCTCCACCGACGGCACCGCCGAGGCGGCCCGGAAGGCGGGAGCCGAGGTGGTCTTCGAGTCCCGCAAGGGCAAGGGATTCGCCTTGCTGCGCGGCTTCGCCCTCACCCGCGACGCCGATTCCGTGCTCATGGTGGACGGCGACGACACCTATCCGGCCGAGGACGCGCGCAAGCTGCTCGATCGCGTTCACGCGGGCCTCGCCGACATGGCGATCGGCACGCGCCTGCAGACGTTCGCCGAGCATGCGTACCCCCCGCTCCACAACATCGGCAACCGGCTCTTCGTCTTCCTCGTCCGCTTCCTCTTCGGGGTTCAGACCACCGACTTGTTCTCCGGGTATCGGGCTTTCAGCCGGCGCTTCCTGGAGCTTTCCCCGCTGATCGCGCAAGGATTCGAGATCGAGACCGAGCTGTCGCTGCAAGCGCTGACCGCCAACTTCGTGGTGGCCGAGGTCCCGGTGCACTACCGGGAGCGCGCCACCGGCAGCGCGAGCAAGCTCCGCACGCTCCGCGACGGCTACCGGATCCTCCTCGCACTGCTCGCCTTCTTCCGCGATTACCGGCCGCTCTCTTTCTTCGGCGCCATCGCGGTGACGTTCGGGGCATCCGGCTTCGCGGCCGGCGGGGTGGTGATCTCCGAGTTCCTGCGCACCGGCCAGATCCTGCGCATCCCGACGGCGATCCTCTGCATCGGGCTCTTGACGCTCTCGGTGATGAGCGGCATCGCTGGCGTGGTGCTTTCTTCGATCAGCCGACGGGCCAACGAGATCAAGGCGCTGCTCGCGCGGCGTTGATCATGGAGATCGGGCTCACGAAGATGGACGACGCGTTCCGGGCTGCGCAGGCCGGAAAGAAGTCCGCGCATTCGCCCGCCGCGCGTCTCACCCCTTCGATCTTCCAGTACGACTACCTGGCCTTGCGTTCCCTCAGCGCCGACGTGCAGCGCCTGATCTCGGAGATCCCGCAGGGGATGCTGCGGGCCCTGGATCTCGGGGCCGACAAGAGTCCTTACCGCCCGGCGCTCGAATCCCGGGGACTACGCGTCGAGACCCTCGACGTGACGCTGGACTCCGGCGCCGACCATCAGGGAACCGTGGAGTCCACCGGGCTGCCGGACGCGAGCTTCGACGTCGTGCTCTGCACGCAGGTTCTAGAGCACTGCGACGACCCGTTCCAGGGAATCCGCGAGATCCGTCGCATTCTCGTCCCTGGAGGCCGCGCCATCCTTTCCGTCCCGCACGTCTGGTTCTTCCACCCGCACCCGAAGGACCACTGGCGATTCACCCAGCAGGGGCTCTTCCGGCTCTGCCGGATGGGAGGGCTGGAGCCCAGGCTGATGCTCTCGCAGGGCGGCAGCCTCCTGACCGCGGCGCAGGTGATGAACTTCCTCGCCTATGGCGTGCTGGGGCGCGCGGGCGCTCCGCTCTACGCGGCGGTGAACTGGGTGGGTGGAATCGCGGATCGCGCGGCACCGAACGTGCTCTTCTGCCACAACTTCGCCTGCCTGGCCGAAAAGCCGCTCAGGGCCTGATGCAGGAGCGTCCGGTGTAGTCGATCCGGCTGAGCATCGGCCGCGGCGAGAGCCGCTGGAAGTAGACGTCGACCGCTTCCTTCGCGCCCTTCCAATGCCCGTAGTCGTCGATGATCAGCACCCCGCCGCGCGAGAGCCGTGGATAGAGATGCTCGAGCTCGTGCAGCGTCGAGGCGTACCAGTCGGTGTCCAGCCGGAGCAGCGCGATTTCCCCGGGCGCGTGGGCGGGGATGGTCTCCTCCACCTTGCCCTTCACCAATCTGACCCGATCCATCGGATAGCCGGTGGAGGCTACGCCGGCGGCGACGACCTCCTGCGATGCGGCCGACGACCCCTTCGGGGCGGCCAGGTCCGCATGCGTTCCACGCAAGTTGACGTCCCGAGCGGCTGGAGGGCTCATGCCCTCGAAGGTGTCGAACAGCACGAGCTCGCGCGAAGTGTCGCCCTGCTCCTTCAGCGTGAGCGCCGCCGCCATCATGCTTCCACCCCGCCACACCCCGCACTCGACGACGGCGCCGGGGATTCGGTTGCGGCAGACGTACCGCACCGCTTCCGCCAGGGCTACGATCCGCTCGGGACTGGTCATCGTGTGGCCGGCCACGGCGCGGCACAGCGCCACGTCCGCGTCGGAGAAGTCCGGCGGGTAGGCGAGCCGTTGGCTTGCCTGCCAGAGCAGGCCGCTGGCGCGCCGCCGGAACAGGCCGAGGGTCAGGTCGCGGAGGGCCATCGGTGCACTCTCAATCGATCTGCCAGAGATCGGCGACGTCGGTGTGGACGGTGAGCCTGGCGTCCTTGAACCAGGCCTTCATGAAGCGCGCGTCCTCCGTGGGTCCTGCGCTGAGGAGGATCCACCGCGTGCCCTCCATGAAGGGATCATTCTGGACCAGGTCCTGCGTGTAATAGCCGCGGTCCGGGCGCAGGAAGACGACCTCAAACGCAGAGGCGCGGACCGGACCGGGGATCTGCGAGAGCTGTCCGTCGATGAAGCTGCGGACCTGCGCGAAGCGCAACCCGGTGGCGAGCACCAGGCTCGCGGCCGCGGCCAGACCCATGGCGCGGCGGATGGAAGCAGCCTTCGCCAGCTCCACCGCCCCCGCGGCGAGGATGGGGAGGGCTGCCCACGCCGAATGCATGTACCGGTAGCCCCAGCCGTGTCCCTGATCGTAGGGGACGAGCAGGTACCCGACGAACGTAAGCAGCGCCGAGAGGGCGAAGAGGCGCAGGACCGGATGGCGGCGGAATTGCCAGGCACCCGCGCACGCGAGCGCGATCAGTCCGGGCACCGCCCAGTTCGCCAGCTCGGCGAGGTTGATCTGCCTTCGCCAAAGCAGGTCGAGTGAAGGCCAGTCGAACGCGAGTCGCCGCAACGCGAGCAGCGTGGCCATCACGCCGTGGGCGCTACTCTCCGCGGTATTGCCGACCTGCGCGCGCACCCACATCCATCCGACCCCGAGCAAGAGAATCCCCGGAAGGTAGCCAGCCGCGAGCAGGGCGAGATTGCGCCATCGGCCCGGCCGCAGGAGCACAGCGACGATCCAGGGGATCGCGAAGAGCGCATGGGGCAGCGGGTTGTGCAACACGAGCGCGAGCGAGCCCACCGCCCCTGCGGCTAGCAGGCGGGACGGGCCAGGCCGCAAGAGCAAAGCCGCGAAGCAGAGCGAAGCGAGGAAGTGCGCGGACATCGAGTAGTACGAGATCGCGTTCACCACGAACGCCGGCGAGGCCGCTGACAGCATCACGGTCCAGCCTGGCTGCGCGCCCTGCGGCCAGATCTGGTGAGCGATCTTCCACGTCAGGTAGAGGCTCAGTCCGCCGATCAGCGGATTCAAAAGCCAGGGGACGTGCAGCCAGGCGAAAGGCGTCAGCAGCAGGGCAAATCCGGGCCAGTACGCCGAAACCATGCGCCCGTCGGGAGCCGTTTCGATGAACCAGCGGAACGGCGGGACCAGGCGATGGATGAGCTCGGGCGGCGCACGCCCGAAGAGCACGACGTGGCTGAAGACCCGCGCCTGGAAGAGCGGGGCGTACTCATCCATCGAGAGCGCGTGCGCCCTGTAGACGATCAGCGCGGAGAGGGCGAGCACGGCGGTGACCCCTACAATGAACGCTCGCGGGTCGGCCGCGAGCCGCTCGACGAAGAGCCGTTCCGGCGCCCGCGACAGCCAGCCCAGCAGGGCTGCGCCGGCGATGATGCCGCAGCTGAGCCAGGCGGCCGTCGGTTCGTTGCGCAGGAAGAGATATTCGAAAGCCGGCGGCAAGGACGCGCCCCGCCGGCTCACGAGAGGAAGTAGCCAGAACGTCAGCGCGGAAAGGGCCACGGTCACGCCGACCAGCGAAACCAGCGGGGGAATGGATCGATGCAAGAGCGAGCTGTTCGCGGCCCGGCTTACCGGCGCCTCCTCGATCATGTCCACGAGGTCCTCGACCCGAACCGCACCGGTGCCGGCACGACTCGACTGTACCTTCGCCCCGGGATGAGCTCCAAAAAGCTCGCCGGCGAAAAACTGGCGGAGGTGGGCGCACGGATGCGAGGTAGTTGGCGACGATGGCCTCGATGCCTAGCCGCACGGACGCGCTCTGCATCGGGCTGCTCCTGGTGGTCGGAACCTCCCTGTGCATGCAGGTCTTCGCCAGCGGCAAGTGGGGCGCGCGCCCCAGCACCGAGGACGAGTTCGTCTACCTGTTCCAGGCGAAGACGCTCGCCGCGGGCCGGCTCGCCTATCCCTCGCCGCCGCTGCCCGAGTTCTTCGAAGCGGCGCACATCTTGGTGACGCCGCGGTTTGCCGCCAAGTACCTGCCCGGACACGCCGCCGTGATCGCGCCGTTCCTCGCGGCGGGAGCTCCCTGGCTCGCGCCCTGCTTTCTCCTCGGCGCCACCGCGGCCGTGCTCTTCGCGGCCGGGCGCGTCGCGGGCCTATCGCGCTGGGCCGCCCTTCTCGCCCCGATCCTGTTCCTCGCAAACACGGACGTGTTCCCCTTCTTCGCCAGCTACCTCTCGCAGAGCACCTCGGTCGCCGCGGTGGCGGCGGTCGCCGCCCTGGCCATCGCTGCCGATCGCGCCCCTTCCCCAGCGCGCATCGCGGCGCTCTTTGCCGCCATCGTCTTCGCCGGGCTGGTAAGGCCGTTCGCCGGCGCCGCCGCTCTGGTCACGGGCGCCGCGGTCCTGTACCGGCTTCGGCACCGCGCGCCGCTGCGAACCCTCGCCTGGTCCTTGCCCGTGCTGTTCGCTGGCGCGCTGGCCCTGGGCGTGACCTGCAAGGCGACGACCGGATCCTGGACCACCGCGCCGTGGTCGCTGTACGCGCGCCAGTACATGCCTTTCGACGGCCCGGGCGTCGGGACGATGCGCACCCTGGCGTCCGAGCGCGAGCTGCCGCCGCACTTGCGCGATCTTCAGATAGGCTTCGCTCAGTCGCGCGCGCGGCACACGTTCGCGCGGCTTCCAACGGAGGCCTGGAAGCGGATGGTGCTGGTCGCGCGCCTCTTGCCGAGCTGGCTGATCTTCCTCGCGCTGCTCGGACTCGCCTGGACGCCGATCTGGCCGGCCGCGGTCTTCGCGCTCGCCTTCTTCCTGCTGCAGCTTACGTTCCATTTCCGCGCGCCGATCTACTACCTGGAGATGACCCCCTGGCTGTACTTGAGCACGGCCGCAGGGGCGGAGCTCGTGGCGCGCGGAGTGCAACGTCTCCGGCGTCCCCTGGCGCTCGGAGCGACGGTGATCGCGGGGCTCGCCGCCCTCTGGGTCGGCGTCGGCATGTTCACGGAGCTGGGCCCGGTCATCACCCGAGCGTCGGAGCGCGCCTGGCCCTACGCGCGCTGGGAGCCCGCGTTCGCCTGGCTCCGGGAACGGCACGCGCTGGTCTTCATCCGCTATCCCGCCAGATGGGACGGCAACGCAGAGCTGACCTACAACGATCCCGACCTGGCGCACGCCGACTTGGTGCTCGCGATCGACGAGGGAGAGCGGAACGCCGCGCTACTGCCGTATTTTCCCGACCGGCCCGCGTTCGTGCTCGATCCGGTCACGCTCAAGGCCGAGCGGATCCGCTGACGAACCGCAGCTCGAGGACGGCGCCGCGCGCGCCGGCCCGGTTGCGCGCTGCGATGCTTCCGCCGAACCGCTCCATGGTGACGTGGCAGAGGGCGAGCCCGAGCCCACTGCCTTCGCCCGGCGCGGCGGTGGTGAAGAACGGCTCGAAGACCCGCCCCAGATCCTCCGGCGGGATCCCCCTGCCATCGTCCTCCACCTCCACCGAGACGCCGCCGTTCGCTGCCCGCGCCGTGACGCGGACCCGCGAGGCGCCCGCGCGGGCCGCGTTGGTCATCAGGTTCACGAAGACCTGTGAGAGATAGTGCTCGTCGCCGCGCACCGGCGGCAGGTCAGGCGGCAGCGCCGTCTCTACCGCGACTTGCGCGTGCCGCGGGGCGAACGCGAAGCGGGCGATCTCCAGCGAGCGCCGCAGATCGATCGACCGCAGCTCCGCGGGAGGCCGCGCGAGATCGAGCAGGTCGCGGAGGATCCGGTCGATGCGCGTCGCCTCGCGCTCGATCCTCTCCGCGTAGCCGGAGACGTCCTTTCCCTGCTTCGTCCGCTCCCGGATCAAGCCCGCGTAGCCGATCAGCGCCGACACCGGGTTCCCCACCTCGTGCGCAACGCCCGCCGCGAGGCGGCCCACGGTGGCCAGCCGCTCGCTGCGCGCCAGATCCTCGCGCGCCTCGCGGAGCTTCTGGTTGGCGGTCTCCAGCGCCTCGATCTGCGAGCGCGTCCTTCCGCGCTCCTCGCGCAGGCGCCGCGCCAGCCGGTTGACGGCCGCGCCGACCCGTCCCACCGCGTCGCCCCCCTCCGGCAAGAGGTTCGGGCCTTGCTGCTCGGCGCCCACCGCCTGGAGCGCGGCGTCGATCTTCTCCAGCCTGCGCCCGACGCCCCGCTCCAGCAGCCAGACCGCCAGGGCGACCAGGATCCCGACGAAGAGGACGAGGACGGCGAGGATCCGGCGATCGAGCGACGCGAGCTGCTCGCGAACCGGCCGCAGATCCTGGCGCAGCTCGATCGCGCCACCCGGAACGTCCTCGCACAGCAAAAGCGTATCTCCGGTCAAGCTGCTGCGCGCCGCGCAGGGACCTGCGAGCCTGCGCACGCCCGCGGCCTCCGGGCAGATCGCGCCCGCGCAGCGCTGCCGGACGTCGGCGAGGCGGGCGCGAGCGTCGGCGGCCGCGCGCCCGTAGATCGCGTCCCGGACTTGCAGCAAGAGGACGATGGTGAGCGGCGCGATCGGGATCAGCGCGGCCGCCACCACGATGGCGAAGAGCCGCAGGCGGAGGCTGGCGCGCTCTCCAGTCACGACAGCAGCCGGAAGATCAGGTGGTTCCAGCCCGACACGATCCGGTCGCCGAAGAAGAGGTACTCGAGGGCCGCGAGCGAGAGGAAGGGGCCGTACGGGACCGCGTGCTTGGGCGGCACCCAGTCCTCGTCGCTGGGAGGCGCCGCCGGCGCGGGCGGCGGCGACGGCTCGGGTTCGCGGCGGACCGCGAGCAGGATGCTGCCGACGATCGCTCCCTGGACGGCCGAGAGCAGCACGACCGGCAGGAGCGCCGGCCACCCCAGCCAGCCCGCGATCGCCGCGAGCAGCCAGACGTCGCCCCAGCCCATCGTCTCGCGCTTGAGCAGCTTCTCGCCGATCAAGGCGATGGCGGCAAAGAGCGCGAACCCCGCGGCAGCGCCGATCAGCGACTGCGCCCAGGTGAGCTCGCGATTCCAGAGCGGCGAGACGAGTCCCACGACCAAAAGCGGCCAGGTGATCTGGTGCGGCAGCAGCCAGGTGTCGAGATCGATGTACGCGAGCGCAACCAGCGCGGCGACGAGGCCGAAATCCCCGACCGCAACCCAGCCGAGGCCGTCGCGCTTGACCACCGCCACCGCGAGCACGCCCATGAGCAGCTCCACCAGGGGATACCGGGTGCTGATCGGTTGGCCGCACTTGCGGCAGCGCGCGCGCAGGAGGATCCACGAGACGATCGGGATGTTGTCGTACCAGGCGATCGCGCTCCCGCAGCGCGGGCAGCGGCTGCCCGGCGAGACGATGCTCTGCCGCTTGGGCACGCGCGCGATCACCACGTTCAGGAAGCTGCCGACCATGGCGCCGAAGGCGAAGACCCAGATCGCGAATGCCACCGGCATGCCGCGCGCGAGGTCCTGCATCTAGTGTCCCGCCCCGGAAATCCGCCGGAATTCGGTCGCCGCCTCACGGCGCGCTCGGTTCTGCGCCGCATTTCCGGGTCGGGACACTAGGACGTCGCGGCCTTCCCGCGGGCGCGGGAGACGAACAGCTCTTCGAGGGTCCGCCGGTGCGGGGTCAGCGAGACCACCGTCGCGCCCGAGGAGACCGCGGCGCTCAGCGCGGCCCGCGCGCGACCTTCGTCGGGGAAGGTGAAGACCGTGGCGCGGTCGCGCTGGAGCACGCGCGTTCCGTCCTGCCGCAGCCGCTCGACCAGCTCGGGGGCGGCGTTCTCCACCACCAGCTCCACCGCGCGGGCGCCCGGCGCCACCAACTCGGCCAGGTGGCCGCAGTCGGTGAGGCGGCCCTCGACCAGGATCCCCACGCGGTCGCAGATGGCCTCGACGTCCGAGAGGATGTGCGTGGAGAACAGCACGGTGTGCCCTTCGTCGCGGAGCTGGAGGATCAAGTCGCGCACGTCCTTGCGCCCGATCGGATCGAGGCCGCTCATCGGCTCGTCGAGGATCACGATCCGCGGGTTGCCGATCAACGCCTGCGCGAGGGCGAGACGCTGCACCATGCCCTTGGAGAACTTGCGGATCGGCCGATCGGCGCGCCCGGCCAGGCCCACCCGCTCCAGCAGCGCCGCGGCCCGCCTCCGGGCCTCCGCGCCGCCGAGCCCGGAGAGCCGTCCGGCGAAGATCAGGTACTCGTCCCCGCGGAGGAACTCGTACAGGGCGGGATTCTCGGGCAGGTAGCCCAGGTTCTTGCGGGACTCCACCGTGCCCACGCGGCCGCCGGCGATGAATGCGTGTCCCGAGGTGGGCTTCACAAAGCCGAGCAGGATCTTGAGCGTGGTGGTCTTGCCCGCCCCGTTGGGACCCAGCAGACCGAAGATCTCGCCCGGGCGCACCTCGAACGAGAGATCCGAGATGGCGCGCACGCGGCGGCCCCAGAACCCCACCCGGAAGGTCTTGCTCAGACCTTCGGTGCGCACCTCGGCCTGCATGCTGCAATCCTGTAGCCTGCTGCCCCGGAGGCGGGCAACTTCTCGCGCTGCCCCCCGAGAGCGGCTAACGTGCGGGCCGAACGTGATTTCGCGCGACCGACTCCGGAGTGCCGCACCCACCCTGCTCGGCCTCGCGCTGCTGGCCCTGTTCTTCGCCCCGTCGCTGGATCCTTCCGTCCAGCTCTACTACCGGGACACTGGGCGGCTCTACTACCCGGTCAAGCTCTTCATCGCCCAGCAGGTCCGCGCCGGGCACCTGCCGCTCTGGGATCCGCTGACCGAGTGCGGCGTGTCGCTCCTGGGCCAGGTCACGCCTGCGCTGTTGCATCCCGCCACGCTGCTCTACCTGGTCTTCCCCTTCGATCTCGCCTTCAAGCTGAACCATCTCCTCGGGCCCTTGCTGGCGGGCATCGGGACGTACCGCCTCTCGCGCCGGCTCGGCGCCAGCGACTGGGCCTCGCTGGCCGGCGCGATCGCCTACGCGGGCTGCGGATACGTGGTGAGCGTGACGGGGTCCAACCTCCCCTACGCGATCGGCGCCGGCAGCGTTCCCATCGCCGTCGAGGCCGTGATCGGCTTCGTGGAGGCGCCCTCAGTGAGGCGGCTGGCCTGGGCGGGTGCCGCGGTCGCGCTGATCGCGTACGCGGGCGAGCCGCAGGCGATGCTGGTCGCCGGCCTGCTCTCCGGCGCGTGGGCGCTCGCGCTCGGCTGGCCGGAACCGCGGCGCGCGGCGAGAAACCTCGCGCTGGTCGCCGGCTGTGGCGCCCTGGCCATCGCGTTCTCGGCGCCGGCGGTCTTTCCGGCGATCGTAGAGCTGCGCCACAGCAGCCGCGGAGACCCGCTCACCGACCGGGAGCGTGCGGTGTTCGCGAACCATCCGCTGCGGCTAGCGGGCCTCCTGGTCCCGCGCGCGTTCGACGACGCGCCGGAGGCGTTGGAGGAGGAGCAGACGGTCTCGTCGACCTACACGGAGTACTTCACGGAGGGAAACGCGGCATTCGCCGATTCCATCGTGATCGGGGCCCCGGCGTTGCTGCTGGCCGCCGCCGGAGCGTTCTCGCGAAAGCGGGGCGCGTTCCTCTTCGCCGGTGGAGTCGTCCTTGCCCTGGCCTCCACCGGACATGCCCTGGGCATCGATCGCGCGCTGTTCGCGCTGGTCCCGCTGAGCGGGCTCTTCCGTTTCGCCGAAAAGCTGACCGCGCCGGCTTCCCTGCTGTTCGCGCTCGCTGCCGCGCTCGGGGTGGACCACGCGCTGGCGGGCAGCCGCCGCGCCACGATGCGGCTTGGCATCGCGGCGCTGCTGCTCAGCGGGGTCGCCGCCGTGCTCGCCCTGATCATCGGCCGGAACGCGCCGCGGCTCGCCCCGATGTTGACGGCCTACGGGAAGACCCACGCCCTTCTGTTCGCGACCGCGTTCTGGCGCGAGGCGCGCCTCGGCCTCTTCGACTGCGCCGGCCTCGCGCTCGTGCTGGCCGTCGTGGCGCTCTGGCGCTGGTACCGGCAGGTGCCGTTTACCGGGATGGCGGCGATCTGCTGCGCCGCCTCCGTCTTCGCCTCGTGCGGCGGGCTGCTCTACACCGCGCCGCTCCGCCTGGTCCGCGGACCCTTCGAGCTCGCCACCCTGCTGCATGCGCGCGCAGGAGCGAGCCCTGGACGCTGGCGCCTGTTCGTGAACGACAAGGACCCGCCGAAGCTCTTGGGCCTCGCGCCCCGCGCGGCCGTCTCGGCAAGCACCGCCAGGGCATTGCTCCCCCAGTACAACGCGGTCGCGGGGATCGAAGGAGTCTCTCCTTACTTCACCGCCAGCGACCCCGGCTTCGTGCGCGGGATCCTCGCCTCGCCCCGGACCTACTTCAACCTCTTCGGCGTCCGCTTCGTGGTCGACATGCCCGCCTCGTTCACGCCGCGCACGGCCCGCGAGCGCAACTTCCACCGGGTGGGCCCGTTCTGGGTGGGAGAGTACGCCGTGTACCCGCGCGCGTTCGTCGTCTCGCGCGCGGTGCGGGTCGGAAGCATCGACGAGGGAGTGGCGCGGATCAGCGAGCCCGGGTTCGACGTGCGGCGCGAGGCGGTGATGCGCGGCGAGGCACTGCCCGAGGCGATCGAGGGCATGGCCTCCCCCGGCGAGTGGGAGCGGCTCGCACCGGAGCGGATGGTTGCCCGCGCGCAGGGGCCGGGGCTGCTCGTGGTCGGCGAGCACTTCGATCCGGGCTGGCGGGCGACCATCGACGGGCGCCCCGCCCGCGTGGTGGAAGCGGACCTGGCAGCCCTGGGCGTGGTCCTGCCCGACTCCGCCGCGACCGTCGAGTTGCGCTTCGTTCCGGTCGGCCTCTGGGCCGGGCTCGCGCTCTTCCTCTTCGCAGCCGCGGCGCTCGCGGCCGCTGAAATCGCGCGCAGGAAGTGGGCGCGGGTGGGCTGACAAAACATGTCAGCAATCGACAGATCCTGTCGGTCTCGGACCCGGGCGGACGCGGGAAAGGGCCCGGGTTCGCGGTGTTGGCTCGCGTGGCCCGCGGCTTGCTCTAGGTGGCCGCGTCGTCTTTCCAACGGGAGATCCCAATGAAGAAGCTTGTCCAGAAGGGCTTTACTCTCATCGAGCTGATGATCGTCGTGGCGATCATCGGCATCCTCGCGGCGATCGCGATCCCGAACTTCATCAAGTTCCAGGCGCGGTCGAAGCAGAGCGAGGCGAAGGCAAATCTCAAGGCCGTCTTCACCGCCCAGAAGGCCTTCTTCCAGGAGAAGGACCGC
>DASQAS010000029.1:0-19483 GCA_035635635.1 Myxococcales bacterium | reverse complement strand
AAACGGGGCACCGCCGTGTGCGCGACGCTCGACCTGCTCGAGTTGCAGCGGCAGGTCCAGCGCATCCGCGTCGGCGAGCAGGGGTACGCGCTGGCGTTCGATCGAGGCGGCCGGCTGGTCGCGGCCGGCTCGGGCGCGATGCGTGCCGCCGTGCTCAGTGGCGAACCGGTTCCGGAGTCCCCGCTCGCCGCCGGCCTGGTCAACGGAACTCCCGCCCCGGCCCGACTCCGGAACGGCGAAGGCCGGGACGTGCTCGCCGGCTGGGCGTCGCTGACCAACCTGGGCTGGACCATCGCGGTGGAACAGCCGGCCGAAGAGGCTCTCCGGGGCGCACGCACGGCGCTGCAGTTCCTGGGTGGCGGCGCGGCGGTCATCCTGATGGCCTCGATCGCCATCGGCTACTTCTTCGCGCGGCGGATGCTGGCCGCGCTCGAGTTGGAGGAGCGCTTCCGCACGGCCGGGAGGATCGCCGCGGGAGTCACGCACGACCTCGGTCATCGCCTGACCATCCTCCGCCAGATCGAGCAGCTCGCAGCGATGAACGATCCCGACTACCTGCCCCGCATCCGCGACGCGCTCGCCAGCGAGGTGATCACACTCCGTCGCTTCGTGACCGACTTCTCCGACCTCACGCGCGAGGCCAAGCCGCAGGACTTCATCCCCATCGAGCTGAACGCGTTCGCCGAGAGCATCCTCGCCAACGCCCAGGGCTATGCCAACGAGGCCAAGGTCGGCCTCGAAGTGGAGAAGGCGCCCTCCGAGCTCTGGATCCGGGGCGACCGCTATCTTCTGGAGCGGGCCGCGCTCAACCTGACCCGCAACGCCATCGAAGCCTCCAAGCCCGGCGCTGCGGTGCGCCTGCGCGTCGATCGGAGCGACGGCCAGGCCGTGCTCGCCGTGCAGGACCAGGGAGCCGGGATCGCGCCGGATCGGATCGACACGCTCTTCGACTCGTTCTCCTCGACCAAGCGCTCCGGCGTGCACCTCGGGATGGGCCTGCCCAACGTCCGCCGCATCGTGGTAGCGCACGGTGGCCTGATCTCGGTGAAGAGCAAGGTAGGCGAGGGAACGACCTTCCGGCTCGCGCTGCCGGCGAACGGGAATCAGTCCTCGTCACCGTCCGCGCCGGCGACGATGCCGTAGCTCTTCAGCTTCGCCTTGAGCGTGGAGTAGCCGATCTGCAGCTGCTCGGCGGTGCGCTTGCGGTTCCACTGGTTCCGCTTGAGCGCCTTGCGCAGGAAGCTCTTCTCGAAGGTGAGGTTGGCCGCCTCCAGGCTCTGCGTCTCGCTCTCCGCCTCGGGGGTCGAGCTGGCGGTGAGGGCGAAGTCGTAAGGGAGGTCCGACTCCTCGATGATCTCGGAGTCGCAGACCACCGTCATCCGCGCCATGACGTTCTCCAGCTCGCGGATGTTGCCGGGCCAGCGGTAGCGCTCGAGGAGCTGCAGCGCTCCTTCCGCCAGCGTCTGCGGCGGCCGCCCATGCTCCGCGGCGTTGCGGGCGAGGAAGTGCTGCGCCAGGTGGCGGATGTCCTCGCGGCGATCGCGCAGCGGCGGCAGCTCGATGGGCACCACCTTCAGGCGCCAGTAGAGGTCCTCGCGGAACTTCCCCTCCTGCACGCGCTTGCCCAGGTCCCGGTTGGTGGCGCAGACCACCCGCAGGTCGAGCTGGATCGGTTTCTCGCCGCCCACCCGCTCGATCTCGTGCTCCTGCAGCGCCCGGAGGATCTTCGCCTGCAGATCGAGGGCGAGCTCGCCGATCTCGTCGAGGAACAGCGTGCCGCCGTTGGCCAGCTCGAACTTGCCGAGCTTCTGGCGGTCGGCGCCGGTGAACGCTCCGCGCTCGTGGCCGAAGAGCTCGCTCTCCACCAGGTTGGCAGGGACCGCCGGCAGGTTCACCGCCACGAAGGGACTGGTCCGGCGGTCGCTGCGGGCGTGGATGTAGCGGGCCAGCACTTCCTTTCCAGTGCCGCTCTCGCCGGTCACCAGCACCGTGACGGGCTTGGCGGCGATCTTCTCCGCCACCTGCACCACCGCGCGCATCTTCGGCGAGGTGCCCAGCACCAGGGGCCGGCCGATGTGCGTAGCCTCGACGTCGTGGAGCCGCTCGAGCTCGCGGCCGGCGCGAAGCTGGGCCAGCGTCTTGCGCACGCGGGCGATCAACTCGGGCGGCGAGAAGTCCTTGGTGACGTAATCGAGGGCGCCGGCGTGCATTGCCTCCACCGCGACGGCGATGTCCTTCAGCACCGAGCACATGATCACACCCACGTCGGGGTGCCGCTCGCGCATGATCCGCAGCGCCTCGAGCCCGCCCATCCCCGGCATCTGCACGTCGAGCAGTACGAGGTCGAACGCGGTGGTGCGCATCCGCTGCAGCGCTTCCTCGCCGGAGGAGGCGAGGGAAGACTTCATCGCACCCTTTTCCAGGATGAAATGGATGTTCTGGCGCAGGTTGGCGTCGTCGTCGACGATCAGGATGTTCGCCGCGCGGGACATCAACTCGACTCTATCATCCTGCTTCGCCTCCGTACTGCCTCGACCGCCCGGACGATCAGGAGGACGGCGATGACCGTCATCCAGAGAACCGTCTCCAGCCGCGGCGTCTTGAAGCGGAGCAGGAAGTGAAAGCTGGCCAATCCACCGGCGAGGTAGACCAACCGGTGCAGGCGCTTCCAGCGGCGGTAGCTTAGCCGCCGTTGCCATCCGCGCGTGGAGGTGACCGCCAGCGGAAGGAGGAGGAGCCAGGTGGCCATTCCGAGAAAAATGAACTTATGCTTCACCACGTCGGCGGCGATGCCGGCCAGGTCGAGACCTTGGTCGATCACCACGTACGTGAGTAGGTGGAGGCAGGCGTAGAAGAAGCAGAAGTCCCCGAGCAGCTTGCGGATCCGGATCGGCCAGTTCCACTTGAGGACGATCTGCGCGGGCGTGCACGCGAGCGTCAGCGCCAGGAGCGTGAAGGCCGTGTAGCCGAGGGCGTCGAGCAAGGCCTCGATCGGGTTTGCGCCCAGCTCGCCGCGCGCGAGCTGCAGCGCGAGCCAGAGGAGCGGCAGGCAGCAGGCGGCAAAGGCCGCCGGAACCAACCACCCTTTCTTCAATAGAACTTCCTCAGATCCATCCCGGCGTACAGCGATGCGACCTCGGTGTAGCCGTTGAAGGGCAGCGTCTTTCGGCGCAGCACCTCGCCGATGCGCCGCTCCTTCGACTGCGACCAGCGCGGGTGGTCCACGTCCGGATTCACGTTGGCGTAGAACCCGTACTCGTTGGGCGCGTACTGCGACCAGGTGGTCGGCGGCTGCGTTTCCTGGAGGCGGATGCGGACCAGGCTCTTCGCCGACTTGAAGCCGTACTTCCAGGGGACGATCAGACGGATGGGAGCGCCATCCTGGTTCGGAAGGGTCTCCCCATACAGGCCGACCACCAGCAGCGAGAGCGGGTGGACGGCCTCGTCGATGCGCAGGCCTTCGACGTACGGGAAGGGGATCCCGGCGAATCCCTTGATGCCGGGCAGCTGCGGCTGGACCACGCTCTCGAAGGCGACGTACTTCGCGCGGCTGGTCGGCTCGTGCTTCTTGAGGAAGTCCGCCAGCGGGAAGCCGTCCCAGGGAATCACCATCGACCAGGCCTCCACGCACCGCAGGCGATAGACGCGCTCCTCGATGGGGAAGGACTTGAGGATGTCCGCCATGTCCCATTTCCTGGGCTTGGCGACCTCGCCCTCGACGCTCAGGGTCCACGGGCTCGTCTGCAGCTTCGCGGCGTTCTCGCTCGGGTCCGACTTGTCGGTGCCCAGCTCGTAGAAGTTGTTGTAGGTGGTGATGTCCTCGAAGGAGTTCCGCTTCTCGTCGGACAGCGCGAACTTCGGATTCGGCGTGACGCCGGCGAGCTTCGGCCCGTGCTCGACCTTCGCGCGCGCAAAGGCGGGGAGCGAGAGCGCCAGTGCGCTGCCAGCGCCCAGCTTCAGGAACTCGCGCCGGAGCAAATAGAGCGACTTCGGTGTCATCACGGACGGCCGCATGCGTGTCCTCCGACACTGGATACGCGGGCCCGGCGCCGCGGGTTACGTCACGCCTCCGCGGTTTCCGCCTTCCGCACGATCGGGGGAACCGGCGCGGGCAGCGGCTTCGGCTGCACGGGCTTGGCAAGCTCGGTCCGGCCCTTCTGGCGGGCGTTCCAGCGGTCGCGGGCTGCCCGCTGCTCGTCCGCCGAAAGCTCGGCGCGGTGCTGGTCGCAGATGAAGCCGGCGCGGGGCCCCCGGGATCGGTTGAGACAGCCCTCCACGCGGCAGCTCATGTCGAGCGCGCGGCGAGGGCGCGGCGCCTTCGCGGGCAGCCGGACGATGCGCTGGGCCGGCACAGCGGTGGGCAGCTTGCCTTCAGCCGCGAGCCTGCGGTTGCGCTCGAGGATTCCCTTCTGCTCCGACGCGGAGAGCTTCTTGGAGTGGTCCTTGCAGAACCAGCGGTTCCGCGGGCCCGCACCGGGCTTCCCGCAGCCGGGGACCGGGCACAAACGTCCGGAGCGACGTCCGTCGGCCCGTCCACGCGCGGTCCCCGCTCCCTCGTGCATCCGGGAGAGCGCTGCCGAGACCTGCTGCTCGACGTGCGCGGCGATGGCGGCGGTGAGCTCGCGCGTGAAACGATCGATCAAGCCTCGGAAAGAATCATCCTGCGTTCGACGATTGGTCATTGGCGATTTTTCCGGTTCAGGACAACGCCGCTTGCGACGGCGCGGCATTCCCTGCGGTTCTAGCCGGTGGCGACTGCGAGCGCGAGAAAAAAGGACTTACTTCCCGAACAGACCCTTGAGCTTGTCCTTCGCTTCCTCTTCGAGTTTCTTTTGTTGCGCGGCCGCCTCCGTCTCGGCGCGCTTCTGCGCTTCCGCCTGAACCTGCTGCCCTTTCTGCTCGGCGGACTGCTGTGCCTTCGAGGGATCCACACCAAGAGTGCGCCCGAGCAGAGCGGCGCCGCCCTCCCTCAAAATCTGCTCCACGGCGGGCTTGAGATCGAGATCGACCACCGAGGGGCTCGAGGCGGGACCGGTGAGCCGGAGCTTGACCGGGATGGGATTGGCCGGCCTCACCTTCCCGCCGGTGATCGCCGCGATCGTGTCCGGAGTGAGGGAAACCGTGCCGGGAAGATCGAGCGTGCCATCCATGCGCATGCCGCCGGTGAACTCCATCTTCGCTTCAGGCCGCTCGATCTGGATCGGGTTCTTCAGCCTGGCGAAACCTTTGTCCACGGTGACGCCGAAGGGCAATTCCTTGCCCAACGTGGTCTTGCCGCCTTCCGTCACCCTCCCGGCCAGGGCTGAGGGGAGCGCCTTCGCGAGCGGCCCGGTGACCGAGCCGATGATGTCCTTGCCGTAGAAGACCCCGTCGAGCACCTTGCCCTCGAGCACGCCGGCGAGCGTCTTCTCCAGATCTTCCGCGCCGCGGAAGTCGATGGCCCCGTTGAACTTGCCGGCCATCAGCTTTTTCGAGGTTCCCAGCGCGAGCAGGTTGTCCAGCCCGACGTTGTCGAGCTTCGTGACGACGTGGAACGGCTCCTTCGGGTGCGCCAGACGTAGCTCGGTGCCGCCGGCGTTGATCGTGCCGCCGAATGCCTTGAGCTGCGCCGTGTTCACCGTCACGTGGTCCTCCTGCATCACCACGTCGGCCACGATGTCGGTCACGGTCTGCTTCTTGTAGGTCAGGCGCGCGATCTCGACCTTGGCGTGGCCGGAGAGCCCGCGGAAGGTGGCCGGGTCGGGCGGCTTCTCCTCCTTCTTCTTCTTCTTCGACTCGAGCAGCATCCGGTCGAGGTCCAGGTGCGACGAGGCGAGTTGGAGGTCGAACCGCTGGGTCGCCTTGTCGCCGGCGCCTTTCATCTCGGCGAAGCCTTTGCCCTGCAGCTCGTCGGCGATCACATGAGCCTTCACCTCCTGAAGCTCGATGCGCTGCCGCGGATCCGTAGTCGACCTGTTGGCCGTGCGCGTGCCCTCGATCGAGAGGTCGAGACGATCGCCGGGCTTCTTGTCGAGCGACTCGCCGGGGCGGAGGTCCGCGCCGGCCAGGTCGAGCTTCGCGTCGAAACGGATCGGCCCTCCGCTGGCGGCCGCGCCTTTGGCGTGCGCGACCAGCGTCATGGGAGCGCCCGACGCCTTCGTCATCTGATCCTTGACGTCGATCTTCACCGGCGTGAAATCGAGGCGCAGCTCCAGCGCCTGCGCGGCCTGCGTTCCGCTGCCGCGAACGGTGAGCCCGATCGGTCCGGCGAACATGTTGCCCAGGGACTTGCGCAGCGGCGGGTAGTAGGTGGCGAGCCGCGCCGGGTCCAGATCGTGCGAGACGATCTCGAGCCCCTCGATGCGGGGCGTGGGCGACTTCAAGCCCTTGGCGGCGCCCTTGCCGGTGATCCCGGCAGGCCCGATGTCCAGACGCAGCTTGTTGATGGTCACGTCGCCGGCTTCGGCGTTGCCGTTCAGGTCGCTGTCCAGGGTCACGTCGAGCTTCCTGCCGCCCTCCGCACCGGCGAACTGAAGCCCGGCGAGCTTGATCGCTCCCTTCACCGAGGTGGGACCGCTGCCGCCGGGGACCGCCGCCCCGAATTGGGCGTCGAAGTCGGCGTCCAGCGTGCCCGACTGGAGTCCGACGTCCTTGCCCGCGAAGGGTCCCAGAGGACCGATGTCGATGGGCGGGTCCACTTTCAGGGTCAGGCTCACCGGCGTGGGCGTCAGCGTGGGCGGGAGCGGAGCGGTCTTCACCCGCAGCTCGAGGTTCTGCTTGTCCGCGAGCACGGCGGCCTTGAGGAGGATCTCCAGCGGCTTGCCGGAGCGGAGATCGTTCACGGTCAGATCGAGGTGCTGGATGGCCAGCTCCTTCGCGCCCTTGGTCGCCTTGTCGAGGAAGGCCACCTTGCCGTCGATCAGCGCGGCGTGTTCGACGCGCAGGTAGGAGAGGTCGGACGGCTTCTGCTCTTCCTCGGCAGGCTTCGGCTTCCGCTGGGCCTGTTGCGCGAGCTTGTCCTGGAAGTGTTCCAGGTTCGTCGTGCCGTCGCGGAAGCGCTCGATATTGACGGTCAGGCCCTGCGCCTCGGCGGAGCGGACCTCGATGCTCTTGCCCAGGGTGAAGATGGCGCGCAGCAGGGCCACCCTCACCTCCACTCTCTTGAGATCGACCAGCGGGACGTCCTCACCCTGCGCAGGGCCGATCTTGACGTCGGAGACGCCGGCGCCGAGCCCGGTGAGCAGCCGGGTAGAAACGCTGCCGATCTCCACGGGCCGCCCCCACTCGTGCGAGAGCTGCTGCGCCTGTTCTTTCGCTTTCGAGGTGAGGATTCCGTCGAGCACGAACGAGGCGACGACCAGCAGCACCACCAGCGCGGCGACTGCGACCAACAGCACTTTCTGCCACCTTTTCATAGCGGGCCAAACCTAGGACATGGCGGCCAAGCTGTCAGCCCGCCGCGGCAGAGTTGCGCACCAGCCGACGGGCGCCCGCGAGCTGGCCGCAGGCGCCGCACACCCCTTGCCCGTGAGGCAGCCTCAAGAGGGCCCGGACGCCGGCACCGGCGAGGCGCTTCTGGAATGCGCGGCAGCGGTCGATTGGCGGCGCCTTCTGCGCGGGAACCGGTCCCGGGTTGAGCGGGATCAGGTTCACGCGGACGTCCAGGTCCGCGCAGAACCGCGCCAGCGCGTCGGCGTCGGCCTCGGCGTCGTTGACGCCGTCGATCAGCGTCCACTGGAGGAGCACCGTGCGCGGCGACCGTTCGATGCACGAGCGGAGATCCGCAAGGCTCCACTTGCGCGCCACCGGCAGGAGCGCGCGGCGCTGCTCGGCGTCGACGGCGTGCAGCGAGACCGCCACCTGCGCCCTGGTGCGCGCGTAGAGCTCGTCCATGCGCGGAACGATGCCCACGGTGCTGACGGTGATGCGGCGCTCCGGAACCGCGAAGCCGGACGGCTCGCGGAGCACGGCGATGGCCCGCAGGACCTCGTCGAGGTTGTCCAGCGGCTCGCCCATGCCCATGAACACGACGTTGGCTGGCCTTCTGGCCAGGTGCCGTGCGGCGAGCGCGTACTGGGCCACGATCTCGGCGGCGGAGAGGTTGCGCTTCAGTCCCAGCCGGCCGGTCTCGCAGAAGACGCAGCCTCGGGCACAGCCGACCTGGGAAGAGAGGCAGACCGTCCACCGCTCCCTTGCGCGCAGGTCCGAGACGGGCTGGTGGATGAGGACGGTCTCGACGATCGCGCCATCGGCCAGGTGGACGGCGAAACGGACGGTGCCGTCGGGATCGGTCTCGGCCTCGGCGACCGGAAGGTCTCCGCTGATGGCGCGGGCCTCGGCCAGCAGCGCACGCGAGGGCCGCTCCGGCGCCCGTCGTCCCGCGGTACGGGCGAGCACGTAGCGGGCGAACGTGCGCGCCGCGCCGTCCGTCGCTCCGCGAGCGCGCGCCCAGTCCGTCAGGGCATCGTGGGACATTCCGTACACTTCCACGGGGAGAGTTCTAACGCGCCACCGCGCTGCGGAGCGAGCGATAGACCCCGCTCTCGGCCCAGGTGGGCACATCCGTGGGGCGGCGAGCCCAGTAATTCACGACCAGTGTGACGCGCATTCGCCCCTTGGGACCCGGCAAGGCCCGGCCGGGCGTACGGCCACGCGCGTCAAGCACGCCGTGGAGGAGGTTGCCGGAGAAAATGGCGTATCGGTTCCGCCCGGGCGCTACCGTCTGGAGCCGGGTCGCGGCCCGCGAGCCAGGCACCTGGTCTGTGACGGCGAGGTGTCCGCCGCGCACGGAGTTGAAGAAGAAGACGCTGGAGAGCCGCGGATGGCGTAGCCGCCGTCCTTTGACGTCCTGGTCGAAGTGGAACCCGACCGGGATGCGCGTAGTGAAGGCGCGCCCGATCCACCACTCGGCGCCCGCGCAGCCGCGCGGCCGCGCCAGCTTCCAGAGCGCGAGCACGGCTTCCTCCACCGGGTGTGCCGGTCGCGCCCGTCCGGGCAGCCAGAAGGTGGTGAAGTAGCTCGATCGGAGCCGCTCTCCGCCGAGCCGTCCGATGACCGCTCGTGCCCGCCGAACCAGATTTGCGGGAAGCGCGGAGTCGATTATCCGGACCAGATCTTGTGATCCGCGCCCGCGCTGTGGCAGATCCCCGGAACAGATGTCGAATTCGGATTGGTCCATCGAACGATCGCTGCAGCTCTACAACATTCCCGGCTGGGGCGCCGGATACTTCAACATCAATTCGAAGGGGCACCTGGTGGTGCATCCCTTCGGACAGCCCGGCCCGGTGATCGACCTGATGGACGTGGTCGACGATATCCGGGAACGCAAGCTCGGATTTCCCTGCGTGGTGCGGTTCCAGGATCTCTTGCGCAGCAGGGTGAAGCAGCTGAACGAGGTATTCCGCGCGGCCATCTCGCAGCACGGCTACAAGGGCCAGTACTTTGGCGTCTACCCCACCAAGGTCAACCAGATGCGCGAGGTCGTCGAGGAAATCCTCGACGTGGGGGCGCCCTACCACTTCGGGCTGGAGGCGGGGAGCAAGGGCGAGCTCTTGATCGTGCTCGCGCTCAATACCGACCCCGAGGCCCTGACCATCTGCAACGGCTACAAGGACGAGGAATATCTCCGCCTGGCCCTGATGGGGCGGAAGCTCGGGCGCAAGATCATCGTGGTGATCGAGAAGCTCTCGGAGCTGCCGCACCTGCTCCGGCTCTCGGAGGATATGAACGTGCAGCCCCTGATCGGGCTGCGCAGCAAGCTCTCGACCAAGGGCACCGGGAAGTGGGAGTCGTCCTCGGGCGACTTCGCGAAGTTCGGCCTGACCACGCCGGAGCTGATCCGGGCGGTGGAGATCTTGAGGTCGGCCGGGAAGCTGGACCTGGCCAAGCTGTTCCATTTCCACGTCGGCTCGCAGATCACCGACATCCGCACCGTCAAGGACGTGGTGAACGAGGGCGCCCGCTTCTACGCCAAGCTGCGGAAGATGGGGCTGTCGCTGGAGTACTTCGACGTGGGCGGCGGGCTCGGCGTCGATTACGTCGGGGCGCGCAGCACGTCGTACGTCTCCTCGCTGAACTACTCGATGGAGGAGTATGCGGCGGACGTGGTCTACACGGTGCAGCAGATCTGCACCAACGAGGGCGTGCCGGAGCCGCATCTGGTGAGCGAGAGCGGGCGCGCGCTGACCGCGCACCACTCGTGCCTCATGATGAACGTCTTCGGTCACATCGAGTTCGGCGAGAACGGCGCGGTACACGAGGAGCCGGCGGCCAGTCCCGGGCCGTCGGCGCCTGCCTTGGTCGATTCGCCGGTGCCGGAGTCCACCGAGGCGCCCATCGTCCGCGAGATGCGCGAGATCGTGGCGGGGCTGACGCCGAAGAACTCGGGCGAGGCGTACAACGACGCGGTGGCCAAGAAGGAGCAGGCGCTCACGATGTTCAAGCTGGGCATCCTGGGCCTCGAGGGGCGCGCCGCGGTCGAGGGATTGTTCTGGCGGCTCTGCCGGCGGCTGGTGGAGATCAACAAGAAGCGCAAGCGGGTGCCGGGGCCAACGCGCGGGCTGGACGATCGGCTCGCCGACCAGTACATGGCCAACTTCTCGCTCTTCCAGAGCGCGCCGGACCACTGGGCGATCAACCAGATCTTCCCGATCGCGCCGCTGCACCGGCACGTCGAGGCGCCGACGCGCGATTCCACCATCGTGGACATCACCTGCGATTCGGACGGGAAGATCGACGCGTTCATCGAGGGCGAGACGGTGGACGAGACCATCGCGCTCCATCCGCTGCGGGCCGGGGAGCCGTACTACCTGGGGATATTCCTGACCGGGGCGTACCAGGACATCATGGGGGACATGCACAACCTGTTCGGGCGCGTGCACGAGGTGCATGTCTTCGTGGACGACGACGACCCCGAGGACTTCTACATCGAGGAAGTGATCCCGGGAGACACGATGGAGCGGGTGCTGGCGCGCGTGCAGTACGAGCCGAGCGACCTGGCGAAGAGGATCAAGCAGGCGCTGGACGGGAAGGTGCGGGAGGGGCAGGTGAAGCCGAAGGAGAGCGTCCAGCTCACCGACTTCTACGAGCAGGCGATGCGCGGGTACACGTACCTGGGGTCGGAGTAGGTCAAGGACGCAGTCGGAGCGCGTCGAGCTTGCGCAGCAGGCTGGAGCGCGCGATCCCCAGCTCGGCGGAGACGGCGCGACGGTTGCCGCCGTGGCGGGCGAGAGCGGACCGGATGGCGAGCTCTTCCAGCTCGCCCAGGGTGCGACCGCGCAGATCGACGGAGCCTTCAGCGGATGTGCCTGGGCTGGACGGCTCGCGGACCTGGGGTGTCCAGTCCGGCGCAGAGTCTTCGAAGCGGAGCGCATGGGCGCGGATGACCGGTGATTCGGAGAGGAGCGCCGCGAGTTGCACCACGTGCTTCAGCTCGCGGACGTTGCCCGGCCAGCGGTGGGCGAGCAGAGCGGCCCGGGCGTCGGGGGCGAAGGTGGACCTGGCCGGCAGGAAGTGCTCCGCGAGCGGCAGGATGTCCTGCGGGCGCGCGCGGAGCGGCGGGAGCTCCACGGTGACGCCGCGCAGACGGTAGAAGAGGTCTTCCCGGAAGGTGGCGTCGCGGACGTGCGCGCGGAGGTCGCGGTGGGTCGCGCAGACCACGCGCACGTCGATGCGGCGGGGCTTGGGCGCGCCCACAGGCTTCACCTCGCCAGCTTCCAGCGCGCGCAGCAGCTTTACTTGCAGCGGCAGCGGCAGATCGCCGATCTCGTCGAGGAAGAGCGTCCCTCCGTCGGCCGCGCCGAACGCGCCGGGAGCGCTGGTGATGGCGCCGGTGAACGAGCCCTTCTCGTGCCCGAACAGCTCGGCCTCCGCCAGCTCCCGGGAGATGGCGCCGCAGTTCACCGGCACGAAGGGGCCGCCATTGCGCTCCGAGAGCTCATGGACGGCGCGGGCGGCGAGCTCCTTGCCGGTGCCGCTCTCGCCCAGGATGGTGACGGGAAGATTCGAAGGAGCGGCGCGGCGGAGCAAGTCGAGCACCGGCGCGAGCGCGGGGTCGCGGGCGACCAGACCGGGCAGCGAGGGCTGCCGGAGCGGGCTGCTCCGCTCGATGCGCAGCTCCTGGGCGCCGATCCGCAGACGTGCGCCGGCATCGATCTCGGCCGCCGTGATGCGCGCACCATCCAGGTATGTGCCGTTGGTCGAGTCCAGGTCCTCGACCAGCCAGCGGCCCCGGACGGGCACCAGGCGGCAGTGGAAGCGCGAGACGAAGCGGTCGTCAAGGACGATCTGGTTGGAACCGTCCGCACCCACGGAGACGGCGCTCTTGAGCGGCAAGGTCCCGCCAGGGAACTGGACGACCAGCGGGTGCGAGGGGACGGCGGCTCTCGGTGTACTGGCAGTCACGCGGTCCGCCGGCGCTGGAATGGCTTCCGACATGGGCTCTCCGGTCAGCTCGGCAGAGCGTAGCGCGCGCGGATCGCGAATGAACATCCGATCGCTGACGGAGATCGCCGTTATCATCGCGCCATGCCGAAGGTGGTGCTGGTCCTGCCCAAGTCCGGCTACCGCAACGAGGACTTCGTCGCGGCCGCGCAGCGGCTCGGGCTGGAGGTGATTGCGGCCAGCGACGTCTGCCACCAGCTCGCGGACATCTGGGACGAGTCGCCGGTGGCGCTGCGCTTTCGCGACGCCGAGGCGGCGGCGGACGAGCTGGCGCGCGGGGTAGCGGAGCGGAAGCCGGTGGCGGTGGTGGGAGTGGACGACCTCACGGCCCTGGTCGCGGCGCTGGCGGCGGAGAGGCTGGGGCTGCCGCACAATCCGCCCGAGGCGGTGGCGGCGGCGCGGAGCAAGGCCCTGAGCCGGCAGAAGCTGCGCGAGGCGCACCTGTCCGTGCCGCGGTTCGAGCTCGTGCCGCTGGAGCTGGATGGGTCAGATCTTTCCGCGCTGCTCGCGCGGGCGCCCTACCCTTGCGTGGTGAAGCCGCTGGTGCTCTCCGGGAGCCGGGGAGTGATCCGGGCGAACAATCCAGAGGAGCTCCGGGCGGCGCTGGATCGGGTGGCCGCCCTGCTCCGGTCGCCCGACGTGGCGCAGCGCCGCGATCCGGACCTGGGGCGCGTGCTGGTGGAGGAATTCATCCCGGGCCCCGAGGTGGCTCTGGAGGGGCTGCTGATCCGCGGCCACCTGCACGTGCTGGCGCTGTTCGACAAGCCGGATCCGCTGGATGGGCCGTACTTCGAGGAGACGCTGTACGTGACGCCGTCGCGGCATCCCGCGCCTTTGCAGGACGCGGTGGCCCGAGAGGTGTCCCGCGCCTGTGCGGCGCTCGGGTTGCGAGAGGGGCCGGTGCATGCCGAGCTGCGGCTGTCGCCGGTCGGACCTCGCATCCTCGAGGTGGCGGCGCGCAGCATCGGAGGGCTGTGCGGGCGGGCGCTGCGGTTCGGGGTGGGAGTGACGCTCGAGGAGCTGATCCTGCGGCATGCGCTGGGGATCGCGCATGAGCCGCCGCCGCTGGAGAAGCGGGCGGCGGGGGTGTTGATGCTGCCGATCCGCAAGCGGGGCGTGCTGGAGGAGGTGCGCGGGGTGGAGGAGGCGCGGAAGGTGCCGCTGATCGAGGACGTGTCGATCACGGCGCACTTGCGGGAGGAGCTCGTGCCGCTGCCGGAAGGGGCGTCGTACCTGGGGTTCGCGTTCGCGCGGGGGGAGACGCCGGCGGAGGTGGAGGCGGCGCTGCGGGAGGCGGGGGCGCAAATCGAGGCGGTGGTAGCGCCGAGGTTGCCGGTGAGTGCCGCGGCCCCGCCGATCCAGTGAACACGGCCTCGGAACGTGTCGGGGGGGGGCCGCCGCCCAGGCCGGACCGTTGTGTTCAATCCTGAACTCGTCCCGGGGCGAGCTCGAAGCGGGACCGACCTTGTAGCGGAACGAGACCCGCGGTTTGCGCAAACGATCTAGACCCGGCCCAACTGGCCGGCGGTGGGCTCCGCTCAACAGAACCAGGGCTCGGTCAGGCGTGGCACGCTCCGGCGTGGTCTGACCTTTTCCGGCGCGCGCGGCCGTCCCACCGCCTGATCGGTCAGCCGCCGCAGGTCTTCGAAACCCGCACCCTGCTGCACCGCCGCCGCCGATTCCCGCCAGAGCGCGTCGACCCGGGCATCCTCGTGCTCCCAGCGCCGGGTGAAGGCGTCCTGATCGAAGTCGCGGAGCCAGGGACCTGCGTCGTCCAGCAGGAGCGACCCGGGCGGCAGGAGCAGCCGCAGGGTGTACTGGACGGGATCGATCGCATCCAGGAGATCATGCTCGAGCGCGAAGTCGAACAGCGCAGGCAGGTCCTCCAGGCGGGTCCACGGCGTGTACGGCAGCAGCGTCGGCCGCAGCTCCGCCCCGGCCTCGCGCACCGCGCGCAGCGCCCGCGGGACGTCGGCGGCCGTGTGCCCCTTGTCGAGTTTGGCGAGCACGGCGTCGTTGAGCGTCTCCACCGCGCTGGTCACGAAGATCAGACCATCGCGCACCAGCTCCGGAAGCAGCGCCGCGTGCTCGAGCAAGTGCTCGATCTTGATGGTCGCGTCGAACGTCGCCTCCGGCCACCGCTCGTGGAGCTCCCGGACCAGCCGCAGCGCGTGCGTCGGCCCGTTGAGGAAGTCGGGATCCCCGAAGCTCACATGCCGGGCGCCGCGCGCGATCTGCTGCTCGATGTCCGCCAGTACCGTCTCGCGGGGGACCGCTACGAATCGCCCCCGGTACACCGGGACGATGGGGCAATGGCGGCAGAGATGCTTGCAGCCCTTTGAGGCGTCCACCGACGCGACCAGCCGCTCCTCGCCGTTCCAGGAGAGCTTCGCGTACCGCTCCAGCTCCGGCAGCGCGCTCCGCGACGGCACCGCCGCTTCGCGCTTGTTCAGCTCCACCGATTGCGGCGCGCGCCCCTCGTCCAGGGCCCGCGCCAGCTCGACCAGCTCCCCGGCGTTCTCTCCCGCGACGAAGTCGCCGTGGCGCGCGAGCAGATGCTCGGTGTTCAGCGTCGCGTAGAGGCCGAAGAACGCAACCTGCGCGCCGGCCACCCGCGCCCGCGCCGCCACCCGGACGCCGAGCTGCAGCGCGGTGTGCATCGGGACGCTGACCAGCACCAGACGCGCTCGCGCGAGCAACTGGTCCGACAACTTCTCCACCGAGACGTCCTGCGCTGCCGGCGAGAACCCCGCGCGCTCCAGCGCGGCCATGGCCGTAGCAGCGGCGAGCGGCTGCCGGCCCAGCTCGTAGCAGGACACGACGAGGATCTCGCCGGGTCCGCGCACCTCAGCCTTTCGCGGCTGGCGGCTTGTAGTCCGGAGGAAGCTGCGCGCCCTCGCCGAAGAAGAACTTCTCCGCCTGGTCGAACAGCACCTGGTTGGCTTGCTCCGAGCCGCCCGCCAGCCGGTACTCGTTCATGACCATCTTGAAGTGCTCCAGCCACAGCTTCCACGCGTCCTGCGAGATGCTCTCGTAGATGCGCTGGCCGAGCTCGTTGTTCCAGGGCTTGAACTCCAAGCCTGGCAGATCCTTCCCGAGCTTTGCGCACTTGACCATCCGCGGCATCGGCACTCTCCCTTGAGCGCCCTGTATAACCCAAGGTCGCATCTCGCGGCCGCCGGGGTGCAGGCGACCGCCCAGTTTCTGCCATCACGAGGCGGAAAGTGCTACGGTTTTCGGGTTGTCCCCCCCGCCCCCTATCGACGTGGAGCTGCTCCAGGCCCTGAACCGGCCCGGCATTCCTTGGCTGGACGAGGTGATGCGGGCGGCCTCCAACACCGGCGTCCTGCTCGCCATCGCCGCCCTGGCGGCCATCTATCTGTGGCTGAAATCGCCCCATCGCGCGCTCGCTGCGATCCTGCTGGTGGTGGCCATCGGCGCCGCCGATCTGATCTCGGTGCGCGTAGTGAAGCCTCTGATGGATCGCCCGCGCCCCTGCAAGGTCGACCCGTTTCGCATCAAGCACCCGGCCGGGTGTGGCAGCGGGCAGTCGTTCCCGTCCGCGCACGCGAGCAACACGGCGGCCGCCGCGATGATCTTCGCCTGGGGAGCGCCTCGGCTGTCTTTCCTCGGGTTGGCCCTCACCGTGCTGGTGGGGATCTCCCGCGTCTACCTGGGCGTCCACTGGCCGACCGACGTGCTGGCCGGCTGGGCGCTCGGCGCTGCCCTGGGGGCAGTCTTGATAGCGCTCAGCCGGCTTCGCTACCTGCGGTAGCCCGGCGTGCTTACGCTTCCCGGAAACCACTTACGAAGGGGAACAGGGACTCATGTCAATCATCGGCTTCATCATCTTCGGCCTGGTCATCGGCCTGCTGGCGCGCGCGATTTATCCCGGCCGGCAGCACATGGGCTGGCTCACTACGGCTATCCTCGGCATGGTCGGCTCGCTGGTCGGCGGGCTGATCGGGCACGCGCTGTTCGGTGGCGCCTCGCAGCCGGACGGCTCGTGGGGCTTCACGCCGGGCGGATGGATCTCGTCGATCATCGGCGCGATCATCGTGCTCTGGGCGTATCTGGCGCTCGCGGGACGACGGCGCACTGTTTAAAGGGTAGCGCCTCGGAGGTAGTCGCCAAGCCGCCTTCGGCGGCCGCGATCTACCGATGTCCGCCAGCGCTGAAGAAAGTCGTTTGAGTCCAAACGACTTTCGGGTAAATTTCCTTGCCTAAGGGAAGGCGACCGGGCATACGCCGTCCGGGCCGGTGGTTCTAGCCGGCAACCTTCGGGAGGAAGCATGAAGCTGTCCGACATCAAAGGACATCTCTTTGTGGTGGGCCTTGCTGGCCTCATCGCCTGCGCGGGCGAGAAGCCCAAGCCGGACGCCAGCGCGACGCAGGATCAGTCCAAGGCGCAGCAGCAGGAACAGAAGACGCCCACGTCCGCCGAGCAGTACCACGCCCAGGGCCAGGCCGACCTGGACAAGGCGCTCGAGCAGCTGCGCAACGTGAGCGTGTTCTTCGAGTTCGACTCCGCCACCCTGACCAAGGACGCGCAGGACAGGCTCACCACGGTGGCCAACGTCCTGAACGCGCACCCCGAGCTCAAGGTGCGGATCGAGGGCAACTGCGACGAGCGCGGCTCCGAGCAGTACAACCTCGCGCTGGGCCAGCGGCGCGCCGATGCGGCCAAGAAGTACCTGGCCGGCCTGGGCGTGCAATCGCCGCAGATCACCGCCATCAGCTTCGGCGCGGAGAAGCCGAAGGCCCAGGGCCACGACGAAGAGGCCTGGAAGCAGAACCGGCGCGACGACGTCAGCGCCCAGCGGTAGCCTGAAGGACCTGCAGCATCTTCGGATGGAGCGCGGGCGGCGCGGCGACGATCTCGCCGCCCGCCATCCGATGTGGTGAGCCGTCGAAGCGCGAGACCACGCCGCCGGCTTCCTGGACCAGCACGATGCCGGCCGCGACGTCCCACGGCTTGAGCCCCATCTCCCAGAATCCGTCGAGCCGGTTTGCCGCGACGTAGGCGAGGTCGATGGCGGCGCTCCCCAGGCGCCGGCTGCCGCGGGAGAGCTCGGTGAACTTGCCGAAGGCTGCGACCATGCGCGGGAGCTTGTCGCGCTCGCCGTAGGGGAAGCCGGTGCAGACCAGGGCGTCGATGAGCTCGGCGGTCGCCGAGACGCGCAAGGGGCGCGAGCCGCTCGAGGTCCGAAGCTGCGCGCCCTGGCCTTTGGCGGCGAGGAAGGTCTCCTGGCGGAGCGGGTCCACCGTGCAGCCCGCGACGGGCTGGCCGTCTTGCTCCGCGCCGACCGTACAGCAGAACATCGGCAGGCCGTGCGCGTAGTTGGTGGTGCCGTCGAGCGGGTCGACGATGAAGCGAACGTCCCCGCTTCCCTGCGCGCCGCTCTCCTCGGCGAGGATGCTGGTGCCCGGCGCGCGCTCGTGGAGCACGCGGAGGACGGCCTCTTCCGACGCCTTGTCCGCGTCAGTGACCAGGTCGATGCGGCCCTTGAACTGGACGTCGCGCGGGCGGTCGTAGAGATCGCGCAGTGTCCGCGCGCCCGCCTCGGCGGCGGCGACGCAGATGTCGCGCAGCTCGGCGGAGGTCATGGGGTCGCTTTCGTCCGTTTCGCGGTCCTCGAGGCTTTCTGGTTTTCCGCGCTTTTCGAGTCGAGCGCCTCGAGCAGCTTGTCATGCAGGCCGCCGAAGGCGCCGTTGGACATCGCCAGGACCACGTCGCCGGAGCGCGCTTCGTTCGCCAGCGCAGCCACGATGGCGTCCGGCGACTCCATCCAGCGCGCTTTCGTGCCGGCCTTCCCGATGTCCTCGGCCATCCGCTTCGCGTCGATGCGCTCGCTCTCCGGCACCTTGGCGATCGCGGTCGGCTGGCTGATGATCGCCTCGTCGGCGCCGCGGAAGGCGTGGGCGTACTCGTCCTGGTGGATCTTCCGCATGGCGGTGTTGCTGCGCGGCTCGAAGACGGCGACCAGGCGACGGCCCGGGTACTGCGCCAGGACGGCGGCGATGGTCTCGCGCACCGCGGTGGGGTGGTGGGCGAAGTCGTCGATCACGGCGACACCGCGGACCTCGCCTTTGAGCTCCTGCCGCCGCTTGACGCCGCGGAAGGACTTGAAGCCGGCGGCGATCTCGTCGGGCTTCAGCCCCAGCGCGCGGCAGGCGGCGTAGACGCCCAAGGCATTCTCGACATTGTGGCGGCCGGCTGCGGGGAGGATGACGCGGATCTCGACGGCGCCCTTGAATTGGATCTCGAAGCTTGCGCCTTCGGGACCGAGATTGACCCAGCGGGCGTGCCAGTCGGCCTCGGCGCTGTCGAGCGCGCTGTAGCTCTCGACCTTGCACTTCGCGAACGAGGCGAGGCGCTTCCAGTTCGGGAACGTGCTGCAGGCCGCGACGAAGCCGTCCTGCGGCAGGAGCGCGAAGAACCTCTCGAACGCGCTCTCGTAGTGCGCCATGTCGCGGTAGATGTCCGCGTGGTCGAACTCCGCCCCGGTGAAGATGGCGGTGCGCGGCCGGTAGTGGAGGAACTTGGGACCCTTGTCGAAGTAGGCGGTGTCGTACTCGTCGCCTTCGATCACGAAGTGCTCGCCCTGCCCCAGCCGGAAGCCCTCGTTGAAGTTGAGCGGCACGCCGCCGACCAACAGGCTCGGGTCGCGCCCGGCGTGCATCAGCACCTGCGCGCAGATCGAGGTGGTGGTGGTCTTCCCGTGCGTGCCGGCGATGACCACCGGATGCCGCGTCTGGAGGAAGAGCTCCTCGAGCGCCTCCGGAAAGCTCATGTGCGGCACGCCCCGCCGCCGGATGGCCTTGGCCTCGACGTTCTCGGCGCGCAGGACGTTGCCGACCACGGCGAGATCGATGTCCTTCGGCTGGATATGCTCGGCGGAGTACGGCGTGAGCACGCGGATGCCCCACTCCGCGAGCTTGTCGCTCATGGGCGGGTAGACGTTCTCGTCGGATCCGGAGACTTCGTGGCCGGCTTTTCTCAGGAGGCCGGCGAAGGATCCCATCCCGGTGCCGGCGATGCCCAGCAAGTAGACGCGCATGC
>DASQAS010000028.1:0-5345 GCA_035635635.1 Myxococcales bacterium | reverse complement strand
CGCGATGCCCTCCTCGGCGATCTTGTGCATCTCCTCGGTGCGCATCTGGATCTCGATGCGCTCGCCGGTGGGGCCGATCACCGTGGTGTGCAGCGACTGGTACATGTTCGGCTTGGGGATCGCGATGTAGTCCTTGAAGCGCCCCGGCACCGGCTTCCAGAGCGAGTGGATCAGGCCCAGCGCCTCGTAGCAGGCCGGCACCGTCTTGAGGAGCAGGCGGAAGGCGACCACGTCGTGGAGCTGGGTCACCGAGGAGAGGCCGTTCTTCCGCATCTTCTTCCAGATGCTGTAGACGTGCTTGGGCCGGCCGTGGACCTCGGCCTGCAGTCCCGCCTCCGTCAGCTTGGTCTCGAGCAGCTCGACCACCTCGGCGATGAACTTCTGCCGGTCCTTCTGGCTCTGGGCGAGCTGGGTCTCGACGTCCGCGTACTCGGCCGGCTTGAGATACTTGAAGGCCAGGTCCTCGAGCTCGATCTTCACCCACTGGATGCCCAGCCGGTTGGCCAGCGGCGCGTAGATGTCCAGGGTCTCCTGGGCGATGCGCTGCTGTGCCTCCGGACGCATGTGCTCCAGGGTGCGCATGTTGTGCGTGCGGTCGGCCAGCTTCACCAGGATGACCCGGATGTCCTTGGCCATCGCCACCAGCATCTTGCGGAAGTTCTCGGCCTGCTTCTCCTCGACGCTGACCGCCTGCGAGGACTGGAAGGTTCCCAGCTTGGTGACGCCCTCGACCAGGTCGAGCACCTCCTGACCGAACAGCTCGCGGATCTCCTCCGGCTTGGCGAGGGTGTCCTCGATGGTGTCGTGCAGCAGCCCGGAGACGATGCTGGCTTCGTCCAATTTTAGATCCGCCAGCAGGCCTGCGACTTCCAGAGGGTGGACGAGGTAGGGCTCGCCTGATTTCCGGATCTGCCCCTGGTGCACCTTGGCGGAGTAGACGTAGGCCTTCTTGATGAGGTCCAGATCTGCGTCCGAGTGGTACGCACTGACCTTTTCCAGGATGTCATTGAGCCGAATCATCAGCGCAGCAGCCAGCGTACCCCGTGACAAATCCGCCAGCAAACCTCAACTAACGGGTTTCGACGCGCTGTGCCAGCGGGTGATTCGGCCCCTGTTGTCCGCACATTGACCCATGCGCCGGGCGGCCCGTATGCTCGCGCACCCATGGTTACCTGTCCGGCGTGTGGCAAGGAAAACGAGGACCTCGCTTCCGAGTGCAAGCGGTGCCGGGCGCCGCTGCGGGACGAAGAGGTTCCCATCGAGTTCGAGGCCGCGCCCCCGTCGCTCGGCGAGGTCTGCCCCCGCTGCGAGGCCTACAACGTGCCCGGGGTGGATTCCTGCAGCAACTGCGGAGCGCCGCTGGGGTCTTCGCAGCCGGCCTCGGCAGCGACGGTGGCCGCCGACAAGACGCCGCCGGAAGCGTTCACGCCTCCCTCGCAGACTCCGGAGACCATGTCCCAGGAGCTGCGCGCGCTCGCCATCTCCGACGAGGAGGCCGCCGAGGCGGGCCTCATCATGGCAGGCTCCGGGAACGGATCGCCCCAGGACAAGACCCCGCCCGCGCCGTTCGCGTTGGCGGGGATGGCCCCGCCGCCTCCGTCGACCGGGCGTGCGCGCGTCGCCGTCCCGGTCTCGCCGGGAGGCGCGGCGGCGGCAGGCCCGGCCATCCCGACCCGGCGTCCTCCGCCGGCACCCGCTTCCCCGGGCCGGGCCAAGCCGCCGGAACCGGTGATCTCGATGCCGCTGCCTGCCGACAAGCCCTGTGGGAACTGCGGCGCCCTGAACCCTCCGGCTGCGAAATTCTGCTTCGACTGCGGCACGCCCTTCGCCAGGAAGGCGGCGCCCACGCAGCCTCCGCCCTCGATCCACGTCGATGCGGAGCTGGCGGCCGAGACGTACGAGGACGCGACCATGGAGAGCCCGCCGGTCGCGGCCGACGAGCCGGTACCCGCCGAGCAGGTGGCAGAGGCGGTGCCCGAGGAGCAGCCCCCTCCGTTCGAGGCGCGGTTCGTGCTGGAGACCGGCGCGGCGCAGGGGACGGCCTTCCCGCTGGCCCATCTGGAGAACAGCCTGGGCGGGTCCGCGGCGCACATCGGCCTCGGCGAGGACGCGTTCTTGGCGCCCCACTCGGCCACCATCACGTTCGTGGAAGACCGCCTGGTCCTGCGGGACGAAGGAAGCGCCAACGGCGTGTACGTGAAGATCCGGGAGAGCGCGGCGCTCGAGCCCGGCGACCTGTTCGTCGCCGGCGAGCGTCTCTTCAGATTCGAGGGATCCATCGAGCTGCCGGCCCGCGTGGAAGGCGATCCGCCGTTCCTCGGCGCGACCCGTCCGGAGGGCGCGGTGGTCCGGGTCACCGAAGTGCTGGCCGGCGCGAAGACCGGCCGCACCTGCCATCGGGCCGGAGTGCTGGCCATCGGCCGGACCGGCTGCGACATGAACTTCCCGGCCGACGCGCTGCTCGGGCCGAAGCACGCCGAGGTCCGCGTCGCCGACGACGGATCGGCCACGCTGGCGGACCTCGGCCAGGCGCCTTCGGGCGTCCTCTTGCGGGTGCGGCCGCAGCAGCCGGTGGACTTGCTGGCCGGCGACGTGGTCCGCGTGGGCGAGCAGCAGCTTCGCCTGGAAGTGGCCTGAGGGCGGCTAGAGGCCCTTCAGGACCGCGTCCACCGCCTCGCCGTATTTTGCCGTGTCGAGCCGCTTCGCGGCTTTGTATTCCGACCGCGCCCGCTCCGGCTGCGACCCGAGCAGCAGCGCGCCCAGCCGGTAGTGCGCCTCGGCATTGTCCGAATCGGCCTCGATCGCCTTCAAAAGCAGGTCGCGTGCCGCCGGGAGATCGTTCGCCGTCTCCGCGTCCACCGACCGGCGCACCATCTCGGCGGCCTCGCCAGGATTGCGCAGCGGAACCGGCGACGACAGCGCGACTCGCGGCGCAGAGCTGACCGAGGACGACCAGCGGAGCAGAGCGAGGCCGGCGACGATGACCGCCGCCGCTCCCGCGGCCAGCGCGAGGGGACGGACGCGGCGGGTCCGGACGGCCGGCCTCTCCCGGGGAGCATCCTGGCGGACCGGGGCGGGCCTGGGCGGAGTGGCGCGAGCCGGAATGGGCTGGGCACGCGGAGGGACCGAGGCAGGGTCCGCGATCGCCAGGACGAGCTGGCGGAACTCCTCGGCGGTCTGGGGGCGCTGCGCGGGGTTCTTCGAGAGCACCCGGAGGATCAGCGACTCGAGCGGCGGCGAGATGACGGCCTTCGGCTGCCGCTTCCGCGGCGGCATCGGAGGCTCGTGTACCTGGCGGGTGAGCACGTCCATGCTGCTCGGGCCGTCGAACGGAACCTGCCCGGTGACCAACTGGTAGAAGATGATGCCCACGGCGTAGAGGTCGCAGCGCGCGTCGAGCTGACCGCCGGTGGCCTGCTCCGGCGCCATGTACTGCGGGGTCCCGCAGACCACGTCGTTGCGGGTCAGCCGGGGCAGATCGCTGTCCAGGATCCGCGCGATGCCGAAGTCGAGCACGCGGACGAAATCCGGCTGGTTGCGCCGCTGCTCCACCATGATGTTCTCGGGCTTGAGGTCCCGGTGGATGACGTTGTGGGCATGCGCCTCGCCCAGGGCGGCCAGCACCTGCGCCATGATGTGGCAGAGGCGCTTCTCGGGCACCGGCCACTCGTCGCGCAGCACCGCCCGGAGGTCCTTGCCCTGCACGTACTCCATCGCGAGGTAGAGCGCCCCGTCGGCGTCGTTGCGGCCGAAGTCCAGGACCTGGATGCTGTTGGGATGGTTCAGCCGGCTGGCGGCCATCGCCTCGCGCTCGAAGCGGCCGACCACGGTGGGGTCCTCGAGCACCGACGGCTTGAGCATCTTCAGGCAGACGGCGCGGTCCAGCCCGAGTTGCCGGGCGCGGTAGACCTTGCCCATCCCGCCCTGACCGATCAGCTCTTCGATCCGGAAGCGGCCCGCCACCACCTGGCCGATGCGCGGATCGGCGACGAGGGCCGCGCCGCAGTAGACGCAGACCTTGGCGACTCCCGGCGGCAGCGCGCGGGCGCAGCGCGGGCATGGTGCGCCGCTCGGATCCTTCGCCGGCAACCGGCCTCCCGCGAGGGACGATGGCACACCTGGTGGACTTTCTCCAACGCCGAAAAAGCCTCCTGCGTCGCCGCCTTGACCCCTCTTCGGGCAGCGGCATAGAACCCTTGCATGGACTGTCCCCGCTGCGGCGCGCACAACGAGACGGACGTCGGGTCCTGCCTGTCCTGCGGCGCTCCGATGAGCGAGGACGAGAGCCTTCCCACCATCGCGCAGAAGCCGCTGGCTGCCGCCCCGGCCAAGGCCAGCTCGCCCCGGCTGGCGCAGGGCGCGCCGCCCAAGCAGTGCCCGAACTGCATGACGCTGAACGCGGCGACGTTCAAGTTCTGCGCGCGCTGCGGGACGCCGCTCGGAGCGACGGCGGTCCCGTTCTCCGCCCCTGCGGCCGCGTCGAAGCCGGCTGCACTGGCAGGCCCGGCTTCCCGAGCAGCCAGGCCGGCCGCGTCCGCCGCGCCGTCCGCGCCTTCCGGGGCGGCGGCAAAGCCGGCGGGTAAGGCGCCTCCAGCGCCCCCGCCCGGGAAGCCTCCGGCGGCGGCGCGCCCCGTTCCTCCGCCTCCACCCAAGCCCGTCACCGGGCAGGCGGTCCGGCCGGCTTCGCCGCCTCCCAAGCCCGCTCCTCCTTCCCGGCCTCGCGCGCGCGTCTCGGCCATCGCCCGCGACGGCAGCACCAGCGCCGACTTCGTGCTCACGAAGGACGAGACCCGGGTGGGCCGCGACGTCGAGCCCACCGAGGTGAAGCTCGACAAGGACCCCTTCATCGCGCCGATCCACGCGGTCTTCCGCTTCGACGGCCTGCAGCTCGTGGTGCAGGACCTGGGCACCGCCAACGGCGTCTTCCTCTGGCTCAAGGAGCGCGCCCTCGAATCCGGCGACGAGCTGCGCATCGGCCGCCAGCGCCTGCGGATCGAGTGGATGCCCGAGGAACCGGAGCAGCTGGCGGATCAGCCCGTGTGGGGGAGCCCGAATCCGGGTTACGCGGCGCGCGTCGTGCAGTTGCTCGAGGGGGGCGGCGAGGGCGATGTGTATCCGCTCAAGCCCGGCGAGAACCTGGTCGGCCGCGGCACGGGCGACGTCAGCTTCGCGAACGACGGCTACGTGTCGAGCAAACACGCGACGATCACGGTGGGGGAGGGATCGCTCGCCGTGAAGGACCTGGGCAGCGCGAACGGCACGTTCGTGCGGATCAACGGCCAGGCTGCGGTCACGGCGGGGGATCTGCTGCTGCTGGGGGAGCAGATCCTGAGGATCGACCCGGC
>DASQAS010000027.1:0-27343 GCA_035635635.1 Myxococcales bacterium | reverse complement strand
CTCGAGTACTACCGGGGCGCGTTCGCGGATGGCAACCGCGCCTACCAGGTGGTGGCCTTCGCCACGCCCGAGCACTTCGCCAAGGTGCGCGACGAGGTCTCCACGATGATGCGCTCGTTCCGGGCGCGCTGCGAAGTCACGGCAGAAGCAACGACGCCACCTTGAGCCGCAGGTCGGAATCGACCGCCACCATCGCGTCCTCGGGCAGGAGCCGCCACGCGCGCTTGCCGCCCGGGGGCGGCTCGCCAGGATCCTCGCTGGCGATCGCGACGTAGCCGCAGCGCCCCCGCGCGTCCGGCGCCGGCGAAGAGAGGAAGAGGGTGCGGCGCCTCCGGCAAGCGAGCAGGAGCCGCCCGTCGGTGGCGAGAAAGGTCGTGCTCGCTTCCTCTCCGGAGCGCTCGGCGATCTCGCGCACTGCCGCGACCGTCTCGGCCAGGGCGGCGGACGCCGATTCCACGTCCGCGTCCTCGAGGTCGCAGCGGCGGCGCATCCGGGAGAGGAAGATCAGGAAGCAGCGCTCGCTGTCGGTCTCGCCGCGCAGGCTCGATCGCAGCGCGGGGTCGATCGAGGCCTCCAGCGGCCCCCGTGCGCGCTCCCAGTCGGGGATCGTTCCGTTGTGCGCGAACAACCAGGGTCCGTGCTGGAAGGGATGCGTGTTCTCCGGGGCCACCCGCCCGACGCTGGCCTTGCGGACGTGGGCCAATACGGTCTGGGCTGCGACGAAGTGGGACAACTTCTCGAAATCTGCGTCGCCGTGGGCGGGTGTGAGACTGCGGATCACCCGCGGGACGTTGCCCTCGTACCAGCCGACGCCCCAGCCGTCGGGATGCTCGCGGCTCTGCACCCGCAGGGCGTTGGCGCCGTGGAAGAGCTCGTGGGAAACGCCGCCCCGGTCGCGGGAGCGGCTGCCGAAGAGGCGGCACATGCGCGCCAGTCTAGCGCGCCGCCGTCACACGCATCCCGCGAATCACACGGCGGAATGACGCCTCGAAAGTCAAGGTGTCACGCCCCCTTGCGGAGCCGTGCAGGACCGCGGCCATTTACGACGGGGTAGCTGTAATCGTATTTTGCCGCCGCCCGGGTTGGTGGGAGGATGATCGCCTCATGTGGGCAGTGCTCGCCATGGCCTTGCTCGCCGCTTCCGGGACGACCCCGCCGGTCGTCGCGCTCCTGCCCTTGCGCCCCCTGGGTGCACCGCCGGACGTCGTGCACGCCCTGGAAGTCACCCTGCGCAACGAGCTGGCCAACCTGCCGGAGGCGCGGCTCGCGCCCGCCAACGAGGTGGCCCAGGCCCTGAAGCGGGAGCCGGACTGCGAGGCCCGGATCTCCTGCGCGGCGGCGGCCGCCCAGCACGCCGGCGCCCGGCAGCTGATCGTCGGAACCACCAGCCAGTTCGGCGATGCCTTCATGATCGATCTCAAGCTCCTGGACGCGAAGACCGGGCAGGAGCTGCGGCGCGCCACCCATCCGGTGAGCGGCTCGCAGAACGCGCTGATCGAGACGGTGCGCGAGACGGCCGTGCAGCTTCTGGCGCCGTCGCGCTTCGTCGGGTCGCTGCGCGTGGAGGTGCCCGGCGCGTCCGGAGCCCTCCTGTTCGTCGACGGGAAGCCCCTGGGCACGCTGCCGCTGGCGCGCCCGCTGGAGGGCCTCTTGCCCGGCCAGCACGTGGTGCGCGTCCAGGACAAGGACCAGGAGACGAGCACGTTCGTCGAGGTGCGCTTCGGCAAGACGACGGACGCGCACATCGAGCTGGGCGCCGCGCAGGTGGTCTCGCTGCCCGCGGCCGCCCTCCCCACACTGGCGGAGGCCTCGCAGCACAAGCCGGCCTGGGTGCGGCCGGCGGCGATCGGAATGCTTGGCGCGGGCGTGGCGAGCGCGGTGATCGGCTTGGCGTTCCACGCCAAGGCGGCCTACTCGACCGCGTCGGATCTACCCGGGCTCGCCGCCAGCAACCAGCTCCAGCGCAGGGACGCGCCCCGGAGTCTCGACGCCGACCAGAACACCAACCTGGCCCGGGGGTTCTACGTGGCGGCCGCGGTGCTCACGGCGGCCGGCGGCGGGCTGCTCTGGTGGGATTTGAGCGCAGACTCCGTCAGCCTCACCACCCGCTTCTGAATCTCTCGATTTGGGCTCAGAAGTAGCCGCTCAGCCGCCTTCGGCGGCCGCGGCTAGAAACCTGCCCGGCGCGGGTGGCCATGCTAGCGTCGAGGGCGGTTCTCTTGCGAGGAGGAACGGCCTTGTCCCGGCGCGCGGCGATCTGCATCCTGGCGGTGGTGCTGTGGGCCGGCTGCCGCAGGAGCACGGGCCCCGACGCGAACTACCAGCGGGCCTTCACTCTCTACCAGCAGCTCTACGCCACCCAACTCGATGACGCTTACGGCGACCCGAGGATGGACGAGGTGGTTGCGCTCTTGCGGGCGGTCGACTCGCGATCGTCCGACGCGCAGCCCGCGCAGAACCTGCTCGGGACCATCGAGCGCGGCAAGGATGCCCTGGTCCGGGATCGCGCCGAGCGCGAGAAGGCGACCGCGGCGGTCCGCCCGCCCGCGCCGGTGACGAACTTCGACACCTCGAAGATGTTCGCGGCCTTGGAAACCGACGCGGGGACTCAAGGGGGGGATCCCTTCGGCCCGGGCGCCTCGCTGGCGGAGCTGACCGCGTCGAGCGGCGGGTGCCTGGCTCCCAACGAGCCCTTCACCGAGCAGGGCACAGGCGTGACGGGCACTGTCTACCGGGCGGTCGCGTCCGACGCCTGCAAGGCGAAGCTGCCGGGCCTGTCCGGCCAGATCGTGCTGGTGGTCAACAACAAGGTCTACCGGCGCATGGACGATCCACGCCCGCCTCCCGCCGCCCCGGCCCCCGGCGCGCAGGCGAAGGCCGCGCCTCCTGCGCCCAAGCCGGCGCCGAAGGCCGCTGACACGGGCCCGCAGTATCACGTGGTCTACCCGGGTCAGCCGGTCCCCCAGGGGATGGTTCCCGCCTCGCCGCCGCAGGCACAGCAGCAATAGCGTTCGCCGGCACGCCCTGCTACACAACGCAGCCCGATGGCCGAGCTGTCGTACACGCTGCTTCGCCTCTTGCCGAAGAACACGCTCTCGCGCGCCGTGGGCGCCGCCTGTCGCGCCAGCGCGCCGCGGCCGGTGGTGCGCGCCGCCATCCGCGCTTTCGCGCGGAAGTACGGCGTGGACGCCAGCGAGGCCGAGCGGCCGATCGAGGACTATTCCACCTTCACCGAGTTCTTCACCAGGCGGCTGAAGCCGGGAGCCCGGCCGATCGCGCCCGGCGAGCCGTTGCCCGTCAGCCCGGTGGACGGCACGGTCGGCGAGCTGGGCGACATCGTCGACTCGCGGCTGTACCAGGCCAAGGGGAAGCACTACACGCTGGCGGAGCTGATCGGAGGCCCGAGCGCGGAGGAGGACGCGCGCCCGTTCGCCGGGGGCTCGTTCTGCACCATCTATCTCGCGCCCTACAACTACCACCGCATCCACGCGCCGCTGGGCGGGTCGATCCAGGGCTACGTGAACATGCCGGGGCAGCTCTGGCCGGTGAATCCGATCGGGCTGCGCAACGTGGAGAAGCTCTTCTGCGTGAACGAGCGGCTCACCACGTTCCTCTCCACGGTGCGAGGTCCCTGCGGGGTGGTGGCGATCGGCGCGACCAACGTGGGGCGCATCCGCGCCCTCTACGACGACGTGGTGACCAACGCGCGCAGGACGCGGCAGCCCGCGCGGAAGATGTACGAGCAGCCGATCCGGGTCGCGAAGGGAGCCGAGCTGGCGGTCTTCGAGATGGGATCCACGGTGGTGGTGCTGTTCGCTCCCGGCGTGAAGCTCGCTTCGGGGCTCCGGCCGGGCGCGTCCATCCGCCTGGGCGAGCCGCTGGAAGGATCATGAGCCAGAAGATCCGCGGGGTGAAAGGCACGCGCGACGTGCTCCCCATCGACACCTACCTGAAGGACGACGATCCCTGGGTGCGGATCGGGCACTTCCACCTGGTCGAGCAATCCGCGCGCGACCTCTTCCCGCTCTACGGTTATCGCGAGGCGCGGACGCCGGTGCTCGAGCGGACCGAGCTGTTCGTGCGCGGGATCGGCGAGGTCACCGACATCGTCGGCAAGGAGATGTACACCTTCGACGACCGCGGCGACTCCGTGACGATGCGGCCGGAGAACACCGCCTCGCTGGTCCGGGCGTACATCGAGCACAACGTCAACCAGCAGGAGCCCGAGACCAAGTGGTGGTACCTCGGGCCGATGTTCCGGCGCGAGCGGCAGCAGCGCGGGCGCTACCGGCAGTTCACGCAGATCGGGATCGAGGCCTTGGGCAGCCCCGGCCCGCGCATCGACGCGGAGCAGATCGAGCTGCTCTTCCGGTGGCTGCGGACGCTGGAGATCCCGTTCGAGATGCACCTGAACACGCTGGGCGACGCGGCCTGCCGGCCGAAGTACCGGGAGGCGCTGCAGGCGTATCTGCGCTCGCGCGCGAGCGAGCTCTGCGAGGACTGCCAGAAGCGGATCGAGACCAACCCCATCCGCGTGCTCGACTGCAAGAACCCGAAGTGCCAGCAGGTCGCGGCCGGCGCGCCGAAGATGGAGCAGTTCCTCTGCGAGCCCTGCAAGGTCCACTTCCAGGGCGTGCAGGAAATGCTGGGCCGGCTCGGCGTCGAGTTCGTGCTCGACCCGAAGCTGGTTCGCGGCCTCGACTACTACACGCGCACGACGTACGAGGCGATCGCCACGTCCGGGCTCGGATCCCAGAGCACCGTGGCGGGTGGCGGCCGCTACGACGGGCTGGTGAAGGAGCTGGGCGGGCCGGACATTCCCGGGATCGGATTCGCCGCGGGCGTGGAGCGGATGGCGCTGCTCCTGGCACAGCAGGGCAAGGAGCGCGCGGTCCGGCCGGTGGTGTTCATCGCGCCGCTCGGCGACGCGGAGGCGGCGCACGCCGACCAGCTCGCGCAGCAGCTGCGGGCCGCCGGGCTCGCAGCCGAGGTCAGCTTCCGCAAGGCGAATCCGGGCAACCAGCTCAAGCGGGCCGATGCGCTCGGGGCGCGGTTCGCGCTGGTGCTGGGCGAGCAGGAGCTGCAGACCGGCCGGGCGAAGCTGAAGGAGCTGAAGACGGGGTCGCAGCACGAGGTGTCGCTGTCTTCGCTCACCGACGAGGTGCGGAAGCTCGCCGAGGCGCCGGCTCAGAAGACTCCGCCGAGCGCCACGTAGCAGTCGAGGATCGCGAGCGAAGAGTGCTCGAGCCCGTGCGCACATCCGAGCCGCACGTCTGTGGGCAGGATCCACCCCAGCACGACCTCGGCGCGCAGCTCACCGCCGGCCCCCGCGTGCAGCTTGAAGTCCTTCTCGTCGGGGGTGAACGCGTCGCCCACATCGGTGTACACGGCGCCGTGCAGGCGGCGCAGGTACACGGGGAGCGTCCAGGCGCCGTGCTCGATGGTGAGCATGGGGAAGCGGTACTCGGCGGTGCCGAGGACGTACGCGGTGCCGTGGAAGGCGTCGCGCACGAAGCCGCGGAGGATGCGCACCGGCGCGTTCGCGGGATTGATCACGCTGCGCACCACGTCGCCTTGCTGGAACCCGCCGAGGAAGTAGTCGTGGCGGTTGGAGAGATCGCCGTCGGCGATGCCGGCCGACGCGCGCAGGGCCAGCACCTGGTGCCAGGGGACGCCGTGGCTGCTGAACGGCATCGCGAAGTACTTCGAGGCGGAGGCGGTCGCCTGCCAGAAGCTGAAGTCGCTCCCCAGCGCCCGCCCCGAGAGGCGCAGCGCGACCGAGAACCGCTGGCCTTGCTCCGACGAGATGCTCTGCACGAATCGGCGGGCGTCGGAGTACGACCATTCCAGGGTCGCCGCCGCGAGCAGCCCGGGCGAGGTGGGGACGCCGAGCGGGTTCTGGTCGACGGAGAGGTTCTGCAGCTCGTACGCGATCGAGACCGCGTGGCTGCGCTCGATCTGCGAGAAGGGGAAGGTCGCGGTCGCAACCCCGCCCACGGTCCGCTCGTAGTAGTAGCCGGGCGCGTTCAGTCCCCCCGCCGCCTGCGGCGAGTTCAGGTCGCGGAAGAGCTCGAGCTGGAGATCCGGATAGAACGAATGGTTGATGTAGAAGAGGTCCCATCCCGGCTCGGCCCCGCTCAGGCTCCACCAGAGGGCGGCCGCGTACTCGTGGCGGTCGAGCGCGTCGAAACCGGCGGTCAGCGCGCCCACGGTGCTGCCGTAGGCGTCCAGCGCGAAGTACGGCAGCCAGAAGTGCGGCCGCAGCGTCTCCCAGGGCGAGTAGGGACGGGCGGGATAGACCTCCTCGGGCGGCAGCGGCGTCACCTTCGGCCGCTGCAAGTCGGCCAGCGACGGTCCCGTGACGGGACGCCAGGACGCCGGGTCGAGCGGCATCCGGGCCACGTCGTAGCCTTCCGCGCTGTACGCCACGAGCGCGAGCTGGGACCCGTCCGGGGAAGGCGACGGATCGAATGCGCCGAGCACCACGTTGGTGACCTGGCGTAGCTCTCCGGGCCGGAAGGCGTAGACGTTGTAGATGCCGGTGCGGTCGCTGCTGAAGAGGAGCCACCGTCCGTCGGCGGTCCAGGCCGGATCGCGGTCGAGCGCCCGGTCGTGCGTCACGTCGGTGACCGCCAGCGAGGCGCGATCCACGATCCGCAGGTCCCAGGCACCCTCGCGGTGATGGAGGAACGCGACGCGAGTCCCGTCGGGAGAGAAGCGCGGGCTGTCCACCGGTTCGGCCGAGGGATCCTCGAAGAGCACGCGAGGACCGGTCGGGGTGAGCTCGGCGATCGCGGTCCGGCCGCCGGGCCGGCGCCAGACGAAGGCGAGGGTTCCGTCCGGGCCCACGTCGGGGCTGCGGGCGCGCAGGCCGCGGCTGAGGCGCCGCTCGTCGCCGCCTCTCGGACCGACCGAATAGAGGTCCTGGATGCTCTCGAACTCCTGGTAGATCTGCGCGCGCGCGTAGATCACGCGCCCGTCGGGCGCGACGGCCAGCGTCGAGTCCCCGTTGCCGTCCGACCAGAGGTTCGCGACGCGCAGGTCGCCGGGCCGGACCGCGTCGGCCATCGCGGAAGGCGGGCCACAGCAGGGGCCCGGCTCGAGGGCGCGGACCTCCGCGGTCCGGTGCGGTCCCGCGTTCGTGTAGTAGAGCGTCTTGCCGTCGGGGCTCCAGCGGGGAGTGCGCACCCACTCGCCCAGGTGCGTGAGCGGCTCGAGGACGGTCTCGCCCGCGGCTCGCACCTCCGCGCGCAGCTGCTCTGCCCGCTGCAGCTCGCTGGCGGCGAACTCCTTGTACAGGTCGAGGTAGCTCTTGCCGGTGACGCGCTCGGAGCTGAAGCTCATCCCGAACGGGATCAGCCGCGAGCCGAAGTCGTGGGAGAGATCGCGCAGTGCCCCCAGGCCGTACTCGTCCCGGATCCAGTCGAGGAACCGCGAGCCCACCGTGTACTGCCCGAACCCCCGCGGCCAGTCGAGGTAAGCGTTGGAGAGCTTGTCGATCGGCGGCAGCCGTGCCGCCAGCACCTCCGCGCGCACCACCATGTCCTGCTCCGAGGAGCGCACGCGTCCCGCGCTGCTCACCTCGCTCTCCGCGAAGGTGGCGATCCCCTCGATGAACCAGATGGGCTGGATGCCGTTGGGGATCCAGATCTTGCCGAACACCTCGTTCACCGCTCCCGGCAGCCCGAGCACGGTGTCCAGGTGCAGGATGTGCGTGTACTCGTGCGAGATCAGCTCGTAGACGTCGTCGTCGAAGTCGGCGAGCGTGCTCCGCGAATCGGGCGGCGCGGCGAAGGCGTGGATCAGGTTGTAGAGGACCGGGCTGGCGTTTCCGTTGGCAAAGTCGGTGTCGTCCTGCACGACGATCTGCGTGCGCTCGGAAGGCTGGTGATCGAGAAGCGGAACGAGGCGCTCGTAGGACAGCTCGGCGGCCCGGGCGGCCCTCTGCGCGTACCGGTACATGCCCTGGTGGTAGTGGACCTCGAAGTGGGGCGTCTCCAGCGTCGCCCAGTCGAAGCGCGGGTCGAGGGCCGCCGCGGGAAGCGCGGCGAGCAGGAGCAGCGCCAGCAGAGCGCGCTGTTCGCGCATCTCAGGCGGTGCGCAGCGCGGTGGCGGCGCGGCGGGCCGGGATGGTGGCCAGGAACTTCTCCAGCCGCAGCGTGATCAGCTCGGGGTGCTCGATGGGCGCCACGTGGGTGCCGCCGGGCACCGTGAGCAGCTCCGCGTTGGGGATGCGCGCCTGCATCTCCTCGCTGAGCCAATAGGGCGTGAACGTGTCGTCGGTGCCGGCGACGATCAGCGTGGGCACCTTCACCTCCGGTAGGTGATCGTAGGCGGTGTGCTCGCTCGCGTGCCTGAGCATGCCGAGGAAGAGCCGCGGGTCCATGCTGGAGAGGTGCCGGAAGTAGGGCGCGAAATCCTCGCGGTGGACGAGCTTGCCGTTCACTTCCACGTGTGTAGCGATCTGATACGCCAGCTCGCCGCCGGCGGTGAGCCGCCAGATCAGCTCCATCGCCTGGGGATACTTCCCCGCGGCGGCAATCATCGAGGGCAGGATGATCTTGAGGGCCTTGCTGTCGTGAAAGGTGTCCAGCGGCAGCCCGTGCGATCCGCAGATCAGGGCCAGCCCGAGGACCTGTTCCGGCTGCCGGCGGTGGTGCTCCAGGGCGACCTGCACGCCCATCGAGTGGCCGAACAGCACGGCCTGCGCGGTCCCGGTCGCCTTCAGCACCGACATCAGATCTGACGAGATGTCGTCGAACCCGACCCGGCTGCAATCCAAGGGGATCCCGCTCCGGCCGTGCCCGCGGTAGTGCCAGCGGATCACGCGATGCCGGGGAGCGAAGTCGCGCACGATGTACTTCCAGGCGAACCCGTCGCAGCCGATGCCGTCGCAGCACACCAGCGCGGGCTCCCCGCTGCCCACTGCCGACCAGTAGATGCGGGTGCCGTCCGCACCCTCGGCGAAACCGGAGTCGGTGCCGTGCAGCTCTCTCTGCATGCCCCAAGGTTAACCCAGGTTGGATGCTGGAAGCAGGCGCCCCCGGGCATTAGTATCGAGGCGAATGCACGACCCTGCGCACCAGCATCACGACCCTGCGCATCCCCACGCTCCGGCGCGGGAGGGCGAACAGCGGCGGCTCACGATCGCGCTGACGGTCACCGCGGTGGCGATGGTCGCCGAGGCGCTGGGCGGCTGGGTCTCCAACAGCCTCGCCCTCCTGTCGGATGCGGGACATCTGATGGCCGACGTGGGCGCGATCGCGCTCTCGCTGTTCGCGCTCCGGGTGGGCGCGCGGCCGGCGGACGCCAAGCGGACGTATGGCTATCACCGGCTGGAGATCCTGGCCGCGCTGGTCAACGGGGCCGTCCTCTTCGGCATCGCGGCCGGCATCGCGCTCGAGGGCTTCCAGCGCCTGCGGCATCCGGAGCCGGTGCAGGTGCGCACCATGGCCTTGCTCGCCTGCCTCGGGATCGTGCTGAACGCCGCCGGGATGTGGATCACTCACACCGGCGAGCGCGGGAGCATGAACCTGCGCTCCACGTTCCTCCACCTGGCCGGGGATCTGCTGAACTCGGTGGGAGTGCTGGTCTCGGCGCTGCTCATCGCCTGGACCGGAAACCTCATGGTGGACCCGGTGGTCAGCTTCCTGATCGCGGGAACCATCGTCTGGAGCGCCATCCGCCTCTGCCGCGAAGCGCTGCACGTCCTGCTCGAGGGCACGCCGGGGCACATCCGGATCCGCGAGGTGTCGGAGGCCATCGCCAGCGTCCCCGGCGTGTCGGCGGTGCACGACCTGCACGTCTGGACCATCACCAGCGGGCTGGTCGCGCTCTCCTGCCACATCGTCGTCACTTGCCCGGGACCGGACTGCCGCAGCCACGACGAGATCCTCATCGACGCGAAGGCGGTGCTGCGCGACAGGTTCGCCATCGAGCACACCACCATCCAGTTCGAGAGCGAGGACTACCGGCACGAGGAGGTCGTTCATTAGCCGCTGCGCCGGAGGCGCGGCTGTGCGGCTACGCTCTGGCACGGGTCTTCCCCGGCGCGAGGAATCGAGATGGGTTCCGTCAACCCAGTGCAGCTCGTCTGGTCCCGCCGCCCGGCGAAGGCTGTGGCGCGTTTGGGAGGACGCAAGCTGCTGGTGATGAGCGCGCGCGAGCTGCTCCGGGCGGCCGCCCGCGAGGACCTGATGCTGGTCGCGCTCGTCGCTCCCGCTCCAGCGGCCATCGCCGGCTTCGCGCGGGCGGCCCGCGACGCCTCGGCGCCGCTGCTGCTGGTCCGGCCATCCGGCGCGGCCGAGGAAAGAGGGCCGGAGGAGGCCCGGGACGACCTGGCGTTCACGGACGCGGCGTTCGCCGGCGCCGGCGAACTGCCGTTCCTCGGACCACTGGCGCTGCTGAAGGAGCCTCCGCGCGCCGGCAGCGCCGTACCGGACGGGGAGCGCGTGCAGCGGGAGATCGAAGCCGGCTTCACCGGCGTCTCGCTGGCGGCGGCCGATACGCAGCAGGACGCCCGCGACGCCGCGCTCGCGGCGAGCCCGGTGGTCCAGATGGAGCTGGGCCTGGAGATCGTCCCGCTCGGAGGCGCACGGGCCGCGGCCGAGCTGGCCCGGCAGCTCCGTTCGCGCGGAGCCTCGCCCAGCGCGGTCCGGATCACGGGTCTGGAGGACGAGACGGCGGCGCTGGCCGCGGAGCTGGGCGATACCGCGCTCTCCACCGCAACCGAGTCCGTCGCCGATTCTCCGCACCGGGGGTTGCGGCAGCTCGTCGCCGCGGGTCCCTTCCTGCGCGCGCTGCGGAAGGCGGCCCCCGCCGCGACCTGGGAGGGGCTGCAGGCCTGGGCCGACGAGAAGGGGGCCACGCTGGAGCAGGCCGCCGCGCGTCACCAGCGGCTGTTGCGCGATCTGCCGCCGGACGTCCAGGAGCGCCTCGAGGCGCTCTGCTGCTTCGAGGCGCTCGAGCTGTTCCGCAAGGCGGGAGCGCAGGGAACGTCGGCGCGGTTGATCGCTGCCGCGGCTGCGCTGCACCAGGGAGAAGAGTGAGGATCGTCGGCGGCGAGGCGCGCGGGCGGCCGCTGCGGTCCGTACCCGGCAGCCGCACGCGGCCCACCGCGGATCGCGTGCGCCAGAGCTTGTTCGACGCGCTGGGCCAGCGGATGGACGGCCTCGCGATCCTCGATCTCTACGCCGGGACGGGCGCCCTGGGGCTGGAGGCGCTCTCGCGCGGAGCGGCACGGGCGGTCCTGGTGGAGAGCGACGCGCGCGCCTGCGGGGTGATCTTCCACAACCTGGCGGCGCTCGGGTACGACGCGCGCTGCCAGGTGGTCCGCGGGGAGCTGCCCGGTGCGCTGCGGGAGGTGGGCGGCGAGAGGTTCGACCTGGTCTTCTCCGACCCGCCGTACGCGCTGCGCGCCGCGCAGGCGACGCTCGACGGCCTGCAGTCGGGCGATCTGCTGGCGTCCGGCGCGCGCGTGGTGCTGGAGACCGATTGGCGCGAGACGGCGCCCGTACCGCCCCCGGGGCTCGCCCTGGACGACGAGAGGCGCTACGGCGACACGCGCGTGCTGATCTACTCGAACAGCCGGGGATAGATGCGGAACGTCCGCGTGCTGCGCGCGGTGAAGACCGTCCCGTCGACGCCAACCCCGACCAGCGGCGCCCCGAGATCCACGGTCCCGCAGAGGGTGCCGTCGGGCCCGACGATCTCGCTGCCGAAGGCCATCGCCTTGCCGCCCGGCAGGAGGAAGAACCCGGCGCGCGACGCGAGCCAGGAAGGAGCGGTCCGCTCGGCCGTCTCGCCGCGGCCGATCACGCCGCGCCAGCGCACGGTCGAGACGCCGCTCGGAGGCTCCGCGGCGACGGCGATGGCGCCGCCAGCGAGCGCCGCCGTCGGGGGGACGCTCGAGCTCCAGCCGGCGATCGGGAATGCCGGGGTAGAGACGGTTCCGTCCGATGCGAGCCAGCGCGCGCTCGCGTTCGCATCGCCGTACACCCGCCAGACCACCAGGGTCTCGCCGGCCGCGTTCATGGCGCCGCCCAGCATCAGGCTGCCCGCGGACCCGGCGTAGGAGCCAACCACCGCCTTGGCGGCGGCAGCGCCGTCAGCCGTGAACGACTGCGCCACGAGCTGTCCTCCCTCCACGCGCAGGATCACGGCGCGCGAGGCGGAGGCGAAGAGCGTCCCTCCCTGCTGCTCCGTGCGCAGGTCCCCGTCGTGGGCGAGAAAGTCGTACTGGGGCGGCGGCAGCAGGTACGAACCCGAGGACGCCACGAATCCGTCCGCCAGCGGCTTCACGTCGACGCCCAGGCCAGCCTTGGAGACGAAGCCCGCCTGCGTGGGAAGGAACAGCGCGTTGACGAGTGGAGGTCCGACGTCCGCGCGGTGGCAGGAGAGGACGACGGAACCACGCCCGTCGCTGGTCGCGCCGGCCACGGTCGTGCCGTTGGCCTGCGTTCCCCCCGAGCAGAGCGTCAGCTCGGCGGCGCAGTCGGCCTTTGCGGGCAGGAGGCCCGGGCACGCGCCCGTGTCCGAGATGCGAACGCCGTCGCCGGCGGCGATCTGCGGGTCGCAGGCGCGGAAACCGGCATCGGGCGTTGCGGGCTCCGGGCCGGCGTCCGGCTCGGGAGTGGCGGGGCTCCCCACGCCGACCACCACGTCCGCCGACGGGTCTCCGCCGGGTCCGCCTTGCGCACAACCGAACATCACGATCGCTGCCGTCCACCAGGGTGCGTTGCGCATGTGGCCGCAACGTTGGACACGCCGCCCGGCGGGCGCACGCTTCAGTCCTCTGTAGGACAAATTTGACGTTCCGCCGGCTTTTCCGCAGGATGCCGGGCCGATGCCGCCGCGGATCGCCGTCTATCCGGGCTCCTTCGACCCGCCCACGAACGGGCATTTGAGCATCATCCAGCGCGGGCTGAAGATGTTCGACGGCCTGATCGTGGCGGTCCTGAAGAACCCCGCCAAGGACGCCCTTTTCACCGTCGAGGAGCGGGTGGAGCTGCTCAAAGGGGCCTTCGACGGCGACTCGCGCTTGCAGGTGAAGACGTTCTCGGGGCTCCTGGTCAAGTTCGCCCAGGAGCAGGGCGTGAACGCCGTCCTGCGCGGCCTGCGCGCGGTGAGCGATTTCGAGTACGAGTTCCAGATGGCCAACATGAACCGCAAGCTCGATCCCAGCATCGAGACGCTCTTCATGATGACCGGGGAGGATTACTTCTACATCTCCAGTCGTTTCGTCCGGGACGTAGCGCGGCTGGGCGGCGACGTGAGCGGGCTGGTGCCGCCGAACGTCCTTCTGGCCCTGAAGAAGAGGTTCAAGTGACGAGCAGGCGTCTCGATGCGGTCAAGCCGTCCGCCACCATGGCGATGACGGCGCGTGCCATCCAGCTCCGGCGCGAAGGCAAGGACATCGTCTCCCTCTCGGTGGGCGAGCCCGACTTTCCCGTCTTTCCTCACGTCGCGGAGGCGGTGACCGACGCGCTGCGGAAGGGCTACACCAAGTACACGCCGTCCAACGGCATCGCGGACCTGCGCGAGGCGATCTCCGACTGGATGTTCAAGGAGATCGGCGTCCGCTGGCCGGCGGGGCAGATCATCGCCACCTCCGGCGGCAAGCAGGCGCTCTACAACGCCTGCATGGCGCTGCTCGACGAGGGCGACGAGGCGGTGATCCCCAATCCCTACTGGGTCAGCTACCCGGAGATGGTACGGCTGGCCGCGGCGAAGCCGGTGGACCTCATGCTCCGCCAGGAGGACGGTTGGGCCCCGCGCCCCGAGGACGTCGAGCGGCTGCTCACGCCCCGCACGCGGCTGTTCATGTATTCCAGCCCTTCGAATCCGACCGGAGCGGTCTGGAGCGCGGAGACCATCCGCGGCATCGCCCGCGCGCTGGAGAAGTTCCCGCGCGTGGTCGTCGTGTCGGACGACATCTATGGCCGGCTGGTGTACGGCGGCGTGAAGGCCACCAACATCCTCGAGATCGCGCCGCAGCTGAAAGAGCGCACGGTGCTGGTCAACGGCTGCTCCAAGGCCTACGCGATGACCGGCCTGCGGCTCGGATGGGCGTGCGGGCCCGCGGAGATCATCTCGGGGATGAACAAGGTGCAGGACGCCAGCACGTCCAACCCCAGCTCGCTCTCGCAGTACGCCGCGGTGGCCGCGCTGCGCGGTCCCCAGGAGCCGGTCGAGGCGATGCGCGTCCAGTTCGAGAAGCGGCGCCAGCTGATGGTGCAGCTCCTCCGGCAGGTGCGCGGCGTCCAGGCCCACGCTCCCGACGGCGCGTACTACGTGTTCGCCGACTTCACCGGCCTGCTCTCGCGCAAGTATCGGGGCGAGCCCCTGGCGACCACCCAGCGCCTGGCCGAGCTGCTCCTCGAGGAGTTCGGCGTCGCCACCGTCCCTGGGAGCGCCTTCGGCCGCGAGGGTTACTTGCGCCTGTCGTTCGCGATCTCCGAAGCGGACATCCGCAAGGCGATGGAGCGGGTGGCCCGCTGCGCCTCGTTGCTGGAGTAGCCGCCATGCTAAGGAAGGCGCGGCACTGCCTTCCTCCCGGAGGTCCGACATGATCAGGCTCCTGCGCGCCCTGGCCATCGCCGTGGCGCTGGCGTTCGCCGCTCCCTCGATCGCGCTGGCCAGGTCGCAGCCGGCGGAGAAGAAAGCGTCGAAGAAGGTCGAGAAGCTGGACCTGAACACCGCCACCGAAGCCCAGCTCAAGGAGCTGCCCGGCATCGGCGACGCGTACTCGAAGAAGATCATCGAGGGCCGCCCCTACAAGGCGAAGGACGAGCTGGTCGAGAAGAAGATCATCCCCAAGGCGACGTACGACAAGATCAAGGACAAGGTCATCGCCCACCAGGTGAAGTGACCGGCTTCTTCGGCGAGCTGCGGCGGCGCGGCGTGCTCGGCGCGCTGACCGCCTACGCGGTGGCGGCAGCCGGCACGCTGCAGCTGGCCGACATCCTGCGCAGCAACCTCGATCTGCCCGCCTGGACCGTGCGTGCGCTGATCTGGGTGGCGGCAGCGGGTTTCATCGCCACCTTCGTGGTCTCCTGGTTCTACGATCTCACCCGCCACGGGTTCGTGCGCACGCAGGCCCCGGCGGAGCGCGCGCCCACGCCGGCCACTCCGCGGAAGCCCACCCTTCCCACGCCGCATCCGCCGGAGGTGCCGGTCGAGCTCGCGCCCGGCGCGCTCCTCGCCGGCCGCTACCGCCTCGAGCGAGAGCTGGGGAAGGGCGGCATGGGCCGCGTGCTGGTGGCGCGCGACGAGAAGCTCGGCCGGCGCGTGGCGGTCAAGGTGGTGACCGCCGCTCACGATCCGGCGCGCGTCCTGCGCTTCGAGCAGGAGGCGCGGACGGCCGGCGCGCTCGAGCACCCCAACGTGCTCGCGGTCTACGACCTGGGCGATCAGGACGGAGTGCCGTTCCTGGTCACCGAGCTGCTCGAGGGACACACGCTGCGCACCGTCATCGAGGGGCCGCGTTTGCCGCACCTTCAAGTGCAGGGCCTGGCGCTGCAGCTCGCGCGCGGTCTGGCGGCGGCGCACGCGCGCGGGATCGTGCACCGCGACCTGAAGCCGGAGAATCTCTTCCTCACCGACGACGGCCGACTCAAGATCCTCGACTTCGGCCTGGCGCGGCTCAGCAGCGACGACGAGCAGGGCCCCGGATTGACCGTGACCGGCGCCATCTTCGGCAGCCCCGGGTATCTGTCCCCCGAGCAGGCGCGTGGGGAGAAGGCGGGCCCGCCCAGCGACGTCTTCAGCGCGGGGGCCATCCTCTACGAGATGCTCTCCGGCAAGCGCGCCTTCCCCGGCGCGTCGCTGATCGAGTCGGGCCATCTCACCTTGAACGCGCAGCCCGCGCCGCTGCCCCCGGCCATTCCGCCGCCGCTCGCCGCGCTGGTCGCGCGATGCCTGGAAAAGCCGCCCGCCCGGCGGTTCCAGAACGGCGCGGAGCTGGCGCGCGCTCTCGACACGCTGGAACCCGGAGCGCCGGTCACCTTGCCGCCAAAGCCCAGGAGCTGGAAGAGGCCCACCTGGGTGGCCGTCGGAGTCGCGCTCCTCGCCATCGCGGCCGCGATGGCGTCTGCCATGCGCGCCGGCCGCTCGGCGCGCGAAGCCATCCGCGAGCAGCGGCGGAAGGGGCCCATCGTGCTGGAGTACCCCAAGCCGCCCGAGGTTCCTCATCCGCCGGCGCCGGAAGGTTCGCACCCGAAGCCGCCCATCCCCGGCACGGACCTCGATGCCGAGCAGTTGGCGCGGGACCTGCGCAAGCAGATCGGGAAGTCCGTGCCCCGCGCAGGGACGCTGGGGCTGATCGCCGGCGCGCGCGCGCTGGAAAAGACCAACCGGAAGGAGAGGGCGGAGCAGCTGCTCAGGAAGTCACGGGATCCGATCGCCCGACTCGAGCTGTTCCTGCTGCAGCGGAATGCGGGGCGCGAAGTGGAGGCGCAGAAGGATCTGCGCGCGTTCGCGGCCGGGCTCGAGAGGGACAAGTGGCCCGCGCCTCTGTTGCGGTCCTATCTCGCGGAGGCCCGGGACGCCGCCACCCTGGACGCCGCCACCGGTCCGGACGAGGAGTGCGAGGCGAACTACTATCTCGGCCGCTTCCACGCCAGGGACGACGTGGCGCAGGCGCGAAAGTATCTGGAGAAGGCCACCGACGAAGACTGCGACCAGGCCCAGTTCGCCCGCGAGGACCTGGCGCAGCTTCAGAGCCGGTGAATCTGCATCATCGAGGCGCCGAAGGTCGGCCGGTTGGGCGGCACCGCGCTGGCGATCACGATCGCCTCCCCGCGCATCGCTTCGCCCGAGCCCACCAGCGTCTGCGCGATGTTACTGATCATCTCGTCGGTGGTCTCGAACGGCTTGCGGACCCGCCGCGCGGTCACGCCCCAGTAGAGCGCCATGCGGCGGTACGTGGTGTCGGTGGCGGTGAACGCGACGATCCGCGCCTGGGGCCGGTACTCGGCGATCTGCCGCGCGGTCTCGCCGGTGCGCGTGTACACGCAGATGGTGCCGATGCCGAGCTGCTGCGCCGCCGCGGCGCAGGCCCGCGCCACCGCGGTCGCGAACGTGCTCTCGCCGCGGTCCAGGGTAGGGCCCGGGAGCGATTGGTACCGGGCGCTCCGCTCCACCTCCTCGACGATGGACGCCATCGTCTTCACCGCCTCGACCGGGTACGCGCCGGTGGCGGTCTCCGCCGAGAGCATGACCGAGTCGGCGCCGTCGAGCACCGCGTTGGCCACGTCGCTGACCTCGGCGCGGGTGGGCTGCGGCGAGACGATCATGCTCTCGAGCATCTGAGTCGCCACGATGGCGATCTTGCCGTAGTAGTTGGTGCGCTCGATCGCGGTCTTCTGGATCAGCGGGACCCGCTCCAGCGGCATCTCCACGCCCAGGTCGCCGCGGGCGATCATCACCCCTTCGGCGAGCTGCGCGATCTCGTCCACCCGGTCCACCGCCTGCGGCTTCTCCAGCTTGGCGATCACCGGCGTGGTCGGCGCGTACCGCTTGATCAGCCGGATGTCGTCGGCGCTGCGGACGAAGCTGAGCGCGACGAAATCGACCTCGTGCTGCAGCCCGAACTTGAGATCTTCGATGTCCTTCGCGGTCAGCGCCGGGATCGAGACCGGCGTTCCCGGCAGGTTGATTCCCTTGTTGTCGGAGAGCGTGCCGCCCACCTTCACGCGGCACCGCACTTCTTTTGCCTCGACGGCGATCACCTCGAGCCGGATGGCCCCATCGTTGATCAGCACCGTGTCGCCGATCGACACGTCCTCGGACAGCCCCTCGTACGAGCAGGAGAAACGCTGCGCGGTGCCCAGCACGCTCGACTCGACGGTGATGACGGTTTCCGCGCCGGCCTCCAGCTTCGCCTTGCCTCCTTCGAGCTTCCCCACGCGGATCTTGGGCCCCTGCAGGTCGAGCAGCAGCGCCACGGGCCGGCCGGCGTTCTCCGCGGCCCGGCGCACGGCCGTGATCGTCCGCGCGTGATCCTCGTGCGTTCCGTGCGAGAGGTTCAGCCGCGCCACGTCCATTCCGGCCTCGACCAGCCTGCTCAGGGCCGGTTCTTCACGGGACGCCGGCCCCATGGTGCAGATGATCTTCGCCTTTCGCATGCGCCGCGAGCGTAGGGCGCAAGGCGCGCGCCTGCAAGAGACGAATTTGGCCTGAATCAGATGCCGAGGACGGGTGCGGGCGCGGCGCCGTCGAGCAGGTTTCGCGCGCTGCGGCCGCGAAGCTCCTCGGCCGTGACGCCAGCGGCGTCGAGCAGCATCGGGTCGGCGACGATGGACGCGCCGGCCTGCAGCGCGAGGCAGAGCGCCTCGCCCGCGCCGGTCTCGACGCGCACCTCCTGCGCTCCGATCCCGAGCGAGAGGTGGCCGCGGAAGTCGCGCGGCGAAGTGGCTCCGTCGATCGACGCGCGCAGCACGCGCCCGCCGAGCGCCTCGAGAGCCATCGAACCCGGCCCGGGCGATCCGTGCAACGCCAGCTCGATCAGCGCCGCCTCGACGCGGCTGACCGGAATTCCCAGCCGCCGCGTCCCGTGCAGCTCGGCCAGGACGAGCACGCGCTGGCCGCCGCTCACGCGCAGCACCTGCTCCGCCTTCATCTCGATCGGGTGATCCGCGTCGGCCGCGGTACCGAGCCGGTAGAGCGCCGCGGCGGCGCACGCCAGCAGGATGGGCAGCACGAACGTCGCCCGCGGACCGCCGTTCATCGCTCCTCCCCCCGAGAAGGTAGCGAGCGCCGGCGGCGATGGAAGTGGCCGTGCGGGCGGGCTGCCGCCTACTCCAGCTCCCGGACCTCCTCCTCCTCGTCCTCTTCGTCTTCCTCGTCCTCGCTGTTTTCCTCGTCGAGCAATGCGGCCTTGCGCGTGACCGCCGGCTCCTCGTCGTACGGGGGAGGCATGTCCTCGCTGTTCACCTCCACGCTCGTGGAGAATTTCCGCCGCAGCGGAGCGAGCGCTGCGAACAGCTCTTCCAGCCCGGCGACCAGCGCCTCGACCTGCTCGTCAGGCGCGCGGGTGCCGCATCCGGGGCAGCGCAGGACGGGGTCGGACTGGAGATCGGACACGTCCATCGAGAAGGACTCCTCGCACTTCTGGCACTGGAATTCGAGCTGCATGTTCGGCCCTCCGACCGAGCATCCCGACGGGCCCACAGCATAGTCACGTGTTGGCCGCGGGGAAGGGGGATATTGGTACTTCTTCGCATCTGTCTTCGGGGGGACGTTCCGGCCCTGTACGCCCTCGGCGCGGGGCGCTATGTTCCGCGGCCCCGGACAGGAGCCGAGACATGCCCAGCCCAGCGCCCCAGGTGCCGAAGAACGGAAAAGCGATCGCCATCTCCAACGGACGCCTGAGCGTCCCCGATCAGCCGATCCTTCCGTTCATCGAAGGCGACGGAACCGGCCCGGACATCTGGCGCGCCTCGCAGCGGGTGTTCGACGCGGCGGTGGAGAAGGCGTACGGCGGCCGGAGGAAGATCGCCTGGATGGAGGTCCATGCGGGCGAGAAGAGCAAGAAGCTGTTCGACAACTGGCTGCCCGACGAGACGGTGGAGGCCTTCCGCACGTACCTGGTGGGCATCAAGGGCCCCTTGACCACGCCGGTGGGCGGCGGGATCCGCTCGCTCAACGTCGCGCTGCGGCAGATGCTGGACCTGTTCGTTTGCCTGCGGCCCGTCCGCTGGTTCAAGGGCGTGCCCAGCCCGGTGAAGCGCCCGGAGAAGATCGACATGGTGATCTTCCGGGAGAACACCGAGGACATCTACGCCGGCATCGAGTACGCCGCCGGGACGCCAGAGGCGCAGAGAGTGCTCGACTTCTGGGCCAAGGAGTTCCCAAAGGAGTTCAAGAAGATCCGCTTCGGCAACCAGGAGGCGTGCCAGGCCTGGCAGAAGCAGCTCGAGGGGATCGGCGCGGCGAAGCGAGAGGTCTCGGTCCAAGTCGGGCTGGGCCTCAAGCCGATCAGCTATCTCGGCACCGAGCGCCTGGTGCACAGCGCGATCAGCTACGCGGTGCAGAACAAGCGCAAGAGCGTGACGCTGGTGCACAAGGGCAACATCATGAAGTTCACGGAGGGCGCCTTCCGCGACTGGGGCTACAAGGTCGCAAAGGAGATGTTCGGCGCCAAGGAGATCGACGGCGGCCCCTGGTGCAAGCTTCCCAACGGGATCGTGGTGAAGGACGCCATCGCCGACATCACGCTCCAGCAGGTCCTCACCCGCCCCGAGGACTTCGACGTGGTCGCCACCCCGAACCTGAACGGCGACTACCTGAGCGACGCGCTCGCCGCGCAGGTCGGAGGCATCGGCATCGCGCCCGGCGGAAACATCAACTACGTGACCCGACACGCCGTCTTCGAGGCGACGCACGGCACCGCTCCGAAGTACGCCAACCAGGACAAGGTGAATCCGGGCTCCGTGATCCTCTCCGGCGAGATGATGTTCCGGCACATGAACTGGAACGAGGCAGCCGACTTGATCGTCCGCGGCATGGACGGCGCGATCGCGGCGAAGACCGTCACGTACGACTTCGCGCGGCTGATGGTGCAGGAGGGGGAGAAGAACGTGCAGGAGGTGAAGTGCTCGGAGTTCGCGGAGGCGATCATCCGTCACTTCTGACGGAACAGCTCGTCGATCTCCCTCGCGTACTTCTCCGACACCACCTTGCGCTTGATCTTCAGCGTCGGCGTCAGCTCGCCCGAGTCCACCGAGAACCGCGCCGCCAGCACGCGGAACTTCTTGATCGTCTCGAAGCTCGCGAGCTGGCGGTTGATGCGCTCGATCTCCCGCTCGACGTGCGCGAGGAAATCGGGATCGCCCGCCTGCTGCGGCTGCTCGGGCACGATCAGCGCGCCCAGGTGCTTGCGGCCGTCGCCCACCACCACCGCCAGCGAGACGCCCTGGATGCGCCCGAGAAGACCCTCGAGGTTCTGCGGCGAGACGTTCTTGCCGCCGGAGGTGATCAGGAGCTCCTTCTTGCGGTCGGTGATGCGCAAAAAGCGGTCGCGATCGAGCTCGCCGACGTCGCCGGTGTGCAGGAAGCCTTCCGCGTCGATCGCCTCCCGCGTCGCCTTCGGGTCCTTGTAGTAGCCCTTGAACACGTGTGGGCCGCGGGTGAGGATCTCGCCGTCCGGCGCGATGCGAATCTCGACGCTCTCATCCGCGCGCCCCACCGTACCGGGCTTCCGCGCGCCGGGCAGGTTGGCCGTTCCCATCGCCGTGCTCTCGGTCATCCCCCACATGTCGAGCAGGGGGAGCCCGAGGGTCTCGAAGAAATCCAGCGTCGGCCGCGGCATCTTCGCGGCGCCGGTGACGCAGAGGCGCACGCGATCGAGGCCGAGCCCCGCGCGGACCTTCCCGAGCACCAGTCGGTTCGCGAGCCTGCCGCGCGAGCTGCGAGCCCAGTGGAACAGCAATCGCCGGATCGCCGGCGCCGCCCGCACCCTCTCCTCGATGCGCGCCTGCATCTTCTCCCATACGCGCGGCACCCCGAAGAAGATGGTCGGCCGCGCCTCGCGCAAGACTTCGACGATCCGTTCCAGCTCGTCGCAGAACCAGACTGCGCCGCCGGCGACGGTGGGCGCGTGGATGGAGATGATCTGCTCGGCGACGTGGCTGAGGGGAAGGTAGCTCACCAGCACGTCCTCCTTCCCCGTCCCTCCGACGCGCACCGCAGTCCGGGCGGCGTGAAGAAGGTTCCGGTGGGTCAGCATGGCCGCCTTCGGCGGACCGGTCGTCCCGCTGGTGTAGATCAGCGTGGCGAGGTCGTCCGGCTGCAACCGGCGCAGGCGCTCGTCCACGGCGCTCTCCGGGACCGCGTCACCCCGGGCGAGGAACTCCTCCCACGCGCTGAAGAGCACGAACGATCGCACGGCGCTGCCCCGCAGCTTCTCCCGCTGCGCCTCGTCCGCGACCACCGCCACCGTGGCGCCGGAATGGTCCGCGATGTACCGCGACTGCTCGGCGGTGAGCGTCGGGTAGATCGGGGCGGGGACCGCGCCGGCCGCGATGGCCCCCAGATCCGCCGTCGCCCATTCCGCCCGGTTCGGACCCACGATCGACACCGTTCCCCCGGGTGCGACGCCGAGCGCGATCAGGGCGCGCGCCGCGCGGCGGACGTCGCGGGCTGCCTGCTCCCAGGTCCACTCGCGCCCGCCGTGCTTCCAGGCAAGCCTTTCCGGATGCCGCCGCGCGGTCTCGAAGAACGCCCCGATGGTGGTCACGCCGCGATCTGTACCCTGCGGTCCGAATCCGTGCTAGGAAGCGCGCGCCAGCGCACACCGGAGACGCTCATGGCTCGCAGGAAGATCGCCCTGATTGGAGCAGGTCAGATCGGCGGCAACCTCGCACTGCTCGCGGCCCAGAAGGAGCTCGGCGACGTGGTGCTCTTCGACGTGGTCGAGGGCGTCCCGCAGGGCAAGGCGCTGGACCTGATGCAGGGTCGGGCCGTGGACGGCTATGACGCGCGGATCATCGGAACCAACAAGTACGACGAGGTCGCCGGCGCCGACGTGGTGATCGTCACCGCCGGCGTGCCGCGCAAGCCGGGCATGAGCCGCGAGGATCTGCTCGGGATCAACATCAAGATCATGCGCGACGTGGCCACCAACTTGAAGGAGAAGTGCCCGGGCGCCTTCGTGATCGTGATCTCCAACCCGCTCGACGCGATGGTCTACGCGATGAAGCAGATCACCGGCTTCCCCAAGGAGCGGGTGGTGGGGATGGCGGGCGTGCTCGACACCAGCCGCTTCCGGCTCTTCGTCGCCGAGGAGCTGAACGTCTCCATCGAGGACGTGCACGCGCTGGTGCTCGGGGGTCACGGCGACGACATGGTCCCGGTCACCCGGCTCTGCTCGGTGGCGGGAATTCCGCTCGAGCGGCTGGTCTCGAAGGAGCGGCTGGAAGCGATCGTCGAGCGCACGCGCAAGGGCGGCGGCGAGATCGTCGCCCTGCTCAAGACCGGCTCTGCCTTCTACGCCCCGGCCACCAGCGCGATCGCCATGGCGGAGAGCTACCTGAAGGACAAGAAGCGCGTCCTCCCCTGCGCGGCCTGGCTGGAGGGCGAGTACGGCGTGCGCGGCTACTACATGGGCGTGCCCGTCACCATCGGCGCGGGCGGCGTCGAGAAGATCCACCAGATCGAGCTCACCGCCGGGGAGAAGGCGATGTTCGAGCGGTCCTTCCAGTCGGTGAAGAAGACGGTAGACGAGATCAAGCTCTAGGAGGCTGTCCCCGGAATGGTCAAGCGTGTTCCCGCCTTCAGCGGGAACACGCAGAAAAGGCGTAGGCGCAGCGTCGCCTTCGGCGACAGCGCCTGACGGACGCTCATGCGTTGCGGCGCGTGCCGCCGTGCGCTATGTGGTCGCGCGACCCCAGGAGGCGCGAGGAAATGGCGGAGCGTTACATCGTCGTCGGCGGCGGCCTGGCGGGTCTCATGACCGTCATCAAGCTCGCCGAGGCGGGCAAGCACGTCGACGTATTCTCGATCGTACCCGTGAAGCGAAGCCATTCGGTCTGCGCCCAGGGTGGAATCAACGGCGCGGTGAACACGAAGGGCGAGGGCGATCACCCCGACATCCACGTCAAGGACACGCTGAAGGGCGGCGACTTCCTGGCCGAGCAGCCCCCGGTGAAGGGGATGTGCTACGCCGCTCCCCAGATCATCTACCTGCTCGACCGGATGGGCGTGCCCTTCAACCGCACCACCGAGGGGCTGCTCGACTTCCGGCGGTTCGGCGGGACGCTCCATCACCGTACCGCGTTCGCCGGAGCCTCCACCGGTCAGCAGCTGCTCTATGCCCTCGACGAGCAGGTCCGCCGCTACGAGAGCGAGGGGCTGGTCCGCAAGTTCGAGTACTGGGAATACCTCTCCTTCCTCAAGGACGAGCAGGGCGGCGGTCGCGGCATCGCCGCACTCGACCTGCGCACGATGGAGATCCAGGCTTTCCCGGCCGACGCGGTGTGCCTGGCCACGGGCGGGCCCGGCATCGTCTACGGCCGCAGCACCAACAGCACCATCAACACCGGGAGCGCGAACGGCCGGTCGTACATGGACGGCGCCGTCTACGCCAACGCCGAGTTCGTGCAGGTGCATCCCACCGCCATCCCCGGCGAGGACAAGCACCGGCTGATGTCCGAGTCTGCGCGTGGCGAGGGCGGGCGGATCTGGGTGCCGAAGCAGAAAGGAGACAAGCGCCGGCCGCGGGAGATCCCGGAGAACGAGCGCTCGTACTTCCTGGAGGAGAAGTATCCGCGCTACGGCAACCTGGTGCCGCGCGACGTCGCCTCGCGCGAGATCTTCTCGGTGGTGAAGGACCTGGGGATGGGCGTCGAGGGGCAGGACGCCGTCTATCTGGACGTCACGCACATCCCGGCCGAAGTGCTCGACCGCAAGCTCGGCGGGATCATGGAGATCTACGAGAAGTTCCAGGGCGTCGATCCGCGACACGAGCCGATGAAGATCTTCCCTGCCGTGCACTACTCGATGGGCGGGCTCTGGTGCGACTACGAGGCCGACGGCAACAACAACCTGGTCCCGGGTAGCCCCCGGCAGCAGGCCACCAACGTCCCCGGACTCTACGCGGCGGGCGAGTGCGATTATGCCTACCACGGCGCGAATCGCCTGGGGGCGAACTCGCTGCTCTCCTGCATCTACGCGGGGATGATCGCCGGCCCGGCGATGATCAGCTACGCGCGCAACAACATGAAGACCAAAGGCGACGTCCCCAGCTCGCTCCTGGCCGCCGGCAAGAAGCAGTGGGACGAGCGCTTCGCCGCCATCTACAAGATGAGCGGGCCCGAGAACCCCTACGTGATCGGCCAGCAGATGGGCGATCTAATGATCCGCAGCGCGACGGTGGTGAAGCAGAACGCGCAGCTCGACCAGGCCCTGGGCGAGATCCAGAACCTCAAGGAGCGCTGGAAGAGCTGCAACGTCCTCGACACCGGGCGGACGGTGAACCAGAGCGCCGCCTACGTGAACCAGCTCTGGAACATGTTGGAAATCGCCCACCTGATCCTCAGGGCCTCGCGCCTCCGGGACGAAAGTCGCGGTAGCCATTACAAGCCCGAGTTCGTGCTGCCCAAGCCAAAGACGCCGAACCCCAAGGACGACGCGGATTTCATGGCGGCCTGGAAGGCGCGCAACGACAAGTGGCTCAGGACTTCGATGGGGTCCTGGACGGCGGACGGACCGCAGCTCCGGTTCGAAGAATTGCACAGCCTGAAGAATCCCATCCTCCCGCCCGAACCGAGACATTACGACTAGCCGCGCCGGCCGCAGGCCGGATAGCGGCTACGCCTGAGCCCCAAACCTTCGCGGCTCGTTTTTGAGAGGTCATCCGAGGAAGCCATGCCCGAGAAGGTGATCGTCCGGGTCGAACGCAGCGACGGCCCCTCCGTCCCTTCGCATTGGGAGGAGTTCCACGTCGAGCGCCGCCCCAACTCCAATGTGATCTCGGTGCTGATGCAGATCCAGCGCAGCCCCGTAACCGCGGATGGCAAGCGCACCACGCCACCGGCCTGGGACGCTGCCTGCCTGGAGGAGGTGTGTGGGTCCTGCACCATGGTGATCAACGGCAAGGTGCGACAGGCCTGCTCGGCGCTGATCGACAAGCTCGCCCAGCCGATCACCCTGCAGCCGATGAAGAAGTTCCCCTTGGTGCGCGACCTGATCGTCGATCGCGGAAAGATGTTCGAAGCGCTCAAGCGCGTGCGGGCCTGGATTCCGATCGATGGCACCTACGATCTCGGCCCGGGCCCCCGCCAGGCGCCCGAGGAGCAGGAGCTGAGGTATGTCCTCTCCACCTGCATGACCTGCGGCTGCTGCCTGGAGGTCTGTCCCCAGGTGACGCCCGCCACCGGATTCATCGGCGCCGCAGCCATCTCGCAGGTGCGCCTGTTCAACGCGCATCCCACCGGCAAGATGAATGCGAGCGAGCGCTTGCACGGGCTGATGGAAGCGGGCGGCGTCAGCGACTGTGGAAAAGCGGCGAACTGCGTCGACGCGTGCCCGAAAGGGATTCCGCTCACATCGTCGATCGCGGACATGGCGCGCGAAACGGCCAAACAGGCATTGAAGGATTGGTTCTTCCGCGACGAGCGGAAGACCGGCGCTGGGCCCGCGGGTTAGCCCGAGCGGCCTCAGATGGCCATCTGGCTCGATTAACGCCGATTGCGATATGGACGTAGTCGCTGATTGACGCGGTGCTTCCAGCGATCGAGCACCTCCTCTCTCGGCGCGTTCGACAGTGTCCGCGTTCTTGACTACAGGGGCCAGGAACCTGGACTTCCTCAATGGCAGTAACATACGTAAACTTCCGCCACGACAGCAGGAAAGTTTCCAAGCACCTCCGCAACACGACGTCCAATGAGCGAGAGTCTCGTGCCAGCCGGACTGCCAATCGGTAAGAAGTCGGGTGCTGTCCGGGTGATTACCCTGAGTTTCTTACTGTGTGCTCGGCGCCTGGCGACCTGCTTACCGCCATAGCCGGCGGAAAGGTTCAATTGGACGCGAATTCAATCCGCCTGGATCGTGGCACGAGCGTTGCTGATGCGACAGGGCGCACCCGGTCATCGCGCCGGGAACGCAAGCACAGAGGCGCAATGCCCCCCAGTACTCTCAGAGTTCCCGACCATCGCGACAGCGAAAGCTCGTTCGGCAGTGAACGTCGGTCCATGGACGGTGCGCCGGACGCCTGCGCTACCGTCGGCAGTGCTCGGGAGAATCGGAGATGAATCCGACGGGGACGCAACTCAGCTCGCTCGCGGACGACAGCGCCACGCCACGCCAGCGCGCCGTGGACCCGGTCGAAGGGCTGACCACGGCGAGAGATGACGGCCCGGACGCGAGCAACGCCAGTCCGGGTCCCGACGGGCCGCAACTCGAGGTGCCGGCGGTGCAGGTGGCCATCGCCGTCGCCCAGCCGGGCTCCACAGGAGAGCTGACGTTGGTCCCGGCTCCGGAGCCGGTAGCTGTCGGCTCGCTCGATCTCCCCGCGGTGGAGCTCGAAGCCTTGGATCTGGGATTTTCCACAGTCGTCCGCCTCTCGATCAAGCGCGCGTTCGACGTCCTGCTCTCGTTGACGACCTTGGTCCTCCTCGCGCCAGCGATGATCCTGATCGCGGCGCTCATCAAGCTCAGCGACGGAGGGCCCATCTTCTTCGGCCAGCGGCGGGTGGGCCTGCGAGGCCAGACGTTCCGCATGCTGAAGTTCCGGTCGATGGTGGTCCACGCGGAGCGGCTGCGGCCCAAGCTCCAGCTCTGCAACGAATCGAACGGGCCGGTCTTCAAGATGAGGCGCGACCCGCGGGTGACCGCCATCGGCCGG
>DASQAS010000026.1:0-26406 GCA_035635635.1 Myxococcales bacterium | reverse complement strand
GCGACGGCACCCTTCAGCGCCTTGGCCATCTCCAGATGGTCCCGGACGGTGGGCAGCAACTGGTCGATCAGGTCGCGCAGAGCTGGATCAAGACCATGGTCGCGAACGTCGGCCAGCCGATCGACGACATGCTGATGGCCCCCAGCTTGACGAGCCCAACCGGACATTTCTACTTTGCTGGGGACCGGCCATCTCTACTTTGCTTTGACAAGCGGCTCCCCGTGGGATGAGGGCAACCATGGGTGGCAGGATGTACTCCCAGCCCCGGAGTTGACGGAATGGCGCGCAAGCCACTCGCCTCCCCGTACTACTGCTCTCGCAGGTGCACTTGATGCTCGATCGGGCTCGGTGCCCGGCGGCGGTAGACGCGCGAGCCCGCGACTTCCGCGGCTAGCGTGTAGCGCTCCTGCACGTACTTCTCCAGCGCCGGCACCGTCGAGAGCGGCACCCGGTCCCAGTGATGGATGCCGGACGGCGAGGTGTCCACGAAGATCGGCACCCGGTTCGTCTCCAGGTCCCGCAGCGTGAGCTCCACGTCCCGGTCCGAGCGGAACGGGGCGAGATCGACGCCATCGTGTAGATGCCCGGGATCGAAGTTTCCGAGGTGGACCGAGGTCGTCAGGTATCGCGTCCCGGGGAGCCGGCCGGAGAGATAGTAGATGGGCGAGTAGTGTCCCCAGATGAAAAGCCGCTCTTCGGGCGCCGTGTTCCGCGCCAGCCAGGCCGCCAGCTCTCGCGCGCGCGGCTCCTGGCCCGGGTACCCGCCGGCCACTCCGCGGCCATAGGAATAGGCCAAGAGGACCAGCGCCGGCAGCGCGCAGCCGAGCACCACCATGCGCCGGCGAGCGGGAGAGCAGTCCGCCCAGGATCGCACCAGCCAGGCCGCCGCTGGGGCCGCGAGGAGCGCCAGCGGTGCGATGAACTGCAGGAAGTAGTGCTCGTAGAAGCGGCCCCCGGCGCTCACCGCGATCCAGCTCAGCCAGAGCGAAAGCACGACCCCGGTGCGCGCCCTTCCCCGGATCGTCGGCCGGAGCGTCTCCCGCGTGGCCAGGACCCAGGGAACGATCGCGCCTCCCACGCAGAGCGGAATGGCCCCCACGGCCCGCACCAGGGAGTCGCGCACCGTTCCTCCCGGGACGTAGCGCAGATTGCGCGTCACGACCCAATCCCAGAACTCCGGGAAAGCGCCCGCGGCCGCGAAGATGGCGCAGGCCGCGGCCCACGGCACCGCGAACCCCAGCGCGAGCGCAGCCGGTCGCAAGAGCCCGTATGGGTTCCGCTCCCGGAGCGCGTGCCAGCAGAGCGCCAGCCCGAAGGCAGCGAGGAGGATCCCGGCCTGGTGGCGAAAGAGCGACGCGAGCCCGATGCAGAAGCCCGCGAGCGCCTGGTCCCCGGCGCTCCCGCCCGTCTCCGCCCGCACGAAGAAGTAGAGCGCGCCGGCCGCCGGAAGAGCCATCAGGAGCTCGGTCGAGACCGACGGCACGTCGCAGAGCGTGGCGAGCAGCAAGAGCCAGGGCGTGCAGGCCGCGGCCAGATCGTCGCCCGTGAGCCTCCGGGCCGCGCGCGCCAGGACGAGACCGGTGGCGAGGACCCAGAGGACGCCGAGGACCTGTACCGGAAAGATGGAGAGGCCGCCGGCCATCCCCGCGGGCAAGAACGCGACGTACGCGAGCGGTGGCTTGATGTCCGCCACCTCCAGGTAGGGCACTGCGCCCTGGAGCATCCGCTTCGCGATCAGCGAGAAATCCGATTCGTCGATGTTGAGCAGCCCGAACCAGAATCCCGCGCTGCGCAGCACCAGGATGGCCCCGAGCAACGCTGGCACGGACCAGAGCCACCGGACCCCGGCCTGGTCGCCCGACTGCGCCTGCGCCGGCTTCAGGCTGCGTCCTTGCGCGCCTGCGCGCCGTCGAGCAGGGCCGGGCGCTGCGGTTCCACGGCGGCGCGGCGCGAACGCCTGCGCGCGAGCGCCCGGCGAATCCGGATCAACTCGATTCCGAGGCGGTGAAACTGCGCGAACCGGAGCTTGGAGTCCGGCACGTCCGTCCAGGTCTGCAGCGGCATCTCCAAAAGATCTGCGGCCGTCAGCCCCGGAGTTCCCGGCGCACCCGCGAGGAGGCGGCCGATCAACTCGACGTCAAAGGCCCAGCGCGCGTGGAAAGGCTCGGCCAGGGCCGTCATCAGCAGATCGGTGGCGCGGAACGCCTTCGCGCCGCACTGGGTATCGTAGACCCTCAGGTCCAGGATCAACGAGGCCGCCGTGGCGAACACGCGGCCCAGATAGTGACGGAATGCGTGCCGCTCGATGCGCGTGCCGAGCAGGGCCACGCGCGACGCGAACGCGGCCTGCACGCGGGAGGCGCGAAGCGTATCCACCAGCCGGATCATCTCCTCCGCCGGCGTCGCCAGGTCCGCGTCGAGGAATCCGACGATCGGTGCGCCGAGCCGCAGGCCCGCCAGCATCCCCTGCCGGACCGCCTCGGCCTTGCCCTGGTTCCGCGGCAGATCCAGGCGCAGCGCATTGGGACCGAGCTCGGCGCAGAGCGCGGCCAGCACCTCGCGCGTGTCGTCGGTCGAGCCGTCGTTCACGAACAGCACGCGCGTGGCCGGGTCCGCCAGCAGCGCCCGGAACCCCTCGGCCCGCAGCCGCTGCCCCTCATTGAAGCAGGGCACGACGACGATCAACCCGACCATCTCCACCTCCGACGGGCCTTTATCACGCCCCCGCAGGACAGACGAGAGACCGTCGCGGTCACAGCGGCTCGGGCATCTGGCTCGGGGCCGCCTCGGGTGCCTCCGAGCGCTCCCTGCCCAGCTGCAGCAGGCTCCACAGTCGCGCGGCGGCCCAGGCGTCGCCGATCACCGTGGTGAAGGGGTCGAGAGGCAGGATCCACTGCGCCACGCTGATGACGGCGAACAAGGCGATGAACCGGCGCCAGCGTTCGTCGGCCTCGACGATCAGGCAGGGCAGCACCCAGATGACGTACCAGGGCTGGAACCACGGCGTGGTGAGGTAGATCGCCATCATCACCAGCAGGTACCCGCGGGCCAGATCCTGAATGGTCCGCGCCTGGACCGCGGTCCAGGCGAACAGCGCCACCCAGAGCAGGAGCGAGAAGGTCGAGAGGAGGCGATACGCGAGGGCGGATGTGGCAGGCATGCCCAGGGAATCGAACATGAGGCAGAGGAGGTCCGCCAGCGAATGGGCGTGGCGGGTCGCGTTTCCTCCCAGCAGGGGAAGCACCGCGCGTGGGCTGAACGAGCCCCAATCGCAGGCGACCGCGGCGGAGACCACCAGGAGGGAGAGCAATCCCAGGACGAGCGCGCGGCGCCAGGAGGTCCTTGCGATCAGGACCATGTACAGCGCGAGCAGCGGCGCCAGCGTGCACTTGACGACCACGCCTGCGGAGAGGGCGACGACCGCCAGCGCATGCCGGCCCCTTGCCGCCGCCACCCAGAAGACCACGGAGACGAGGAACAACAGCCCATCGTTGTGCCCCTGTCCGGAGATCTCCCAGGCCACCAGGGGACCGAGCGCGAGCGGGACGAAGATCTCCGCCGACACCGCCGGCCTCCGGCTGGCCAGGTGGCGCGCGGCGATCGCGAGCGCAGTCGCTGCCGCCGCGAACATGACGGCTTTGAGCGCCCAGAAAGACCCCCACAATGGCGAGCCCGTCCTCTCGCCAATCCAGGCGGCCCCCGCCGCGATGGCATGAAAGAGCGGTCCGTAAGGGCTCGGCTCGTCGACCCAGACTTCTCTGGCGATGAGGTCGAGCAGCGCAGAACCCTGGAGGGCAGATGTAGGGACGGCGTTGGGGCCCGCCCCCGAGAGCTTCAGCGCCCCCAGGCAGAGGTAGAAGAACAGGTCGCTGGAAGTCAGCGCGAGAGCGAGGAACGCGCACAGCTGCGCCGCCGCGCACCAGGCCCACAGCGCGCGCCAGGAAAGGCGATCGGCCCGCGGTGCCAGACGGAGCGAACAGACGCCGCTCAGGATCAGCCCCGCTCCGGACACGGCGCTCGCGACCAGGAAGGCGATGCCGTGCGAATCGATCCGTGGCGTTCGGACCAGGGCGAAGCGCAGCCAGGAACCGGCTGCCGCGAGCGCCATCCCTCCAGCGCAGCCGGCCGCCAGCCGATGCTCCCGCAGAGCGCCTCCAAACGAAGGCGAGAGCCGTCCGAAGCCCCCGGTGTGGGGATTCACCTCCAGATCAGCGCGATGCGTGGCGACGCTCCTGGTGGGCGTCAGCGCCCGTTCGGTTCGGATTCGCAGTGATCGACTCCTCGCAAGGGCCGGCGACCACCGCGGAGGAAACGGGCTCGCAGATCATGGATTGGGCGCGCATATACCACGGACGTGTTGGCGAAACCCAAAATCCGGCGGATCGAACGGCCTTGTGATACTCAGCGCCCGTGAACGCCCCCCAGATGCGCCGCACCTTGGTGGCGAAGCTGACCAAGGCGGGCCTCCATCAGCCCACCCTGGTCATCCTGCTCGCGCTCCTGGTGGTGGCCGTCTCCGTCAAGCTCGCGTCCGGCCTGGAGATCCGCTCCAGCTTCCAAGAGCTGCTGCCCGAGGACGTGCCCTCGGTCCGCGAAATCAAGCAGCTCATCCAGCGGGTGGGCGGGGACGGCACGGTCCTGGTGGTGATCGAGTCGCTCGAAGGCCCCTCTGGCCTCAAGAAGGCCGAGGCCCTGGCGCCGGTGCTGGCGAAAGAGTTCCTCGCGCTCGGCCCGGATCAGATCCGCAGCGTGCAGTGGAGCATGACGCCGATCCGCCAGTGGTACGAGGACCACTGGCCCCTCTTCGTTCCCGTGGACGACCTGCGCAAGGCGCGGGACGCGATCCGCGACGAGGTCCGCAAGCGGACCGCCGCGGCCAACCCGCTCGCGGTGTCGCTGGACGACGAGGAGGATCCCGCGCCGGCCCCGTCCACGCCGGAGGCGGCCGACTTCCTCGACCCGAAGAAGCCGCTGCCCCGCGAGCGCATCGCCGAGCGCTTCGAGCGCTACGTGGACGGGTTCATGGTGGCGCCCGATCAGAAGTCGCTCACGCTGATCGTGCGTCCGGCCGGCACCAGCCTGGGCGTGAGCGAGGCCCGGGCGCTGGTCGATCGCATGCAGGGCGTGGTCGACCTGCACAAGGCCGGGATGGAGCGCGACCGCCTGAGGGTGGGCTTCGGCGGGACGTTCCCGCTCTTCATCGCCGAGTACGAGGCGATCATCGGCGACGTGGCGAGCACGGCCCTGATCTGCGTCTCGCTGGTCCTCATCTCCATCCTGTTCTTCTTCCGCGACGTGCGCTCGGTGACCGCGCTCGGGCTGGCCGTCCTCATGGCCGTGGCCGTCACCTTCGGGCTCACCAAGCTGGTGATCGGCTACCTCAACACGCAGACCGCCTTCCTCGGCGCCATCGTGGTGGGCAACGGCATCAACTACGGGCTCATCTACCTGGCCCGGCTCAAACAGCTTCGCTGGCAGGGCATGGGGCTTTCCGAGGCCTGCCTGGAGAGCGCGGAGACCACCGCGCGCGCCACCCTCCTCGCCTCGGCCGCCACCAGCATCTCCTTCGGCGTCCTGATCGTCGCCGCCAACCGCGGCTTCCGTCACTTCGGCTTCATCGGCGGCATCGGCATGCTGCTCTGCTGGCTCTGCACCTTCCTGCTGGTCCCGGCGCTGCTGGTGATCTACGAGAGGCTCCGCGGCCCGCCCAAGTCGCGGCCCGACGGTACGCAGGAGAAGCTGCGGCCCGTGATCGCGCGGATGCTGCTGTATCGCCGCCCGATCATCTGGGTCTTCGCGGTCCTGACGGTAGTCTCGGCCGCGCTCTTCATCCGGCAGATCCCCACCGCGATGGAGCGCAACCTGGAGAACCTCACCAACGACCTGAAGGGGCACGACCAGCTCAAGCGGGACCACGACCGCGCCAACTCCGCGCTGGGGAGATCGATCTCCGGCGCCATCGCGCTGGTCGACTCGTGGCCGGAGGCCGATCAGTTCTGCGACGGGATCCGCCAGCGCATGAAGCAGGCGCCCTTCGACCAGCTGATCGACTCCTGCGACACGCTCTCCTCGGTGGTCCCGCGCGATCAGGAGGAGAAGCTGAAGGTGATCCGCGAGATCGGGGCCGAGCTGTCCGACCGCCTGATCTCCCGGCTGCCGGCGGTGCAGCGCGACCGCGCGCGAGTGGTCCGCGATCAGCTCGCCGGGCAGAAGCCGGTGACGGTCGAGCAGGCCGACCCGGCGCTGGTCGATCGCTTCCGCGAGCGCGACGGCACCGTGGGACGCCTGGCGGTGGTGACGGCGAAGCCGCAGGCGAAGCTGGAGCTGGCCCAGAACCTCCAGGACTTCGTGCGCGGCGTGCGCGACGTCCGGGTCGGCGACAAGGTCTACGACGCCACCGGAGAAAACGTGATCTTCGCCGACCTGCTCACCAACATCGAGCACGAAGGTCCGCGCACCACGCTCCTCTCCTTCGCAGGCGTCTGCATCCTGGTGGCGATCTTCTTCCGCCACTTCCGGACCTCGGCGGAAGTGATGGGCTCGCTCTTCATCGGCGTGGTGCTGATGTGCGGGGTGGCGGCGCTGATCGATCTCAAGATCAATTTCTTCAACTTCATCGTCTACCCGATCACCTTCGGGATCGCCGTCGACTACGGGGCCAACGTGGCCGCGCGCGCGAGGGAACGCCGCGGCGAGATCATCGGTTCGGTCGCCGAGGTGGGGCCGGCGGTGCTGCTCTGCTCCTGGACGTCGATGATCGGGTACGGCTCGCTCTTGTTCTCGCTCAACCGCGCCCTGCGCAGCTTCGGCGAGTACGCGATGATCGGAGAGGTGACTACCATCGTCACCGCGCTGGTGCTCTTGCCGGCGCTGATGGTGGTGGCCGAGCGGCGCAAGCCGGAAGCCGAGAGCGCTGGAGCTTCGCGAGCGACATTACCGTGAAGCCGCCGGCGCCGTCCGATCAAGGGCAGGCGGCGGCCACCGCGCGGCTGACGTCGTAGAGCATCGCCCCGCGGTCCGTCACCGGCACCTCGCGCGCGGGCATCCGCGTGCGCTGCAGCAGCCGGTTGTAGCCGACCTCCGCCAGCGGCCGTAGGTGGAACACGTCGTACAGGTTGTACTCGACCAGCCGGCGGAGCGCGGCGCGGTCGCCCTGGACCTGTGCCCGCCAGAGCGCGACCGCGTCCGCGCCCGAGAGCGCGGAGAGGTGCGGCGGACGGTAGCAGCCGGCCTTCGGCTCCAGCTGCTTGAGCCCGCCCTTCTCGCGCAGCCGCTGGTAGACGTGCCGCAGATCCACGTGGACCGCGGGTGAGGTCCAGTCCGGAAGCACGCGGCGGAGGATCGGGAGATCGAAGACCGTTCCGTTGAAGGTGACCAGGGCGCGCCACCCGCGCGCGCGATCGCGGAAGCCGGCCAGATCGCCGCCGAAGCTCGTCAGCCCCTGACGGTCCATCACCCCTGCCACGGTGACCCGGTCGCCCGCCGCCTCGATGTCGAGGAAGGCCGCGTCCTCGATGACTTGTGGAAGCAGCCGCCAGTGCTCGGTCTGGGGCAGCGCCCGCGCGAAGTAGTCCACGTCCCCCGCGGCGAGCCGCGCAACCGAGAGCGCCACGCCCTCCCGGAGCTTTCCGTCCAGCCGCGGGGAGAGAACGTCGCCCTCGGCCGGCAGCTCGGCCCAGCTCCGGATGCCCGAGAACCAGAGCTGCCTCTCGCGCAAAGGACCGATCCCGGTGATGTGCCGGAACGAGGCGGTGATCACGGATGCTCTTCTTCGGCGAGCCGCGTGAGGATGGGGACGTCGGCCTCGCAGAAGGGCAAGCCGGGCAGGTCGCGGCGCGAAACCCAGCGCACCTGCTCGCAAGCCAGCGGTCGCGGCTCCTCGCCCGCGTGCAGGGCGGAGCGGTAGAGCGCGAGCTCCACCTGCAGGTCCGGGTAGATGTGCTCGACCCGCGCGTACTCCTCGCCGATGGAGGCGCGCACGCCCAGCTCCTCGCGCAGCTCCCGCGCGAGCGCGGCTCGCTCTCCCTCGCCCGGCTCCACCTTTCCGCCGGGGAATTCCCAGAGCGAGGCGCGCTCGCCCTTGGCACGCCGCAGCGCGACCAGCACCTTGCCGTTGCGCTCGATCACCGCCGCGACCACCAGAACGCGGCGGAGCGGCTTCACGGGAGCAGCCCCAGCGAGAAGAGCGCTCCGCCGTTGGAGACGATGTACGCGGCTCCCGGAACGGCATACGCGGGTTGGGAGAACCCGCTGCCCGGATCGAAGGCGCCCCGGGCCTGCCCGGTCTCCAGATCCACCCCGATCAGCGCGCCGCGGTCCTTGGCCACCAGGATGAGCCCGCGCATCGCCACGGGCTGCGTCGGCGTCCGATCGCGTCCCAGCGAGAGGCTCCAGAGCTTGGTGCCCTTGGCGCGATCGACGGCTACGAGCTGGCCCTGGCCGCCGCCGATCACCCGCGCCCCCTCCACCAGGACGTGGTTGGCGCCGGGCAGCGGAAACGTCCAGGAGGGGTCGCCGTTTTTGGCATCGAGGGCGACCAGTCCCGCCTTCGCGCTCGCGACGTAGACGTGCTCGTCGTTCTCCGGCGCGTCGACCCAGTCCACGTCCAGGTAATCTCCGGTCCCGCTCACCTGCCTGACCCACCTCGCCACGCCGTTCTCGGGCTGGAGCGCGGCCACGGTTCCGTCGGCGAACGCGACGTACACGGACCCGTTGGCCACGCGAGGTTGCGCGTCGCCCCGGATGGTGAAGCCGCCCGGCGGGTCGCGGTGGAACTTCCACAGCCGCTTGCCGTCCTTGATGTCGAGGGCGGTCACGGACTGCTCGCTCGACATGACCAGCAGCCGGCCTTCGGACACGGCCGGCTGGGTGGTGAGCTCCTCGTGCAGGTCGGCTGTCCAGCGGACGGCCCCGGTGAACCGGTTCAGCGCATAGAGGATTCCGTCCCCGCCCGGCACGTACAGCGTCTCGCTGTCGACCAGCGGCGAGGCGAGCACGGCGCCGCCGGCCTGGAACGCCCAGGCCGTCTTGCCGCGGAACCGGCAGCGGACCGTGCCGTCGCGCGTGCCCACGTAGAGCCGGGTCTGCGCACTGTCGAGCACCGGCGTGGCCGTCTCGATCGGCGAGAAGGGCAGCTTGGTCTGCGGCACCAGGTGGTACATGTCGCCGACGAAGAAGGGCGGGTCGGTCGGCGGCGGGCGCTCGGGGGCCCGCGGCTGATGATCGAGCGGAGCCCAGGAGAAGGCGAGCAGCGCGAGCAGGATCACCGCTTCTTCTTCCCGTGCGGCGCCTTGTCCGTCGATGCCTTGGTCTGGGGAAGAGCCGGCGGCGTCCCCTGCCCCGCCGTGGCGGGCGGCAGCGCCGCGATCTCGAGTCGCTCGTTCGCCTCGCGCACCACCGCGGCGTCCTTGGGATGGTCCTTCGCGACGCGCTCGAGCTGCTCGCGCGCATCCGGCTTTCCCTGCACCAGCGCGAGGCGGGCGACCTGGTAGTCGGCGCGGGCCGCCAGATCCAGGTCGCGCAGCTTCTCGAAGGCGGCCCTCGCCTCGTCGAGCTTGTTCTGGGCCTCGAGCGCGTAGCCGAGAGACTCCTGCGCGAACGGCCGCAGCGGGTGGTCGCGGCCGGCCCGGTCGAGGAACTCCTGCAAGTCCTTCTGCGCGCCCGCCGCGTCGCCCGCCTTCAGCTTGTGGAAGCCGAGCTGCGCGAGCGCGGTCTGCGCGGCGGTGGTGCCGCCGTGGGCGGAGCGCACATTCTCCAGCGCCGCGATGACGGCCTTCTGTCGCTCCTCCTTGCTGGGAAACGTATCCTGCCCGGGCTGCGCCGGTCCCTCCCCGGCGATGGGCCGCGACTGCAGCTCCAGCGTTTCGGCCAGAGCGCCGCCGGCCTTCGCCTCGCGCGAGGTCCGCCAGGTCGCGAGTCCCCAGGCGATCAGCAGCGCGGCCAGGATCGCGCCGGACGCGCCCAGCACCAGGCGCTTGTGCCCCACCATCCAGCCCATGGCGCGGCCGGCAAGGAGCTGGAATTCGTCCGGCCTCTTCAGCTGCTTCCGATCGATCTTGTCCGCCACCGACGGCCTCCTGCAGAACGCGCTTTTGTCGCGGAACTCCCCTCTGAAGTCAATCGAAGTGTAAGGTGCGGCCCGTGCGCCCGCTCGCCGCGCTCCTGCTCACGTTCCCCGCCGCGGCGGCTCCGCTCCCGCCCGGAAGCTCCCACCTCCAGCTGAGGATCGAAGGGCTCTTCGGCCAGCCGACCACCCAGCTCGGGGTCCGCGGCGGGGCGGCCTTCGGCGCCGGCTGGCGGATGACCGACCAGCTCTGGATCGTCGGCGACGCGGGGGCTCGCGCGGCGCCGGGCGGCGGAATCAGGTCCCTGGCCTTCGGACTCCAGGCCACGCTGGACGCGACGCCCATCGCGCCGTATCTGGAGGTCGCCATGGTCGACCTCACCAACCGCAGCGCCGTCGGATACTCGCTCGCCACCCGCTTCGGGGTGGGCGCCGACTGGATGTTCTCGCGCGGCGCCGGCATCGGCGTGGTGTTCCGGACGTACACGGCCATCGATCCCGAGAAAGACACTTCCACCCTGTCGGGCCTGGAAGGAGCATTCCGGCTCGTCCTCACCCCCGGAGCACTGTGATGCGTGCTGTTCGCTGCGAGCGGCAGGGGCCGCCGGAAGAGATGAAGCTCGTCGAGCTGCCCGACCCGGTGGCGGGTCCCGGGGAAGCGGTGGTCCGACTCCACTTCAGCGGCCTGAACCACCGCGACGTCTGGATCCGGCAGGGCCTCTACGCCCGCATCCAGCTCCCGGCCGTGCTCGGCTCGGACGGCTCGGGGATCGTCGAGTCGGTCGGTCCGGGGGTCGACGCCGGGCTGGTGGGAAAGCGGGCGGTGATCATCCCTTGCGAGAAGTGGGGACCCGACCCCGCGGTACAGGGCAAGGACTTCCTGATCCTGGGGATGCCGCGGCAGGGGACCATGGCGGAGAAGATCGCCGTCCCCGCCTCGATGATCGTGGAGCTGCCGCAGCAGATCTCGTTCGAGGACGCCGCCGCGCTGCCGGTGGCCGGCCTCACGGCGTATCGCGCGCTGACCACGCGCGGGGGTCTGCGGCCCGGGGAGCATGTGCTGGTCACGGGCATCGGCGGAGGCGTCGCGACGCTGGCGATGCTGTTCGCGAAGGCGATGGGCGCTCAGGTCTCGGTCACCTCGGGCAGCGACGAGAAGCTGGCGAAGGCCCGCGAGCTCGGAGCGGTGGCCGCCGCGAATTACAAGAAGCCGGGCTGGGAGAAGGAGATCGTCGCGCAGGCGAAGAAGCCGCCGTCCCTGATCATCGACGGAGCCGGCGGGGACGGATTGAACAACCTGATCGGCGCGTCGGCGCCCGCGGCGCGGATCGTCCTCTACGGGGCGACGCGGATGTCGCCGGGCAAGCTCGACATGGCGAAGATCTTCTTCAAGCAGGTGGACATCCGCGGGACGACCATGGGAACCGACGACGAGTTCCGCGGGATGATCCGGCTGGTGGCGGAGCACCGGATCCGGCCGGTCATCGAGAAGATCTTCCCGCTCTCGCAGACTGTGGAGGCGGTCCGGCTATTGGAGGAGTCGGGGCAGATGGGGAAGATCCTCCTGGATTGCCGGGCGTAGGAGTCCAGCGCTCCCCTTCGAACGCGTACCTCGCGCCGCACCGGACGCACCAGTAGAACGGCCGCGGATACCGAGGCCGTTCCTGGCGCTGGAAGTACAGACCGGCGCGGCAGGACCGGCAGAGCAGCTCGCACGCGCGCAGCGGCTCTGGAAGATGTTCGCCGAGCGCGACCGGGCCAGGTTCCACGGCGGTGGCATAGCACCGCCGTGCGACACGGTCAGAGGCCGCGCAAGGACGGCCGCGACAGCCCCAGCCCCAGCCCGAACCGGCCGTCCGGCGATTCGATCCAGCGCTCCGGCGTGAAGCCGGCGGCGTCCACCAGCCGGAGCACTTCGTCGCGCGTGAACCGGCGGGAGATCTCCGTGCGGATGCCCTCGCCGCGCCCCAGCTTCAGCGTGCCGCCGATGCGGCCCAGGTCCACCGTCATCGCCTCGCGAGCGACCAGCCACATCTCGATCCGGCGCTTCTCCACCAGGTAGGGGGCGTGGTGATCGAACGCGGCGGGATCGAACCGGCTCTTCGCCACCGCGTTCACGTGGAGGAGGAGATTGCGGTTGAACGCCGCGGTCACGCCGGCGGGATCGTTGTAGGCGAGATGGATCGCGGCCGGGTCGGTGACCAGATTCGCGCCCAGCAGCAGCAGATCGTCCGGCTCCATGTGCTCGCGGACGCGAGAGAGCAGCCGGATGGCCGATTCGTCCTCCTCGTTTCCGATGGTGCCGCCGAGGAACAGCACCAGGCGGCGGCCGCCGGGAGGACGCCGCGGGAGCTGCAGCGTCTGCGTGTAGTCCGCCAGCACCTGTTCCACCGCGATTTCGGGGCGGGCCGCCGCCAGGATCTCGCGCGTGCGCTGCAAGGCGTGCGCGCTGATGTCGACGGCCACGTACTTCGGACGCCCTCCCGCCGCCAGCGCCGCGTCGAGCAGCGCCACCGTCTTCGAGGCGGCGCCGCTGCCCAACTCGACCACGTCGGTCAGCCTCGGGCCTCCCGCCGACTCCACCAGGGCCGAAGCGCGCGATTCCAGCAACGCCCGCTCGGTCCGCGTGGGGTAATATTCGGGCAGCCGGGTGATCTGCTCGAAGAGATCGCTGCCCGCGTCGTCGTAGAGGTACTTGCAGGGGAGCTCGTGCGGGATGCGTGAGAGCATCGCCCGCAACTCACGCAGCGCAGCGGCCTCCGCGTCCAGGCTGACCAGCGTGGCGGTGCGGGGCGAGCCCGGCTTCGGAAGCACGCTGCGGCGCACACGCGCCGTCGGTCTCCGTTGCATCACGTCCCCCCCGCGCAGCGGAAGCCCGTTGGAGCCTCGCGGAACGAGGCATCGTACCAGTTTCGCAAGCTCGGCCGTACCAGGGCGGGAGACGTCGCCCAGGAAGCGCCGCGCAGCACCCGATGCGTATGGAACCACGGGGTCGAGTAACCGGCGTATGGATAGGCCCGGAAACCCGGATACGGGGCGAACGTGCTCGAGGTCCATTCCCAGACCCCGGAAGGACGGATCCTCGCGGCTTCCAACTCGAATTCCGTCGGGAGGCGGGCTCCCCGCCAGCGCGCGTACGCATCGGCTTCGTGCGCGGACAGGCAGGTCACCGGCCCGTCCGGATGCTGCTCCCGCAGGCCGATGGGTGCCTCGATCCCGTGCTTGCTGCGCCACTCCCATCCGGCCTGCGTCCAATGTCGCGGGTCCTTGTAACCGCGGTCATCGACGAACCGGGCGAACTCGGCGGCCGTGACCGGCGCTGGATCCAGCCAGTAGGGCCGCAGCGCAAGCTCGTGCTGCGGGCGCTCGTTGTCGTAGGCACGCGCCGCGTCCGCCGATCCGATCAGCACCTTTCCACCCGGAAATTCCAGGCGGTTCGCCGATCGCACTTGCAGCGGCGGCGGCATGCGGTGCAGCCGCCGCTCGAAGAGCGCCGCGATGACCTGAACGTGCTCGGCGTGCTGCAGCTCGTGCTGCGCGACGTTCTGCACGAGAAAGCTCCGCGGCAGCCCGACGATTCCAGGAATCCGTCCGTCCCGGACTGCCCGGCAGGCGAGTCGGTGCATCTCGTCGAGCCAGGCGCGCAGCTCCGCGGGATCCGGAAGCTGCCAGCGTGCCTCCTTGGCGGTGGCGGTAGGCTCGAACAGCGACCCGTACCTCGGCTCGGTGCCGGGCAGAAGCCAGCGCGTCTCGATCTCGGCCACGTGGCCGAGGTGCCAGCCGATGGGGCTGTACGCGGGCGTCGGCTGCCTGGCCCAGAGCTCATCCGCCACCGGCGCAATCGCGCGCAAGAGGAAGGCGCGGGCAGACTCCAGCTCCGCGACCAGCGGGCGCGAGAAGGGGGCGCGGACGTTCATTGCAGCCGCTCCACCCTCAGATCCTCGCCGGGCCGCGCGACGGCCAGATGCCCTTCGGGAATCTCCTTCCAGCCCGCTCCGTCGAGTGGCTCGGACGCCAGGGCCACGCCGTTCCGGAACGGCGCCCAGTACAGGGTGGCCGGGCGCGAGGCGCGCGCCCAGCGTGCGCCCACCAGCTGATCACCGTCTCCCAGCAGCACCGTCGCGACAGCCATGCGATCGAGATCGATGCACGTCCGCTCGAGTCGGAGCAAAGCCTCCCGGACCGCCTGGGAAAGCGGGCCCTTCGAGTCGAGGACGAGCGCGAAGATGTGTTCGGAATCGCTGCTGCCTTCGATGGATTCGTAGGCCTCGCGCCCGAGACCTTCGCGCAGCGCGCGCTGCACCCCCTGCCGGAAGCCCGAGATGAATCCGTTGTGCGCGAACGCGATGCGCCCGTGGGCAAACGGCTGGACGTTCGCCAGCTCGAATCCGATGCCCGGTGTGGCCGAGCGGACGGCGCCGATTAGCGAGCGCACGGACAGCCGCTGGTTCATCCACCCCTGATTTGGATCGGCCCAGATGGGGGCGGCCGTGCGGTAGAGCGCCGGCTCGGGAATGCCGTCGTCGAGCCAGAGCGCCGCGCCGTAGCCGTCGGCGTTGACGGTGCCGCTCTGCATCTCGCGCGGCCGGTAGCTCTGCACCAAGAGGGAATGCGGCGGCGCGGAGACGATCTCCCCCACCCGGAGCGCCGGCCCCGCGTAGCCTGCCATTCGGCACATCGGGTCAGGTTGCCCGCGGTCTCTCGATGAGGCAAGCGCGCCGGCCCATGGGGTGTTTGAAGCGCGAAAGGACCGGCGGGATTCGGGGGAAATCGTCCCTCAAACCTCAACTTCGGCGGATACCCCCGGACGCGCGAAACGGTGCGGGCCGCGAAGGCTCCCGCACCGTCCGTCCGGGGGCGGGAGGGTGTGCCCCCGTTCGTGCCGGCGATCAGTGGTGGCCGGACCCGTCGCCGCCGTCGCCGTGATCGTCGCCGCCGTCGTGGTCATCATCGCCGCCGTCACGGTGCTCGCCCCGGTCGTCCCGCCCGTCCTCGTCGTCGTCCTCGAAGGCGTTGAACGAGGCGCGGACGTTGGCCTCGATGGCGAGGCGGTTGTTCGGGTCCCGCGGGTCGAGCCTGGACCCGTCGGCCGCCACGAACCACTTGGAGGCGTCGATGTCGAGCGTGATGTTGGTGGCCGTGCCGCCGAGCTCGAAGCGGCCCTCGTGCTCCAGCTCGGCCTCGAGCGCCGAGGAGAAGGTGAAGGCTTCCCCGTCGATCTTGCCTTCCAGCAGCACCGAGGCGCCCCGCTGGACCAGGTCGTCGAAGGCGCCCGCGGGAGCCGACTCGACGCGGTGGATGTCCAGCTTGAGCTTGTCGTAGGTGCCCGCGGGAACGTTCGCCGTCACCAGCGAAACCAGCGCGCCGCCCAGGGCGGAGTTCGAGACGTCGAGCAGCAGCGGTCCTTCCGAGATCTTCACCTCGAAGCTGGCGTCCTTCCGCTCCACGCGCAGCCGGCGTACGGCGATGCGCGCGCGCGTCAGCTCGATCCCGTTGGCGACCTGGGCGGCCCCGCCCACCGTGGGCAGCGTCTGTCCGTCCGGCGCGCCCAGGCGGGCGCTGAGGGTCACCGAATCCTTGGCGCCGCCGCTGCAAGCAGCGATGGCGACGCCGACCAGCAAGAGATGCTTCTTCATGTCGGGTGTGTCCTCCTGAAATCGGGGGACACCGGGACGGAGGGGCCGGGGACAAAAAACATCAGCGCCCGTCGATGAGCACGGGCAAGGCGCTGGGACCGGGCGCGGCGATCCCGAGCTCCAGGTGATCGTTCGAGCCCCAGCACATCACAGCGCCGGTCTGGATCACGCAAGTGTGCATCGACCGTGCGGTGATGGCCTGCACCGGCACGGTCAGCGAGACGACGTCCTGCTCCGAGCTGCTGCTGGTGACGACACCGAGCTGCGACGGGAGCCCCCAGCAGGTGACCCCGCCCCCTCTGCGGATCGCGCAGGTGTGTCCGGTCCCACCGGCGACGGCGAGGACGTTCGAGAGGACGCCGTTCGGCGATCTTCGATCCTGGCACGAGTTGTCGACCTGACAGCTCAAGTTCGCTCCCCAGCAGGACAGCCCGTCGGAACCCGAGGCTGCGCAGCTGTGATTGGCCCCAAGCCCGACGCGGCTCCCTGGGCTCAAGACGACAACTGGCGTGGGGACAGCCGCGCTCGCCCCGCCGTTGCCGACCTGGCTCCTGTCGTTCGCGCCCCAGCAGAGCACGTCGGAGCTGTCGACCGCGCACGTGTGGTTGTCGCCCGCAGCGAGGTCGACCGCTCCACCGACGCCGATGACCTCCGTGGGCTGCACGCGAGGAGTGGTCTCGACGTTGCCGTTACCGATCTGGCCTTGGCTGTTCCTGCCCCAGCAGAAGGTCTTGCTGGCGGTCGCGTAGCAAGAGTGCCCGTCGCCGGCGGCGATCAGAAGCGCGCCTTCGGAGCCCGCAATCTTGTTGGCCGTGGAGCTGCCGGTTGTCGGCCCGCTCTGTCCGTTGCCCAGTTGGCCGGACGTGTTGTCGCCCCAGCAGTACACGCCGTCTGCTTGGACGAGAGCGCAGGTGTGCGCGCCCCCGGCGGCGATCGCGACGACGCCTGAGGGCAGCCCAGCCGGCGGATCCGAATCGATGGACGACGGCCCGGCATCGCGCCCGAGCTGGCCCTTGTCGTTCTGGCCCCAGCAGTGCGCCTCGCCGTTGGCCACGGCGCAGGTGTGGCCAGCTCCGGCCGAGATCGCCGTCGCGTCGCAGCAGCCGGTCGCGCACTTCATCTTCCCGTTGAGGCACCGGTAGGAGCACTTGTCGCTGCTGATGCAGAGTGCTTCGGACACGACCGGATAAGGGGTCGTGCAGTTCGTCGCCGTATCGCACGCCGTGATGCCTCCGGCATCGCCTCCGTCCGTGCCTCCGGCATCGCCTCCGTCGCCCTGGGACCCCGAGTTGGGCGGCTCTCCGGAGAAGGCCGTATGATCGACCAGCGATCCGGTGCAACCGCTCAGCAGCAGCGCGATGAGAAGCAGCTTTTTCATGGGTTGAAGAGGGCCACCAGCGAGAGCGAGATTCCGGGCCGCACCACCGCGGCGTCGTTGAGCCGGAAGAACCGGGCCTCGGCCTGCAGATCGAGACCGACCCGCACCGGGCCGATGCGCGTGGTCGCCTGCAGCACGCCGCCAGCCTGCGGTCCCGATGCGTTGTACGAGCCGCTGCCGTCGGTTAGCGTCTGCGAGGCGTACGTGTACCCCGCGACCAGGCCGCCCTCGAGAAACAGGGGCCCGTCCACGATCGGCGTGACCAACCCCACCGCGCCGGTCGCGGACCAGTAGGTGTACCGCACGTTGATGTCCGAGACGTCCTTGCGCGCGACCTCGGCGTGGAACCGCAGACCGAATTCACCTAGCTCCTTGCGCACGCCGGCGCGCAGCGCGGGCGCGATCCCGAAGTTCGACAGACGCAGCGACGTGAATCCGCCTCCGGCAAAGAAGACCAACGGCGCTGGCCCGCCCTTCTGTCGCGCCCGCTCGTATCGCGTCGGCGACATCCGCGGCAGCGACTGCACGTCGGCCTTGGAGAGCGTGAGCTCCGTGCTCGCGAATCCCTCCGGCGCGCGCCGCTCGACCGTGTACTTCCCGACCGGAAGCGCCAGCGCGAGCGTCTCCACCGACCCGGGAATCTCGGCGAGCAGGTTGTTCGGCCCGCGCAGGATGAACGTGGCGCCCGCGTCCGGCGGCAGGCGCAGCGTAGCCTCTGCCCGGCGCAAGTCGGCGAGCACCACGTCCCCCCGTCCGCTCATCTTGATGTCGTAGGAAGGGTGCTGCGGCCCCGCTTCGGTCGACGCCGTCCCGGAGGTGGTGCGGACCGACGTGTACCGGAACGCCTCCGCCAGCGTGACCTGCCCGTCGCCGTCCGCATCCGCCGCGCCCCGCAGCCCCAGCTCGAAGTGGTGGGTGAAGAAGCTGCCGCCGATGGCCGCGCTCTCCTGGGCCGCCTCGCCCGCAGCGCTGGAGGCGATGAACGCCACGCCCTCCACCTCGTCGGTGGGCAACGCGAAGTCCACCGATGCGGTGAACGTCGCGCCCTTGGTCTGGGTAAATCGCCCCGCGTCGCAGGCGTCCACGATCGCCACCTTGGTGTCGGCCGCGCTGCCGCTGATCAGCGAGCGGAGCTGGTCGTAGGGAATGCGCGACGTGCCCAGCTCGAGCCCGGAGGACCCCGCGTGCCCCGAGTAGTAGAAGAACAGCAGCGTCCGCTCCCCGCCCGCCTTCGCCTGCAGCACGCGCGCGTCCAGCGAAGCCAGCGCCGCCCGCACCTCGTCCGCGCTCTTCCCGCGGAGCACCACCACGTTCTTCGGCGCGAAGTCGCCCAACTCGCGCACCGCCGCGGCCATCCGGTCCGCGTCGCGCTCCGCGTACCAGAGCCGCGCGCGCCCCTGCCCGCCTTCGTCGTTGCCGGCGATCACCGCGAAGCGCTGCGCCGCCCCGGCGGGGGCGGCGGCGAGCAGCACGGCGATGGCGGCGACTGCCTTCATGGGCTCTTTTCGATCCGCACGGAGGCCTGTGCCCCCTTGAATTCCGGCAAGCTGCGCAAATCCAGCGCGCGGGCGCCAATCTTGCGCGCCGTCTGCTCGACGGAGTCGGGATCGCCGCAGACCGCGAAGAACCGCTCTGGCCCCGGCTTCCCGTCGAGCTGCACGCCGCCGGGCAAGGTAACGTCACCATGCACCTCGCGCGAATACAATTTCGAGATCTGGCCGTCTCCGTCCACCGAGAACAGCGTCAGCGTGCAGGTCCGGTCTGCGCGGACGCGGAACCGCAGTGAGGCGGAGGCGGGAACCTGCTCGCCGTCGTTCACTGGGCGGGCGCCCGACGGCAGGGCCGCATAGGCCGTCAAGGACAGCGGCCCACCCTTGGTGCCGACGTAGTCCGATGTGGGACCTGTCCTGGCGATCAGCAGCACCGTCGCAAGACCCGCGGCCGGGGCCAGGAGCCACAGGGCGCGGAATGGCCTCCACCGGGGTCGCAGGACCGCGTCGAGCGTCGCCGGATAGACGAAGCGACGGAAATCGTCGCCTTGCCGGCGCATCTCGGAGACGCGCTCGCGACAGCGCTCGCATTCGCCGATGTGAGCGGCCACCGGGGACCGCTCGGGGGCCAATAGGTGTCGCTCCAGCTTCAGATCCGAAGGATGGTTCATGCAGCGCTCCGCTCCAGGTATTTCCGGGCATGATCGAGGAACCGGGCCAGCTTGCGCGAGACGGTCTTCCGGGAGATGCCCAGGGCGCTGGCCACCTCCTCATGCTCCATTCCGTCGACCAGCACGCCGACGGCGATGGACTGCGTCTTGACGTCGAACCGCGAAAGCACACGCTGCACGAGCCGGCGTTGGGGAAACTGCGGGTGCTCCGAGGCCACGTCCAGGTCGTCCAGCTCCATCTCGCCCCTTCGCCCCGCGTTCCGGCGCTCGTTCAGGCAGTGGTTGGTCGCCACCCGGTAGATGAACGGCAGCGCCAGGTCCGGGTCGTCCAGCTTCTCCGGCGACGAGAGCGCCTTGCGGAAGACCTCCTGCGTGGCGTCGCGCGCCGCTTCCGTGTCGCGAAGCAGGCGCAGGCACCGGCGATAGACCGCCGGACCCCAGGTCCGATACAGCTCCGCGATGTCGGCGCGGGCCACGCCACCTCCCGGATGTCCAGACACCAAAGGCGCCGGACACGGGACACAAATCATGGGCTGGCGTCAATGGACGCATCCGCCGCGGGCCCTCCGCTTGCAGAGGACACCGCCTGCAGATCCTGCGGGACAGTTTCTTCAGGCCCCTTCGTCGTTGGGGACCGACCGCATCAGCGAGAACACCAGCGCGATGGAAAGGATGGCCAGGATGGCCAGCAGGGAGACGCCGGTGGGGAGGTGCACCCACTTGTAGAGCAGCATCTTCAGGCCGACGAAGAGGAGGATGAAGGCCAGCCCGGACTTGAGGTACCGCAGGCGGGCGAGCGCTCCCCGGATCACGAAGTACATGGAGCGCAGCCCCAGCACCGCGCACATGTTGCTGGAGAAGACCAGGAACGGATCGTCGGTGACGGCGAAGATCGCCGGGATCGAGTCGAGCGCGAAGATCAGATCCGTGGTCTCCGCGGCGATCACCGCGAGCAAGAGAGGCGTGCCGTACCGCTGCGCCCCCCGCCGCACCAAGAATTGCGGTCCCTCGATGGTGTCGACCATGGGGAACTTCCTCGCCACCCAGCGGACCACGGCGTTGTCCCTGGGTTGCGCCTCCTGCTCCTTCTGGAAGAGGATCTTCCACGCCGTGTAGATCAGGATCGCGCCGAAGATCGCGATGATCCAGTGGAAGCGCTGCACCAGCGCGACGCCGGCGAGGATCAGCGTGCCGCGCAGGACGATGGCGCCGAGCACGCCCCAGAAGAGCACCCGGTGCTGGTGCTGCGAAGGGATGGCGAAGCCGCGGAAGAGGAGCACGAAGACGAAGAGGTTGTCGACCGAGAGCGACCACTCCAGGAGGTACCCGGCGAAGAACTCCAGCCCCTGCTCGCTGCCGTAGCGGAACCAGACGAACGACCCGAAGGCGACGGAGAGCGCGATCCAGAACATGCTCCAAGTGAGCGCTTCGCGGAACGTGGTCTGCTTGCGCGAGGAGACCTTGAGGTCGACCGCCAGCACCAGCGCGACGCCGGCCAGGAACGAGGCCCAGAGCAGCGGGCTGCCGATGTTCTGCGCACCGAGGTCGACGGGGTGGTGGTTCACCGGGTGGCTCCTCTGCTTCCGCGAGGGGTGGAGCGGCTCTTCTGCCGGAACACGAGACGGACCGGGACCCGAAGCTGGAACCGTTCGCGCAGCCGGTGGACCAGGAAGCGGCGGTACGCGTCGTCCACCGCCTGCGGGCGGTTGCACTGGATGGCGATGGTCACCGGCTGCGTCGCCACCTGGTAGGCGTAGCTGAACCGGACCGGATAGCCGTGGAAGAGCGGCGCCGGGTGCTCGTCCTGCATCTGTTGCACCCACTCGTTGAGCTGGGGGGTGGGGATCCGGGTCCCGGCCTCGTCGTGCAGCTCGGCGGCGAGCTCGAGGATCCTGTGCACGCGCGTCCCCTCCAGCGCGCTGACGAAGAGCAGCGGAGCGAAGTCCACGTGCTGCAGGTGGCGCTTTGCCTCGTCGCGCAGCCGCTTCGTCTCGCTTTCCTTGTCCTGGACCAGGTCCCACTTGTTCACCGCCAGGATCACCGCGCGCCCGCGCTCCTCGGCCTGGGCGGCGATGCGCGCGTCCTGGTCCACGCCGAGCTGGGTGGCGTCGGTGAGGACCACCACCACGTCAGCGCGCTCAACGGCGCGCAGGGCCCGCTGGGCCGAGAAGACCTCCACCTTGTCCACCACCTGACGCTTCTTGCGCAGGCCCGCGGTGTCGGTCAGCACGAAGCGGCGATCCTTCCAGCGCAGCTCCTCGTCGACCGCGTCGCGCGTCGTTCCGGGCATGGCGGAAGCGACGAACCGCTCCTCGCCCAGCAGGCGGTTGAGCAGCGTGCTCTTGCCCACGTTGGGGCGGCCCAGCACCGCGAGGTGGATGGTCTTGTCCTCCGCGTCCGCCTTTGCCCCGGAGGCTTCCGGGAGCGAGGCGGCCACCGCGTCCATCAGCTCGTCCACGCCGCGGCCGTGCTCCGCGCTCAGCGGAAAGACGTCGAAGCCGGCGCGGTGGAGCTCGCCCAGGTCCATGGCCTCCGCGCGCTTGTTCGAGTCCACCTTGTTGGCGGCCACGAACACCGGCTTGCCGCCCTTTCGCAGCAACTGGGCCAGCTCGCGGTCGGCGCCGGCCAGGCCTTCGACCGCATCCACGACCAGCACGATCGCGTCGGCCTCGCGCATCGCCGCTTCCGCCTGCTCGCGGACGGCGCGCACGAGCTGTTCGTTGGCCTTGATTGTGAAGCCACCGGTGTCCACCACCCGGAAGCGCTTCGCACCCTGCTGGGCCTCCGCGTAGTGGCGGTCGCGGGTGACGCCCGGGACGTCCTCGACGATGGCCAGCCGCCGGCCCACCATGCGGTTGAACAGCGTGGACTTGCCCACGTTCGGGCGGCCCACCAGCGCGACCAGCGGGAGCACTACGCGGACACCACGGCGAGACGGCGCTTGCGGGGCCGATCGACCCCCGGGGCGCGGTCGGTGACGGCCGCCTGCGCGCCGCGCAACGCGACCAGGCTCGCGCTCTCCACGCGCACCGAGACCAGGTCGCCGGGCTGCGCGTCTCCCTCGAAGTGGACGGTCCAGTTCTCGCGCGAGCGCCCGAACCCCGCATCCTCGACCAGCACTTCCACCGAGCCCCCGATGCGGGAGCGGTGGCGCTCGAGCGTGCGCGCCATCTGCAGCGCCTGGACTTCCTCGAGCCGGCGGATGGCCGTGGGCCGCGGCACCTCTCCCCATTCCAGGAGCTTGAGGATGGCGCCGGTGTGCGGCCGCGGGCTGTAGACGAAGGAGAAGAGGTTGTCGTACGGCGTCCGCCGCAAGAACTCCAGGTTCTGCTCGTGCTCGGCCTCGGTCTCGCCGGGAAACCCGCAGATCACGTCGCTGGTGAGCGCCACTTCCCTGGGCAACGCCGCGATCCGCTCCTCGTACTCGGCGATGGTGTACTTGCGCCGCATGCGCTGCAGCACCGTGTCCGCGCCGTGCTGCACGGGAAGATGGAAGTGCGGCATGAGCTGCGGCACCTCGCCGAAGCAGCGCACCAGGTCGGCGGAGAGGTCCATCGGATGCGAGGTCGTGAAGCGGATCCGCAGCAGTCCCGGGACCGCGCCCACGCGCCGGATCAGATCCGCGAAGCCGCAACCGCCGGAATACGAGTTCACGTTCTGGCCGATCAGCGTCACCTCGCGTACGCCGACGGCGACCAGCGCAGCCACCTCGCGGACGATCTCCGCGTAGGGCCGCGACACTTCCCGGCCGCGGGTGTAGGGCACCACACAGAACGAGCAGACGTTGTCGCAGCCCTTCATGGCAGTGACGAACGCCGTCGCCTTGCCCCGGCTGGATTCCGGATCCGCCTGGGGAAACAGGTATTGCTCGGTGTCGAGGAACTCCGTCTCGATTCCGCCGGTGACGGCAAGCTCCGGCACCTTGTCGAGGTGATCCGGCCCGAGCACGAAGTCCACGTAGGGGGCCCGGCGCAGGAGCCGTTCCTTCTCCTGCTGGGCCACGCAGCCCGCCACCCCGATCTTCGTGCCGCGCTGCGTCTTCAGCAGCCGGTAGCGACCCAGGGCCGAATACAGCTTGTCTTCAGCCTTTTCCCGGATCGAGCAGGTGTTGACGAGGACCAGATCGGCCCTATCGGCCACCAGCGCCGGCTCCCAGCCGGCGCGCGCCAGGGCCTCCCCCATCCGCTGGGAGTCTGATTCATTCATCTGGCAGCCGAAGGTGTGGATGAAGTAGCTGCGCGCCACGGGAGCGTCCGGATATGTCAAAGGGGCCGGGCTGCGTCAATTCATTCGGCCTCGGTCGGCCTTGACGCCTGCCCTCGATGCAGGGGACTCTCGCGCGCCATGCGCCCCCTCGCCGCCCTGACCCTCGTCACCGCTTCCGCCGTCTCGGCCCAAGGACTGGATCGGGACACCCTGCTCACCGACGCCCCGGCCGTGCCGCCGAAGGGCACCGTCCGCATCTCCGGGACCGGGGTGGCGACCGAGAAGACCGACAGCTCGTCCTCCAGCTTCACCGGCACCGTCGGCTGGTCGCCGATCGAGAACCTGCACGCGGACGTCGGCGCGTACTTCCAGTCCGGACAGCAGGGACCGGCAGCGCGAGTCCGGTACCAGCTCCTGAACCAGCTCTCGCACGGGCTGGACCTGTCGGGAGGCGCCCGGTTCAAGACGGTGGGCTTCCATCCCGACCAGGGCGAGGTCGAGATCATCCTGGCCATGGGGCGTCGCTTCGGCCAGGTCGAGCTGGTGCTGAACGGGGTCTTCGGCTTCGAGACCGGGGGCGCGAACGGCAAGGACGCCGAGGCCAAGGCGTTCGCCGGCTGGCGCTTCAACGAGGCGGTGCGCACGGGGGTGGACTTCCGGGTGCAGGCAGAAGTCGGCGAGGAAGGGAACGCGACTCCGCCCCCGGGCACGCCGTCCGTGCGCGATTACGACCTCACGGTGGGACCCAGCATCTCCTGGCTGGTCACGCGAACCATCCAGCTCCAGGCGCTGGTCGGCATGGCGCAGCCGAAGAAGACCGACATCACGACGGCGATCGGCGCGGTGTACGCGAGCATCGACTTCTGATCGTTGTTCGTCCTCGGACACGTCGGAATCGGAACGCGGGTGCTCGGCAAGCTGCGTGAGCGGCTGCCCGCGCCCTGGCTCATCCTCGGCTGCCTGCTGCCGGACTTGATCGACAAGCCGCTCTTCTACGGGCTGCTCTGGGCGCGCGGCGACCCCGACCCGCTGATCGCCGGCTCTCGCAGCGTGGGGCACTCGGGGGTGTTTCTCGCCCTGCTGCTGGCGGTCGCGCTGGTCGCACGCCGCCCGGCAGCCTGGGCCATCTTCGCCGGTGTGGTGACGCATGTCTTGCTCGACCTCGGCGGCGAGCTGCTGACCGGGCCGCGACCGGAGTCCTCGATCTGGCTCGCGATCCTCTTCCCCCTGCTCGGCTGGCGCTTTCCCGAGGCCCACTTCCGGAGCATGCTCGAGCACCTGCGATTGAGCGCCGAAAACCTGTACGTGCTGGCGGGCGAGATTGTGGGCGGGGCCATCCTGCTCGTTGCCTGGTGGAAGCGGCGCCGCGCGCGGCCTCAGTCTTCATAGCCCGCGCGCCGCAACCCCTTCCCGGTGCGCGTCCAGTCCGGCTCGACGCGCACGTGGAGCTGCAGGAACACCTTCGTGCCGAGGAGCCGCTCGATCTCGCCCCGGGCCGCGGTGCCGATCTGCTTGAGGCGCGCCCCGCCCTTCCCGATCACGATGGCCTTCTGGCTGTCGCGCTCCACCAGGATCGTGGCGGCGATCCGCACCAGCCCGCGCGGCCCCACGCTCCGCTCCGACTCGTCGAACTGCTCGATCAGCACCGCCGTGCTGTAGGGGATCTCCTGTCCAGTCTGCCGCAGGAGCTGCTCGCGGATCAGCTCCCCGGTCAGGTCCGTCTCCTGCCGATCCGTCCACTGATCGGGCGCGAACATCGGGGGCGCTTCCGGCAGGTGCCGCACCACCGCGTCGAGGAAGCCGTCCAGGTTCTCGCCGGTCAGCGCGGAGAGCGGATACACCTCGGTCCAGCCGTGCAGATCCTTCCAGCGATCGATCAGCGGCAACAGCCGCGCGCGCGGCAGCGTATCCACCTTGTTGATCACCAGCAGCGTGGGCTTTCCCGCCGCCTTGACCTGGTCCAGCGCCCTGCGCGTCGCCGTGTCGATGGCCGGCGGGCCCGCTTCGATCAGGAAAGCCGCCGCGTCGGCGTCCGCCAGCGTCCGCAGCGCCTGCTGCACCATGCGCGCGTTGAGCCCGCCCTTCGCGGTGTGCAGGCCGGGCGTGTCCAGGAGCGCCACCTGGGCGTCCGGCCGCGTGATCACGCCCAGGATGCGCCCGCGCGTGGTCTGGGGCTTGGGGCTGACGATGGCCAGCTTCTGCCCCACCAGCCGGTTCAGCAGCGTGCTCTTGCCGACGTTGGGACGGCCGACGATGGCCACGAACCCGGCCCGGTGCGGCGGGCCGGGTCTGCCCGAGCCGGCCAAGGTCGGCTCCTCAGGGAACTTTTTCGCTGCGGACGATCTCGAGCTTGTCGAGCTTCGTCTGCGAGTTGCCGCCGCGGGCGATCTGCGGGACCAGGTCCTGCCCCTTCACCACCTCCCCGAAGATGGTGTGCCGGCTGTTGAGGTGCGGCGTCGGCACCTCGGTGATGAAGAACTGCGACCCGTTCGTGTTCGGGCCGGCGTTGGCCATCGCCAGCAATCCGGGCCGATCGAACTTGCGGCTGCTCTGGAACTCGTCCTCGAACCGGTAGCCCGGGCCGCCCGTGCCGGTGCCGAGCGGGTCGCCGCCCTGGATCATGAACTGCGGGATCACGCGGTGGAACACGGTGCCGTCGTAGAGCTTCGCCTTGCTCTTCTGGCCCGTCCGGGGGTCCACCCACTCCTGCTTTCCGGTGGCGAGCCCGACGAAGTTCGCCACCGTCTTCGGGGCGTCCTTCTCGAACAGCTTGACCACCATGTTCCCGCGGCTGGTGTGGAAGATGGCGTAGAGGTCGCCGGGGCCCTGCGGAATGTTCGACATGGAGATCACGTCCTTTGGTTCGGGCGCCTTGGGGGGCGCGGCCTCGGCAGGAGGCACCGGAGAGGGAACGGGCGTTGGAGCGTTGTCTTTGCACGCGGCCAGCGCCAGGGCGAGGAGA
>DASQAS010000025.1:0-33330 GCA_035635635.1 Myxococcales bacterium | reverse complement strand
AAGGTCGGGCCTGAGGCGGTCGCGGCCGTGCTGCTTGGCGGTCACGCCGGTCTGCGGCGCGGCGAGATGATCGCGCTGGAGTGGTCCGACGTGGACTTCAAACGCGGTCAGCTCACCGTCCGCCGCGGTCAGTGGGAAGGCGAGGTCGTCGCACCGAAGGGCGGCCGTTCCCGCGTCATGCCCATGACCGAGGCGCTGAAGAAGGCGCTCACGGCCATCCGGCACCTGCGCGGCGATCGCGTCTTCTTCCAGCGCGATGGAGCGGCCGTGGACGAGACCACGCTGCGGAGCTGGATGGAGCGCGCCCAGAAGCAAGCCGGGCTGGCCGTGAACAAGGGCCAGATCCACGTCCTGCGGCACACCTTCTGCTCGCACCTCGCCATGAAAGGCGTGCCGGCGAAGGTCATCCAGGAGCTGGCCGGTCACGCGGACCTGACCACGACGATGCGCTACATGCACCTGGCCAAGGGTTCGAAGGAGGCGGCGATCGCTGTCCTCGATCAGCCCGCGCCGAAGAATGGAGACCTTCTGGAGACCCAGACTCCTGTCTGAAAAATCCGGAAGGAAAACGCGAAGGAAGTTGGCGTCCCCACAGAGATTCGAACTCTGGTTACCGCCGTGAAAGGGCGGTGTCCTGGGCCTCTAGACGATGGGGACGTCGAGCGCGGCCATCTAGCACATCTACTGGCCGTTGTGCACCGTACCGAGCCTCACCACTTCGAAGGCGCTGGCCGGAACCGACTTGAGCTGGTCGAGGTCCTGGATCGACCAGCGCGCGTCGCGGCCGCCGTTCACCGACCAGAACTGCCCGCCCGCGGTATCCGTCACGAACATGCCGTACTTCTGCAGGGCGCGCAGGACCGCCAGCGAAGCGCCGCGGTACGGGGACAGATCGTAGTCGGCGCGCAGTCGCACGCGCAGCCCCATCGGCGGCGCGTACGGCGCGTTCGTGCTGCCCGAGGAGTGCGTCGCCGGCGCGACATACGCGTGCGCGGTGCCGCCGGCGACGAAGGACAGGGCGTGCAGAATCTCTCCCCGATCCACCGCCTCGTCGTACCGGACGAGCCCCGGCAGGATGGGCAGGCCGGAGGCCGTCGCCGAGGTCCAGCCGTTCGGGCGCGGCGCGCCGGTCACAAGGTCGAACACGGCGCCGGAGTCCGCCCGGAATCCGCTCCCGGTCGCCCAGGTGTTGTACGTCTCGTAGATCTTGCACTCGTCGCGCACCAACACGGTCGCGTGGCGGTCCTCGTTGGACTGGATCGGCACGTCGAGCGGAAACGGATACGGCCCGGGCTCGCTCTGCGTCGCGTACAGGAACGACATCTCGACGCGCGGCTGCGACGCGGGCACCATCACGAACGGCTGCCCATACGGCCCGCCGAAATCGGGCTGCAGCATCAGCGAGCTGGCGCCCATGTACGCGAGGTAATCGGCCGAGTACGGGTCTACGGCGTCCGCGGAGATGTCGCGGTTCCACTCGTTGTCGAGCGGGAACATCAGGCAGCCGGCGAGCGAAGGGCCGCTCGGTTGAACGCCAGCATCGGTCGCTCCCCCGCCCGGGGGTACACCGGCATCGGCATCTACACCGCCGTCGCCGGCTGGAGTCGAAACGAGCGACGGGCCTGCCGTTCCCCCGCAAGCGCAGAGGACGAGCAACACATGTGCGAGTCGCATTCTCCCTGATTCAAACCACTGCGAGCGTCGGATTCAACCCGTTCGCGGGGCTGCTCAGCGCCTGCTCGCTTGCCTGCGATCTTGCAGAACAGCGCCTCAGACCGTGAGCCGCGCCGGTTCGCCCTTCTTCCCGAAGATCCACGCGCCGAGCACGCCCAGCTCGTAGCAGACCATCATCGGCAGCGCCATCAAGGCCAGGTTGAAGGGATCTCCCGTCGGCGTCACGAACGCCGCGATGATCACGTTCACGATGATCGCGTGCCGGCGGTACTTGCTGAGGAACTTGTAGTCCACCACGCCCATCATCGCGAGCAGCGTGAGCACCATCGGCAGCTCGAAGATGATGGCGAACGCGAGCAGCAGCATCATCACCAGCCCGAGCTGCTGGTCCATCATCAGCACCGGCTTGATGTCGGGACCGGCCGAGTTGATCAGGAAGTTGAATGCCGGCGGCAGGATCACCAGGTAGCAGAACGCGGCGCCCGAGACGAAGAAGACGGTCGCGGCGATCACGAAGGGAGCGATCTTCCGCCGCTCGCGCCGGTACAGGCCCGGCGCCACGAACATCCAGATCTGCCAGAAGATCATCGGCGAGGCGACGAACAGGCCGGAGTACAGGCCCACCTTCAGGTAGATGAGGAACGGCTCGACCGACGAGGCGAAGTGCAGCGACTTCTCCCCTTCCGGGAGGGCCGCGAGCACCGGCTGCATCAAGAAGTGGAAGATCGGCTGCGACCAGTAGTACGAGGCGCCGAACCCGATCATCAGCCAGATCACCGCCCACTTCAGTCGCTTGCGCAGCTCGATCAGGTGATCGCGCAGCGTGAGCTGGACGTCGTCTTCCGGCGACTCGGCCTGCGGGACGGGCTTGGGAAGCAGGGCCGGGCTCACGCCTTCGGCTCCGAAGCCGCCGCGGCCGGCTCCTCGGCCTTCCGCGGCACCGTACCTTCAGGAGCGACCAGCTTGAGCTGCGACTCGGCTGCGGCGCGGCGAGCTGCGGCGCGGGCCGCGGCGGGATCGTCCGCGGGATTGGGCGGCGGCGCCTCGGCGGGCTTCGTCTCCGGCGTCGAAGTGCCAGCGGCGGCGGCATCCGGCGGCGGGGGCGGCACCGGCGCGATCGACTTCTGCTGCGGCGCGTCCAGGTCGATCCGCGCCATCTCGGACTCGAACTGCCCCTTGATGTCGTCGGTCGCCTTGCGCAGCTCACGCAGGCCTTTTCCCAGCGATTTGGCGAGCGACGGCAGCTGGTCGGGCCCCAGCAACAGCAGAGCCAGGCCCAGGATGATGATGATTTCCGTCATGGAGAGGCCGCCGAGCATGGCCTTCTTCTAACACCAGACTGGCCGTGGAGCACCGGACGGAAGTTACAGTCCGCCCTTCAGCATCTGGTCCGCGGCCTGGGCGGCGTCGGGACCCTTCTTGGGCTGCTGCGGCTGGCCAGGCGCAGTGGCGATCGTCCCGCTCTCGTCCGGAGGCTCGTTTCCTTTGAGGTAGGCCTCCAGGATCGGCTGTCGGGTCTCGTCGGTGGCCCGCTTCCCAGTCTCGCCGTCGATGTTCACCCAGGCGATGTTCTCGCTGGGGGACTCGAACTCGCCCTGCGGCACCCCATCGAGCGCCTTGCCCATGTAGTCCAGCCAGATGGGGAGGGCGTAGTGGCCGCCGGTGGCGTACTTGTCCATCGGCGTTTCGTAGGTGTCGTACCCGACCCAGACGCCGGTGACGAGCTCGCGCGTGTAGCCCAAAAACCACGCGTCGAACAGGTCGTTGGTCGTGCCGGTTTTCCCGGCCACGGGCTTTCCCAGCGCCTGGGCGCGCCCGCCGGTGCCGGGCGGCTTGCACACGGCCTGCATGAGCTGCTGCGTCAAGAACGCCGTTTCGGGCGTCATGACTTGTGCCGGAACATCGAAGAGCTTGGCGTAGCCCGCGGCGACGCGGTCGTCGAGCTCCGTCCACGGATCGTAGAACGAGCTGTGGTCCTCGAGGATGCGGCCGTCGCGGTCCAGGACGCGGCGCAGGTAGATCATCTTCGACTTCTTGCCCATCCGCGCGAAGGTCGCGAACACCCCCGTCAGCTCGGAGGGGTAGACGCACGAGGACCCCAGCGCCATCGACAGGTCCTCGTTGATCTTGGTGGAGATGCCCAGCCCGTGCGCCCAGGCGGCCGCGGCCTTCACGCCCACCGCCTGCAGCGTCCGGATGGCCGGCGTGTTCATCGAGTGGAGGAAGGCCTGGCGCACCGGCACCTCGCCCTTGAACTCCTCCTCGTAGTTCTGCGGCTTCCAGCGGCGGCCCGTGGAGTCGTCGTCGGTGACGATGGGAGCATCCAAGAGAATGGTCGACGCCGTGAACCCGCGCTGCTCGATGGCCGCGCTATAGATGACGGGCTTGAATGCCGACCCGGGCTGGCGGCAGGCCTGGAAGGCGCGGTTGAACTCGCTCTTCTCGAAATCGTACCCGCCGATCATCGCCACCACGTAGCCGCTGTTCGGATCGGTGCTGATCAACGCGCCCTGGAGCTTGGGATCCTGCTCCAGCGCCCAGATGCCCTGCTTCTCGGTGGCCCGCACCAGCACCACGTCGCCTGCCGTCAGCACCGGCCGCAGCGTGGTGATCTTCGTGTACTCGGAGTTCAACTCCGGGTTGGGCTTGCGCGCCCACGCCGCCTGTTCGAGCGGGATCACGCCCTCCTGATCGCCCACCCGGATCTTCGCCGACTCTTTCTCCACGGAGGTGACCAGCGCCGCGATCACCTCCTCGTGCTTCCCCTCGCCCTCGAGGAACGCCTTCTCCTTGAGCGCGAAGTCCTCCCAGTCCTTTTTCTTCAATTGCATCAGCGGGCCGCGAAAGCCCTGCCGCTTGTCGGCTTCGATCACGCCCTTGATGGTCGCCGCGACCGCGTCGTGCTCACGCTCGAGGTCCACGGTCGCGAACACCTTCAGCCCGTCGTTCAGCAGCCGATCGTTGGTGTACCGCGCCACCAGGTCGCGTCGGATGTGCTCGGTCACGTACGGAGCAGTCTCGCGAAAGATGTCCTGCACCGGGTAGACGGTGATGGGCGCCTCGTCCGCTTCCTTCCGCTGCGAAGCGGTGATCATCCCCTCCTCGTACATCCGCCGCAGCACGTACGCGCGACGCGCCTTCGCCTTCTCGGGGTGCGCGAACGGCGAGAACTGGCTGGGCGCCTGCGGGAGGCCCGCGATCAGCGCCATCTCGGGCAGCGTCAGCTCCCATACGTTCTTTCTGAAGTAGTTCTCGGCTGCAGCCTGCACACCGTAGCTGTGGTGGCCGAGGTAGACCTCGTTCAGGTACAGCCAGAGGATGTGCTCCTTGTTGAAGTTCGTCTCCAGCCGCCGGGTGAGGATGAACTCGCGCAGCTTGCGGCGAACGCCGGGCCAGCCCGACCGCACCCGCACCGTCTTCTCGCCCTCCACCGAGGCCATGATCGCCTTGGCCGTCTGCTGCGAGAGCGTCGATCCGCCGACCACGCGCCGGTGCAGCACGTACGTCTGGAACAGGCCGCGGAGCAGGCCGGTGAAGCTCACCCCGCCGTGCTCGAAGAAGCCGGCGTCCTCGCTGGCGATCACCGCCTGCTTGAGCCGCTTGGGGATCTGCTCGTACGGAACCACGACGCGGCGCTCGTTGTAGAACTCGCCGATCAGGTTCTCGTCGCCGCTCCAGATGGTGGTGACGATGGGCGGCCGGTAGTGCCTGGCCCATTCGATCGACGGCAGCCCCCGCGCCAGCCAGATGTAGACGCCGAGCAGCGCCAGGCAGCCGAGCCCGGCCAGGACCCCCAGCGGAATGGCGATGAGGACCCACAGCTTCTTCTTGCCGGGACCGCGATCGGCGACCAGCCGCGCGTAGATGCGGCTCCTCAGGGGCGGCCGGGGCTGGGGCAGTTCATTGGGCATCGGTCGGGTCCTGGGTTCAAACATCAGAGCCGGGGCGGTTCATCCTGGCAAGCTGTTTATCGGCCGGGCGCTTGCTGAGGCCCGTCAGGACGCTTGTGTTTTCCACCGGATGCCAGCCCGCGGCAAGCTATCGGCAAGGTCCGACGGAAGGGGGGATTCGAACACCAGTCGTTTCCGGGTCAGCGGATGGGCCAGGGAGAGGCGGGCGCTGTGGAGAAACATGCGCCGCAGTCCCCACTGCCGCTGCGCGATGCGGTTGAAGGGAAAGTCTCCATACTTGCCGTCGCCCACCACGGGATGGCCGATGGCCTCCAGGTGACGCCGGATCTGGTGCGTCCGCCCGGTCTCGATGCTCAGCTCCAGCAGCGTCGCCTCGGGTCCGCCCGCCAGCCTTCGCCAATGCGTAACGGCGGACTGCAAGTTCACTCCGCGCTGCTGCTTCGAGGCGAACGTCTGCTGCCGCTCGGCCAGACGCAGCTCGATGCTTCCAGTTTCGCGTTGGAAGCGGCCCTTGGCGAGGGCCAGGTAGGTCTTGTCCGCCTCACCCTTGGTGAAGATCTCCGTGAGCCGGACCATCGCCTGGCGCGTCTTGGCCACCACCACCACGCCGCTCGTCTCACGGTCCAGCCGGTGCGCCGGGCTGGGCTTGAACTCTCCCTCCGGAGTGACCAGCCCCTGGCGAGCCAGGTACCCGCGCACCTGGTCGACCAGGGTCTCGCCGGTGATGCCCGACCCCGGGTGGATGGCGAGGCCCACCGGCTTGTCCACGGCCAGGATGTGCTCGTCCTCGTAGAGCACCTTGAAGTCCTGCCGGAACGCCTCGGGCGGCTTGGGCGGCGGCGGCCGGTTGGCCTGCAGCACGTGCACGGTGATCTCGTCGCCCGGCTGCAGGAGCTGTGCGACCTCCGCCCGCGCTCCGTTCACGCGGACCTTCTTGGTGCGCACCAGCTTGTAGAGATGGCTGAGGGGCAAATCCTCCAGCCGCCGGCGCAGGAACTTGTCGAGCCGCTGGCCGGCGGCGTCGGGGCTGACCTTGAAGTCGAGCTTCATCGGGGCTGGCTCTCCGAGAACCGCGACACGCGCCAGGTCCCGTCCTGCTGGCGGGCCAGCACCACGTGGGCGCCGCGCTGCATCTCGCCGCCGCCCTGGGGGCGGATGTCGAGCTCATAGTCGGCCTCGCGCTCCCCGCCATCGCCGGTCAGCGAGGTTCGACGGTAGTAGACGCGCACCGGCCGGAGCTGCATGCCGGGATTGCCTTGGCGGCCCTCGCGGGTGAGCTTCAGCTCGTCCTTCAGGCGCATGGAGGCGACGCCGATGGTGAGCGGGAGCGCCCCGTCCTGGTCGGACTCGACGTAGTACCGATCCACGAACTTGTCCGCGACGGAACCCGCGTCCTTCATGCCGCCGCAGGCCTGGAGCGCCAGCGCCAAGGCGACCGTTCCGCCGTGCAGGCCCTTGCAGCGCATGACGATTCGATCTTATCAGCGGGAGACGGAGGCGGCTTGGCAAAGATCTACACGCGTCGCGGCGATGACGGCTCGACCGGCCTGTTCGGCGGGCCCCGCGTGCGCAAGGACGACCTGCGGGTCGCCGCGTACGGCGACGTCGACGAGCTGAACTCCGCCCTCGGCGTCACGCGCGAGGAGCTTCCCGAGGGCGACCTGCGGACCCTGCTCGACGAGCTGCAGAGCGAGCTGTTCACGCTGGGCGCGCAGCTCGCGACTCCGGACGCGTCCGCCGCGCCGAAGGAGATCCCGCGAATCGTCGCGCAGCAGATCGACCGGCTGGAGCGCGAGATCGATCGGCTCACTGAAGAGCTGCCTCCGATGCGGAGCTTCATCCTGCCGGGCGGCTCGCGCGCCGGCGCGACCCTCCACCTCTGCCGCACCGTATGCCGCAGGGCCGAGAGGAAGATGGTCGAGCTGGCCGAGTCCTCCCCGGTGCCGCCGGAGGCCCTGGCGTACGTGAACCGGTTGTCCGACCTGCTCTTCGTGATGGCGCGGGCGGCGAACCTGCGCGCGGGCGGCCGCGAGATCCCCTGGGTCCCCTCGAAATGAAGCTGTTCGAGCTGGCCGATCTCATGCCAGGGCAATCGGTGCGATTCCCCCTCAACCCTTTCGTCGAGGGCTTCGCGGTGCGCGACGCGTCCGGCGCGGTGCGGGCTTACGTGAACATCTGTCCCCACCGCTCGCAGCCGGTGGACGTGGGCGACGGACGCCTCTGGCTCGCGTCGGGAGAGATCGAATGCCAGGCGCACGGCGCGCGATTCAATCCCTCGACCGGCGCGTGCACCGGAGGCCCGTGCAACGGCCGGCCGCTCACCCCGCTGGGAATCGAAGAGCGGGACGGCGCGGCCTGGCTACTTCAGACGCTTCACCACGGCTGAGGTGAACATCCGGGTCGTGGCCGAGCCGCCCAGGTCCGGCGTGACGGCCTCCTTCGAGGCGATGGCCTCGCGAATCGCCGTGTCCAGCCGCTCGGCGGCGGTGCGCTCCCCGATGTGGTCGAGCAGCATCACGCCGGCAAGCATCACCGCGGTGGGATTGGACACCCCCTTGCCCGCGATGTCCGGTGCCGTCCCGTGCACCGCCTCGAAGATGGCGGCGTCCTTGCCGATGTTGGCGCCCGCCGTCAAGCCGAGCCCTCCGACCAGCCCGCTAGTCAGATCGCTCAGGATGTCGCCGAACAGGTTGGTGGTGACGAGCACGTCGAACTGGTTCGGGTTCTTCACCAGCTGCATGGCGGCGTTGTCCACGATCATCTCGCGGAACTCGACGTCGGTGTGCTTGGCCGCGATGGCCCTTCCGGTGTCGAGGAAGAGGCCGCTGGTCGCCTTGAGGATGTTCGCCTTGTGCACCAGCGTGAGCCGCCGCCGCTTGTGCTGCTTCACGAAGTCGAAGGCGTACTCGATGATCCGGGCGCTGCCCTTGCGGGTGATGATGGAGATGGTCTCGGCGGCGGACCGCTCCTCGTCCACGTAGTGCTCCACGCCCGAGTAGAGGCCCTGCGTGTTCTCGCGGACCACCACCAGGTCCACGCCGGAATAGCGCGTCTCCACCCCGGCGAAGCTGCGGGCCGGCCGCACGTTGGCGTAGAGGTCGAACTCCTTGCGCAAGGCGACGTTCACGCTGCGGTAGCCCTCGCCCACCGGAGTCGCCAGCGGCCCCTTCAAGGCGAGCTTGTTCCGGCGGATCGACTCGAGCGTCTCGGCTGGGATCGGCGTGCCGTGCGTGGGAAGGGCGCTCGCGCCCGCCGCCGCGCGCTCCCACTGCAGCTTGGCTCCGGCGGCCTCGATCGCCTCGACCGCCGCATTGACGACCTCGGGCCCGATCCCGTCGCCCGGGATCAACGTGACGTGAATCGTCATGGGCCGCTTCTAGCTTGCCTGCAGGGCATTCTCAATCCCGCGGAAGCGCGCGGCCTGCCAGAGCGCGCACACCAGGAGGGCGATCTCCAGGACCAGCAGGAGGGTGCTGGCGCCGTGCAGCAGGCCGAAGCGCTTCGACGCGGTTGCGCCGGCCTCGCGCATGGCGTGGATGGCAGGGGTGACCAGGGCGGCGGAGATCACCGCGCAGAGGCCCGCGAGCAGGGGCGCCAGCGCCGCCCACCGCCTGCCGAGGACGACGGCGCAGACCACGGCCACCGCCGAGCCCGCGATGGTGGCAGCGTCCAGGCGGGCGAGCATCGCGCCCACCAGGTCCGCGGCGAGCTGCCGGCGCGGATCGTCGCGCGGCAGCGCGGCCACCTCCCGGGGAAAGACCACCTGGGCCGCGACCGCGGCGAAGAAGAGCTGGCCGCCCACCAGGGCGCCGCAGGAAAGCAGGTAGAGGAACCGCGCCATGGCGGCGTTTTGCGCTACGTTAGAGACGCATGCAAGGAGACATGGACATCGTCGATCCGCTGATCGACGACTACTTGACCCGTCTCGCGGGATCGCCCGACCCGGTCGAGGCCGAGATGCGGCGTTACGCCGACGAGCGCGACGGCTTTCCCATTGTCGGCCAGACCCTCGGAACGCTGCTCGGCCAGCTCGCGGTGGTCACCCGCGCGCGGCGGATCTTCGAGGTGGGCAGCGGCTTCGGCTACTCGGCGTTCTGGTTCGCGCGGGCGCTGGAGCCCGGCGGCACCGTCACGCTGACCGACTTCAGCCGCGAGAATCTGGACCGGGCGCGGGCGTGGCTCACCAAGGCCGGGCTGCTCGACCGGTGCAGGATCGAGGCGTCGGGAGACGGCCTGGAGGCGCTGGCGCGCGCCGAGGCCGGGCTGGACATCGTCTTCCTCGACGGCGAGAAGGCCGAGTACCCCAAGGCGCTGGCCACCGCGCTGCCCAAGCTGCGTCCAGGAGGACTGGTGCTGGCCGACAACGCGCTCTGGGGAGGAGCGGTGGCCCGCGGCGAAAGCGATGCGGCGACGGCCGGCCTGCGCGAATACACTCGGCTCATCTTCGGGAGCGAAGGGCTGGTGTCGACGATCATCCCGCTGCGCGACGGGCTCGCGATCACGGTGAAGAGGTAGGCGGTGGACGTCACGGCCGCGCAGGTGAAGGCGCGCGCTCGCGAGTTGGGGTTCGATCTGTGCGGGATCGCGCGGGCCCATCCCATCGAGGCGGAGCGGCTGGACCACTGGCTCTCCCGGGGATGGGACGCGGGACTGGCCTACGTGCGCGAGCGGCGGGCGGAGCGGCTCGATCCTGCGCGGCTGGTTCCCGGAGCACGCAGCGTCGTGGTGGTCGCTGCGTCCTACGCGCCGGATCCGCGCGACCCGGAGCCCGCCGAAGGGGAGCTGCCGATCGCGCGCTATGCGCGCGGCCGCGACTACCACAACGTGGTGCTCAAGCCCGTGCGCAAGCTGGCGGCCTGGCTGCGGGAGCGCGGCGCGAAGGTCTACGCCGAGGTGGATGCCGGCGCGGTGATGGAGAAGGCGTGGGCCCAGGAGGCCGGCCTCGGGTGGATCGGCAAGAACGGCTGTTTGATCCACGAGCGGCTCGGGTCGTGGCTCCTGCTCGGCACGCTGATCAGCGACGCTTCGCTGGAGGCCGATGTGCCGCACCCTGATCGCTGCGGAGACTGCGCGCTCTGCATCCCGGCGTGCCCGACGGACGCGATCCGGGAGCCGCGCTACGTGGACGCCGCGCGCTGCATCGCCTACCACACCATCGAGCACCGCGAGGTCATTCCCGCGGATGTCGCGGAGCGCGCCGGAGGACGTCTATTCGGCTGCGACGCCTGCCAGGACGTCTGCCCCTGGAATCGCCGCGCGCCACCGGCCACGCTGGTCCAGCTTCGCGCGCGCACTCCATCCCTTTCGGTACCCGAGGTCCTGGCGCTGACGGCGGCCGACGCGCGTCGCCGCTTCGAGGGCAGTCCGCTGATGCGCGCCGGACGCGACGGGCTGGTGCGCACGGCGCTGGCGGTGGCGAACGTCGCGCGCGCCGACGCGGAGAGGCTCGCGGGAGATGCGGCGCCCGGCGTGCGCGCACAGGCGCTGCAGCGCCTCAGCGGGATGGGAACGTGAGCACGGCTCCGTTCAGGGCGCCGGCCTCGGGCAACAACCCACGGCCACGTGACGCTTGAAAGACAGAGACACCCTCCTAGGCGCGCTCGAGGGCGGCGATGTAGAAGCCGTCGGTTCCGTGCCGGTGCGGTAGGAGCTGGATTTCAGGCCCGGCGCCGAGGCCCACCGGCTCCGGCAGCGCGGGCGCGGGTTGGAATTCGGGATGGTCCTTCAGGAAGGCCGCGCGCACGTCCTCGTTCTCGCGCCGGTTGATCGAGCAGGTCGCGTACACCAGCCGTCCGCCCGGCTTCACCAGCTGCGCATACCGCTCGAGGATCTCCCTCTGCCTCGGCGGGAAGGAGTCCACCTCGTTCTGATCGAGCCTCCACCGCGCGTCCGGGTTGCGCCGGAGCGCTCCCAACCCGGAGCAAGGGGCATCCACCAGGACCACGTCCGCCTGCAGCCGCAGGTCGCCGATCCGCGCGTCGCTCGACTCGGGAACGGAGCGCGCCTCCCAGTTGTGCACGCCCGCCCGGCGGGCCCTGGGCCGCATCTCGTCGAGGCGGCGCGCGTCCCGGTCGGCGGCCACCAAGCGTCCCTTGTTCCGCATCTCGGAAGCGAGCGCCAGCGTCTTGCCACCGGCGCCGGCGCAGGCGTCGACCACGAGCTGTCCCGGCCGCGCCTCGCAGGCGAGCGCGATGAGCTGGCTCCCTTCGTCCTGCACTTCGAACAGCCCGGCCTTGAAGGCGCGCAAGGCGAAGACGTTGGTGCGTCCGGTGAACGTCACGCCCCAGGGCGAAAGGCGGGTCGGCTCCGCGCGCGAGCCCTCCGCCCGGAGCGCCGCGATCAGCTCGTCGCGCGTGTTCTTGAGCAGGTTGGCCCGCACCGTCAGCGGGGCGCGCTGGTTGAGCGCCTCCGCCAGCCTCCGCGTCTCGTCCGGGCCGAGCTGCTCGCTCCAGAGCTTCGCCAGCCAGCGCGGCAGCGAGGTCTCGGCCGCCAGCGCGTCGAGGGGGTCGTCGGGTGCGCCCAGCCGTGCGGGCTCCGCCACAAGCTCGAGCGCCCACTGCCAGGGGGCGACCTCGGGCCCGGCCAGGCCGGCGGCGCTCTGCGGCGATTCGCGCTCTCCGGCGATCAGCCAGGCCGCGTAGCGCAGCAGGTGCTGCGTCGGGGTGGCCAGTTTCTCCAGCGACAGCTTTCGCGTGGCGAGCGCGCGCTGGAGCAGGTGGTCGATCCGCCCTTGCAGGCGCAGCAGCCCGTACACCGCGTCGGAGACGGCGCGCCGCTCCACGCTGCGAAGCTGCTTCTCGCGCCGCAGCGTCCCCTGGAGCGCCTGATCCGCCCGGGCCCCCTCGCGACGGACCTGCTCGTAGATCTCCAGGACGGCGGTGCGGACGAGCTGTGCTCTCACGGCGCCGCTTCTCGGTCGTCCGCGCACACGCTGTCAATGGATTCCTGCGTCCCTCGTCGGACGGACCTGCGGCGGAATTGCCCGAGTGCAGCGTCGCATTAGACAAAGCCCTGTGTATTTGATTGCAGCCCTGGTGGCGGCCGCTCTGCCTACCGTCTTGACCATGGACGAGGCGCTTCGAATCTTCCGCGAGCGCGGCTTCGATCTGCTCATCGCCGAAGCGCAGGTCGCCTCGGCCCAGGGCGATGCCACCGCGGCGGGAGCCGTCCCCAACCCGCAGATCTCCGGAAGCCTGGGCCGATCCTTCGGCTACGACGCCTCCGCGTGCGCCGGCTGCTCCGCGACGGCCTGGAGCGTCGGCCTTTCCGATCCGGGGGCCCTCTCCGATCTGCTCTCCGGAAAGCGCGGGCTGCGGCAGGATGCCGCGCGCGCGGCGCTGGCCGCGGCGAGGCTCTCGCGCGCGGATGCCCTGCGCACGCTCTCCCTCCAGGTCCGCCAGGCGATGCTCGACGCCGCGCTGCTCCAGGCCCAGCTCGACCTCGCGCGCGAGCTGGCCGCGTCCACCGAGCGCACCCGGGCGCTCGACGAGAGGCGCATGCAGGCAGGCGCGATCTCCGAGGCGGAGCTCGCCCGCGCCGAAGTGGCAGCGCTGGGGGCGCAGCAGGGAGTGGATCTGGCCGGGCAGGCGCTCCGCGCGGGACGGCTTCAAGTGTCCTTCCTGCTCGGCATCCGCGAGCCGGAGGCGGATTTCGACGTCGAGGCCGGGCTGCTGGAGCGTCCGCTGCCGGCGGAGCTGCCTTCGCTCGACGCGCTCGCCCGCGAGGCCCTCGAGCGCCGTCCAGATCTAATGGCCAGCTCGGCCCGTGCGGATCGCGCGCAGGCAGACCTCGGACTGGCGCGGCGCCAGCGGATTCCCGACGTGTCGCTCTCCGCGCAGTACCAGCAGCAGGGATCGGGACAGAACGCGCTGCAGCCTCCCACCCTTGCCTTTGGCCTGCAGCTCCCGCTCCCCCTCTTCTACCAGCAGCAGGGGGAGATCGCGCGCGCCGAGGCGGACATGCGCGCCCAGCGCGCCACGCTCGAGAAGATCCGGGCCCAGGCTCTGCTCGACGTGCAAGCGGCGCGGGAAGCGGTGGAGGGGAACCGGCGCCTGGTCGAGCGGATGCGCTCGCGCCTGCTCGAGCGATCGCGCCGCACCCGCGACCTGGTGCAGGTGCAGTACGAGAAGGGCGCCGCGTCGCTGCTCGAGCTCCTCGACGCGCAGCGGGTCTGGGCGCAGACACGGGCGGAGTACCTCAAGGACCTGCACGATCTCTGGCTGGCCCTGTTCCAGCTCGACGCCGCCGTGGGGCGCACATGAGGCGGTTCCTCCTCTTCATCCTGCTGCTCTCCTGCGCGCGGTCCGAGGACCGGGAGTCCCGGCGTCCCCCGGCCGGCGAGGTATGGCTCTCCAACAAGCAGCTCGAGGCGCAGCAGATGCGCATCGAGATGGTCAGCGAGCAGGAGGTGGCGACCACGCTGGACGCGTCTGGGAGGGTCGCCTTCGACGATCTGCGTGTCGCGCACGTCTTCGCGCCCGTCTCCGGGCGGATCCTCGCCATCCTGGCCGCGCCCGGGCAGCACGTGCGCAAGGGCGACCCGCTGGCGGAGATCGAGTCGCCCGACGTGGGCGCCGCCCTCTCTGACGTCGGCAAGGCGCAAGCCGATCTGGCGGCCGCGGAGCGCGAGCTGAAGCGCGAGCGCGAGCTGGTGGAGGCCCACGCCGCCGCGCAGCGCGAGCTCGACCAGGCACAGAGCGCGGACGAGCGCGCGCGCGCCGAGCTGACCCGTGCGCGGCGCCGCGCGGAGCTGTTCCGGCGCCGCGGGCTCGACGGGGTCACGCAGCGGTTCCTCCTCCGCGCGCCGCTGGAAGGCGAGGTGATCGCGCGCAACGCGAACCCCGGGACCGACGTCCAGGGGCAGCTCTCCGGAGGGACGACGCCGGAGCTGTTCACCGTCGGCTCCATCGATCCGGTCTGGGTCTACGCCGATGTCTACGAGGCGGACCTGGCGCGCGTGCGCGTCGGCGCGCCGGTCCTGGTGAAAGTGATCGCCTATCCCGACAAGAGCTTCGCCGGACGCGTGGAGTGGTTGTCTTCCGCCCTCGATCCGGTCACGCGGACGGCGCGCCTGCGCTGCACGCTCCAGAATCCCGGACACGAGCTCTTGCCGGAGATGTACGCGACGGTCTCGGTGACGACGCCCGCTCGGCGGGCGCTGGTGGTCCCGCGCAGCGCCGTGCTGCATGCCGGCGAGGAGCGCGTGGTCTTCGTCCAGACCGGCGCGACGGAGAACGGGCTGCTCAAGTTCCAGCGCCGGCGCGTGGTGCTCGAGGAAGGCGAGAACGACCCGGTGCCGGTGAAGAGCGGACTGCAAGCCGGCGAGGCGGTGGTGGTCTCCGGCGCGCTGCTCCTGTCGGGGATGCTCTAGTGGGCCACTAAATGCGCTGGCTGGTGGAGAAGGCGCTGGCCGCGCCGTTCATCGTGGTGGCGCTCGCCGCCGGCCTGCTCGGCCTGGGCCTCTATTGCTACTCGCGGCTGGACATCGAGGCGTACCCGAACCCGGTCGCGCCGATGATCGAGGTGATCACCCAGCCCGCCGGCTGGAGCGCGGAGGAGGTCGAGCGCTACGTCACCATCCCGCTGGAGAACGGCCTGGCCGGCATGATCGATCTCGAGCACATCCGCTCGCAGTCGCTGTTCGGGCTCTCCGACGTGAAGTGCTACTTCAGCTGGACCCCCGACTACCAGACCGCCCAGCAGAGGGTCCTGAACCGGCTGCAGTTCATCAACCTCCCGCCGGGCATCCAGCCGCAGCTCTCGCCCTGGAGCGCCATCGGCGAGATCTTCCGCTACACGCTCAAGGGGCCGGGCTATTCGCTGGCGGAGTTGAAGGCGGCGCAGGACTTCGTGCTGGAGCGGCAGTTCCGGCAGGTGCCGGGCGTGGTCGACGTGGTGGGCTTCGGAGGAGAGACGAAGGAGTACCACGTCGACGTCGACCCCTATCGGCTCAAGGGGCACTCCCTGACGCTGTCGCAGCTGACGCAGAGTCTCGCGAACGCCAACCAGAACGTCGGCGGGCAGCGGCTGACGCTAGGCGAGCAGTCCTTCAACGTGCGGGGCCTGGGACTGATCCGGAGCCTCGACGACGTCGGTCAGATCGTGGTCGCGCAGCCGAGAACGGGCACGCCGATCCGCATCCGCGACGTCGCGCAGGTCCGCGAGGGAGCGGCGCCGCGCCTCGGCATCGTCGGGAAGGACCTGGACGCCGACGTGGTCCAGGGGATCGTGCTGATGCGCTACGGCGGATCGTCGCTGGAGACCCTGGCGGGCGTCCACAAGCGTCTCGATCTGATCCGCAAGAACCACGCGCTGCCGATCGGGATGGAGATGGAGCCGTACTACGACCGCGAGCGGCTGGTGAAGATGACCACCCGCACCGTGATCGAGAACCTCATGGCAGGCATGGTGCTGGTCACCTTGGTGCTCTGGCTTTTCCTCGGCCAGGCGCGGGCGGCCGCCGTGGCCGCCGTGAACATCCCGCTCGCGCTGATGGCGGCGTTCTGCGGGATGGTCTTCACCGGGACCCCTGCCAACCTGATCTCGCTGGGCGCGGTGGACTTCGGGATCATCATCGATTCGACGGTGATCATGGTCGAGAACGTCTACCGGCACCTGGGGCCACGGGGCCACCGCTCGGTCCGGGCCCGGATCGTCGAGGCGTCGGCGGAGATCGGCGGCCCGATGCTCTTCTCCACGCTGATCATCACGCTCGCGTTCGTGCCCCTGTTCACGCTGACCGGGGTCGCCGGTGTGATCTTCTCTCCGATGGCGCACACGTACGCGTTCGCCATCGGCGGCGCCGTGGTGCTCTCGATCACGCTCACGCCCGTCCTGGCGGCCTGGACCTTGAAGGTCGACACCAGCGCCGGCCAGCGCGAGGGGCACGAGGAGTCGCACGGCCACGACAACCGGTTCCTGCTCTGGCTGGACCGGCTCTACCGGCCGCTGTTCGACTTCGCCCTCCGACGCCCCTGGCCGGCGATCGCGATGGCCGCGGCGCCCGTGGCTTTGGCGGGGCTGCTCCTCGCCCGCACCGGCACCGAGTTCATGCCCAAGCTGGAGGAGGGCAACTTCTGGATCCGCGCGACGCTGCCCAACAGCGTCTCGCTGGAGTCGAGCGCGAAGCACGTCGGCCGGATGCGACGGATCCTGCTGGGCTGCGAGAACGAGCCCTGCACGCGGCGCCACAACCCCGAGATCCGCACGGTCGTCTCGCAGCTCGGGCGGCCGGACGACGGCACGGATCCGTCGGGTTTCTACAACATCGAGATGTTCGCCCCGCTCTTGCCGCCTGGCGAGTGGCGGCGCGGGATCACCAAGGAGAAGCTCACCGTGCAGCTCTCGCGCGAGCTGCGCGAGGCTTTCCCGGGCGTGGACTTCAACTTCTCGCAGGCCATCGCCGACAACGTGGAAGAGGCGATGAGCGGCGTGAAGGGCGAGAACACCGTGAAGGTGGTGGGCCCGGATCTGAAGATGAACGAGGCGAAGGCGGCCGAGGTCGTCTCCGCGCTTCAACAGGTCAGGGGCGTCGAGGACCTGGGCATGTTCCGATCGCTCGGTCAGCCGGACGTGAAGATCGTCCCGGATCGGGAGGTGTGCGGCCGGTACGGGCTCAACGTCGGCGACGTGGGGGCCGTGGTCCAGGCGGCGATCGGGGGCCAGGTGGTCACCCAGGTCTACGAAGGCGAGAAGAGGTTCGACCTGGTGCTGCGCTGGGCCGAGCCGTTCCGCAAGGACCTGCGCGCCATCCGCCAGATCCTGGTCTCCGCTCCCGACGGGGCGCAGATCCCGCTCGGACAGCTGGCGAAGATCTCCGAGGAGGACGGCCCCTCGGTGATCTATCGCGAGGACGTCCGCCGCTACGCGCCGGTGAAGTTCTCGGTCCGCGGCCGCGATCTGGGATCGACCATCGCCGAGGCGCAGGAGCGCGTGCGGGCGGACGTGAAGCTGCCCTACGACACGCACCTCGAGTGGGCGGGCGAGGCCGACCAGATGCGGGAAGCCGCGGCGCGCCTGTCGATCGTCATTCCCATCACGCTGCTCTTGATCGGCTTCCTCGCCTACTCGGCCGTCGGGGGCGTTCGCGACATGGCCATCGTGCTGGTGTCGATCCCGGTCGCCTGCGCGGGCGGAGTGATCGCCCTGTTCCTGACCGGCACGCACCTCTCCATCTCGGCGGCCATGGGCTTCGTCTCCATCTTCGGCATCGCCGTCCAGGACGCGATCATCGTCGTCACCTACGCCCGCAAGATGTGGTCCGACGGCCGCTCGCTGGAGGACGGCGCCCGGCTCGCCGCGGAGCGCGGCCTGCGCCCGGCGCTGATGACCGCCTCGGTCGCCCTGCTCGGCCTCTTGCCCGCTGCGTTGTCGCGCGGCATCGGCAGCGAGACCCAGAAGCCGCTGGCCATCGTGGTGATCGGCGGCATGCTCACCCTGGCCGTCCTCCCCCGGCTGCTGCTACCGCCCCTGCTCACCTTGGCGCACGCCCGCCGTCTGCTTCCTGCCCGCGCGGCCGCGCCGGAGTGGTAAGCTCCGCCGCCTTCTGAAGAGGAGCTTCGCGCATGGCCCAGGCCAGCAGATCGGTCACCGTGAACGTGCCGCCCGAGAAGATGTTCGAGGTGATTACGGACTACGAGAAGTACCCGGAGTTCCTGCCCGAGGTGAAGAAGGTGAAGGTGGAGGGCGGGCAGGGATCGATCAAGGAGGTCACCTACCAGGTGGACATCAAGGCCAAGGTGATCACCTACACGCTCAAGCACACCGCGGAGAAGCCCAACAAGCTGACGTGGACCATGGTGAAGGGCGAGATGATGAAGGGCAACGACGGCGCCTGGACGCTCAAACCGGGCGCGCAGGCGGGAACGACGGAGGCGACGTACACGATCGATCTGAAGCTGTCCTCGCTGGTGCCCGGGTTCATCGAAAAGGCGCTGGCGGAGAGCTCGCTTCCCGGCCTGCTGGCGAACTTCAAGGCGCGGGCGGAGAAGCTGAACAGCGGGAAGGCCTGAACTGCCGCTCCAGCACTTTCAGCTCGGCCACCGCGCGCGGCTGGTAGTGCTCCAGCACCGACGGATGTTGCTCGATCCCGAACCTCTTCCAGACCCTGGGCAGCCCGATGGCGAGCTCGACCTGGACGTGTTCCCCGAGACCGGCGCGTCATGGAAGGTCAGCATGCGCCCGAAACTACACCTTGCGCGGGCTGGTCGCGCGGCTCTACGCTGCGCGCGTGAGTCTGGAACGCCTCCGCAAGATGCCGGTGCCGGAGCTGTACCGCCGCTATGTGGAAGAAGCGCACGACCTGCCCAGCGGAGGGCTCACGGCGCTCAAGGAGGATCCGCGGGCCGGCGCGCGGGCCGTGGCCGAGAAGATCGAGAAGCGCAACCACGAGGCCCAGGCGGAAGGGCGCAGGCTGACCCGCCTCTGCGCCTTCGAGCAGCCGCTCTGGGACCAGGGCATCATGCTCGTGGCCGGCGTCGACGAGGTGGGGATGGCGCCGCTGGCCGGGCCGGTGATCGCGGCCGCGGTCATCCTCCAGGCGGGCTGCCGCATCAAGAACGTGAACGATTCGAAGCAGCTCACGCCCGAGGAGCGCGACGAGCTGGAGCCGGAGATCCGCGCCCAGGCCGTGGCCGTCGGGATCGGCCGCGCCGAGATCGCCGAGATCGACAGCATCAACATCTACCGCGCGGGTCTGCTCGCGCTGAAGCGCGCGGTCCTGGCTCTCTGCCCGCAACCGCAACACCTTCTCGTCGACGCGCGCAAGCTCGACGGGCTGACCATGCCGCAGCAGCCCATCATCAAGGGAGACGCCAAGAGCATCACCATCGGGGCGGCGAGCATCGTCGCCAAGGTGCACCGCGACCGGCTGATGGCGCAGCTCGACGTCGAATACCCCGGTTACGGCTTTGCCGAGCACAAAGGATATCCGACGCCGGAGCACCTCGACGCACTGGAGCGCCTAGGCGCATGCGCGCTGCATCGGCGAAGCTTCGCTCCGGTCGCGAAGAAGCTCGGGCTCATTCCGGAGCAGCAGGAGCTGTTCGCGACCCCGAAGACGCGCGCCGGCGAAGCGCGCTGAAGGGGCTGTGAAATGGAACCGCTGCAGTTGCCCGAGGGCGATGTCGTCGCGACCCATCCCGCCACGCTGACCGGACGCATCCTGGCGGTGCTGATGCTGATGCTTCCCGGCGGGGCGCTGATCTGGGCCGCCACTCAGGCGCAAGGGACGCGAGCCGACGCCCGCATCCCGCTGATTGCCGCCGGCGTGACGCTCGTGATCCTCGGGATCCTCGCCTTGGTGCAGCAGAACCGCAGCCAGGTGGTGGTCCGCGCCGACGGCCTGGAGCGCTGGGGCCTGCGCGGCAGGCTCTGGGCCCTGCGCTGGGCGGACATGATCGAGCTGCGCTACCGCGCGGTGAAGGTGCGGCTCTACCACGTGATCCCCGTGGGCACGACCATCTACATCACGCTCACCGATCCGCACGGCAAGAAGCACCGGGTGCCGAGCAACATGAAGGCGATGGACATCCTCGCCGAGCGCATCGCGGACCAGCAGACCGCCGTCCGGTTCTCCGAGGCGCGCGCCATCATCGACCGGGGCGAAGAGGTCCGCTTCGGCAAGGCGCTGATCGTCGACCGGGAGAAGCTGTCCGCGCGCAAGCTGTTCGGCGGATACAAGTCGTGCCCGATCACCGACATCGAGAAGGTGGCGGTGGAGAACGGTTTCTTGCGCATCCGCCAGCGCGGCAAGCTGCTCGGGTTCGGGGGAGGAAACATCGGATCGATCCCGAACGTCTTCCTCTTCCTGCGCCTGCTCGACTCGCTGATCGGTCGCGCCTCCGCCATCCCGCAGGACCGCCAGTTCGCGGCGCAGAGAAGCGTTGGCTGAGGGGCTGACCGGGAAACAACGGCGCCACCTGCGCGCCCTGGGTCATCACCTCGACCCCGTCGTCCAGATCGGCCACGAGGGCGTAAACGAAGCGGTCGTCCGCGAGACCGACGCCCAGCTCCAGGTGCACGAGCTGATCAAGGTGAAGGTCGGCGAGACCTCGCCGCAGGCGAGACACGAGGCGGCGGAGCTTCTGGCCTCGCGGACGCAGGCGCAGGTCGCGCAGGTGCTCGGGCGGACCGCGCTTCTCTACCGCCCGCGGAAGGACGAGCCCCGGATCGTGCTGCCGAAGTGATTCAGGCTTTCATGAGCCGCAGCTCGCGCTGCGCATCGATGTGCTTCCCGTCCAGCTCCAGCACGCGCGTGTAGCACTTCTTCGCCAGCTGGAGGTTCCCAACGATCTTCGCCATGTGCCCGAGGAAGAGGTGCGCGGGGACGCACTTGTCGATCATCTTGATCGCCTTGCGGCAGTCTGACGCGCACTCCTCGAACGACTGCTTGCGGTCCTTCGCGAGCAGGAACCGGGCGTACCCACGCCAGGCGTAGAACTCGGCCTCGTCCCCGTTCATCTCGATGGCCTGGTCCAGGAGATCCAGCCCCTCCTGGTACCTGCGCGCCTTGATGAAGATCTCCGCCTTCTGGAAGTTCTCCTCCGCGGCGAAGATACGGGAGACATCCACGTTCTCGGCCTTGCCGTCCAGCTCCTTCTCGTAGTCCTTGCGCAGCTTGTCGTCGCCGAGCACCTGGGCGGCCTCGTTGATGCGCGCGAACAGCCGCTCCTTGAGGTCCTTGAGCTGGTCCTGGGCGGGATCGGTCACGGTGTCCGGATGCAGCTCCTTGGCCAGGACGACGAAGTTCCGCTTGCTCTCCGCGGCCGAGGCGCTCTTGCGCTCCATCCCCATCACCTCGAAGTGATCGGCCTTGGCCAGCCGCTCCCACAACGCGGAGAGCCGCTCCAACGCGGCCTCCGGCGTCTCGTCGGCGGGTCCCTGCGCGAACGTGGGCGGCGGGCGCGTAACCGCGGGCGCGGCCGGCTTGGGCGCCGGCGCGGCGGCCGGCGCGGTGGGCTTCATCACGGGCGGAGCCCCGGGCCGCTGCGAGGCGGCCGCGGGCCGTGGAGCCCCGCGGGTGGTCTTCGGCAGCTCGCGCTGCTGCTGCGGCGCCGCCGGAGCAGCCGCGCCTGCGGGCTTCGGCGCCGGAGCCGCTGGCTTGGGCGGCGGCGGAGGCGGCGCCGCCTCCGCTTCGTCTCCGCCGGAGAAACCGAGGTGGCCCAACTCGGTGAGCAGGTAGAGCAGGCGGACCGCCGTCGCGGAATCGTGTGCCTGGAGCAGCGCGTCTCCGGTCCCGGTTCCGTCGATGGCGGCGTAGATACGGGTCTCCTGCGCGTTCAGCGCCAGCTCCTCCACCTTGCCGATGCCGAGCCCGCCCGAGCGCATCACCGGCCGCGAAAGCCGCTTGCCGAGACGCGCGCGCAACAGCGTCAGGTCCATGCGGCGGACCGCGTCCGCCAGGAGCGACCACTTCGAGCCGAGGGGAAACGATCCAGCGGGCGGCGCCGCGTCCTTGCTGTAGCTGAACTTTCCGCGCCAGAGCGTGAGCGCGCGATCGAGGAGGAAGACGGCGAACTCGCCCAGCAGCCGGTGAGCATCCGCCGGCGGGATCAGCTGCATCTGGAACAGCACCGAGACGATGTCCTGGCCGCTCTGCTTCGACTGCTCCTCCGCCGCTATCGCCTTCTCGGCCTCGACCAGCCTCCGGGCCTGGAGGAAGCGCAGCAGCGAGAGCTCCGGATCGTCCGAAGAGAGATGCTCGGGCGTCCCCCGGCGGAAGCTGATCTGGAGGTTCCCGCCCTTCTCCGTGTCGAGGCGGAGCGTTCCGGTCGCCGAGGTCAGCGCGGCCAGCCCATACAGCCGTGCGGGCGAGATCTGCGTGAGCTCGCCGGAGTCGGGGACTTCGAGTTGCTCGGGTGGAGGAGGCGGCGGTGGGGGCTTGGGTTTCGCGACCACCGGCGGTGCCGCGGGCGGCGGCTTCGAAGCGGTCGCGGCGGGCTTCTGTGGCCGGGGCGCTTCCGCTGCCGGCCCGTCGAGCACGTCCGGCGTCGCGATGATCACATCGTTGCCGAACCCGAACGCCTCCGACATCGCCTTGCTGATCCGGGGGGCCGGGGGCGGCATCGGGGCCGGTCGTTCGAGCTTGCGCACCGGCGAGAGAAGGCTGCGCAGCTCGGGGAAGTCGACGCCGGGATGCCACTCCTTCCCGTCGATCGAAGCCTCGCATTTCTCGGTGAGCTGCCCCTTCAACCGCTCGAGCGCGGAGATCGTGTATGGCCCCCAGACCCGGCCGTGCTCCGTGCGCACCCAGTAGTTCCGTTCCACCCGCCGATTCTACCATCGCCGTGATAGCGTCCACGGCGACCGATTCCCCACCCATGCGCACCCGAAGAGCGCCCCGACCCAACGCGACGCTGCTCTGCAGGCGCATCGCCGCGGACATGGCGAAGAAGCTGCCGGAGCTCGCGCACGTGAAGCCTGCGCGCGTGCTCTTCGTCGCCGGGGAAGCGCGGCGGGGGTCGCGCGCCACCATCAAGCCGCTGGCAGGTACGCGCGTGCTGCTCAAGGGTAAGCGCGCGCTCTACTGCATCACGCTGCGGCCCAAGTTCTTCCGCGCCAGCTCGCCGGAGCAGCGGGTGGAGACCCTGGTGCACGAGCTTCTGCACGTCTCGGCCGAGTTCGACGGCCGCCTGCACTCGGGCCGCCGCCACTCCACCCTGCCCGGAGCGAAGTTCCGCGCCCTGCTCCGCCCGCTGGTCCGCCGCTACCTGGCGCACGCCGATCCGGGGTTGCTCTCCGAGCTCGGCCACCACGGCGAGATGCTGGCGCGCCAGTGGCTCGAGCGCCCGGCCGGAAAGCCGAGCCGCGGGCAGGCATATACCGAGAAGCACCTGTTCCTCGGCCCGGTGCAGATGATCACCCGTCGTCACCTGCATTCCTGATGCTTGAAATCGTCCCCCGGTCCTGCGAGGGTCCGCGCCCATGAAGATCGCGGTCCTGACGGGAGGAGGAGATTGCCCGGGCCTGAACGCGGTGATCCGGGCGGTGGTCCGTCGCGGCGAGCAGCACGGCCTGGAAGTGATGGGCGTCCGGGAAGGGTGGCGCGGCTTGATGGACCCGCCGCTGCACGACCGGCTCACCCGGGAAGCGACCAGCGGCATCCTGCACCTCGGCGGCACCATCCTCGGCACCAGCCGCACCAATCCCTTCAAGAAGCCGGGCGGTCCGGAGACCGTGCTGCGGAACCTGGGCGCGCTCAACGTCGGAGCGGTGGTGGCCATCGGCGGCGAAGACACGCTGGGGGTCGCCACCAAGCTGCACCAGAAGGGCGTCAACATCGTCGGCGTGCCGAAGACCATCGACAACGATCTCTCCGGCACCGATCTCACGTTCGGGTTCAACACCGCGGTCCAGATCGCGACCGAGGCCATCGACCGGCTGCACTCCACCGCCGAGTCGCACAACCGGGTGATCGTCTGCGAGGTGATGGGCCGCAACGCCGGCTGGATCGCCACCTACTCCGGCATCGCCGGCGGGGCGGACGTGATCCTGATCCCGGAGAAGCCCATCGACATCGACAAGGTGTGCGAGCACATCATGCGCCGCCACCGCTCGCGGGGCGTGAACTTCTCCATCGTGGTGGTGGCCGAGGGCGCGAAGCTGGGCGGCGGCGAAAGCAAGGTGAGCGAGAAGGTCGACGAGTTCGGGCACATCCGCCTGGGCGGCATCGGCCAGCAGATCTCCGAGCTGATCGAGAAGAAGACCGGGTACGAGACGCGCGCAACCGTGCTCGGCCATATCCAGCGCGGCGGCACGCCCACGGCCTTCGACCGCGTGCTGGGGACGCGCTTCGGCGTTCACGCGGCGGACATGGTGGCGCGCAACGAGTGGGGAAAGATGGCCGCGCTGCGCGGGAATCAGGTGGTCAGCGTTCCGCTCGCGGAGGCGACGGCGAAGCTGAAGACGGTGGACGACTCGTTCTTCGCGGTCGCAGAGGTATTCTTCGGCTAGAGACGCTGCCGCGCCGGAGGCGCGGCTTTGCGCCTTGGCTTTTACTAGCACTGCGTCGACGCTTCAGCGCGCCTTCACGAAGGCGACGATTTCCTCCGCGGCGGCCGCTGCGTATTCCCCTCGCCCCATGTTCGTGAACGCGGTCTTTTGGTCGGGATGCTGCGTCAGCCCGTGGTCCGCGCGCGGCACCACCAAGAGGCGCGCCGGCGGCCCGACCAGCCGCACGATCTGCTCCTGGTCCGCGCGGTCCATGATCCAGTCGTAGTCGCCCCACACCACCAGCGTGGGCGACCGCACTTTCCCCCAGACTGCGGCGAGATCGAGGTCCTGGAGCTGGTGGTAGAAGCTCGCCGGCCGGCCGTACTGGGAATCGGGCTCGTCGTACCAGACGCCCTTCAACTGCGGCCTGCGCTCCACCACCTGCGCCGGCGTGAGACGATCGAACAGGTAGGCCGCGTGGAATTCCAGCAGTGGCTTGAGCTGGGCCGTAACCTTCGCGGGCTCGGTACCGGAGAGCACGAAGCGGCGGCGCTCCAGGTCGACCATGTGCTCGAACCAGGTCTTCGACCATCCGCCCACCGAGACGTATCCCGCGATCGGCGCATCCCCGGCCACCAGCGGCGCGAACCCGCCGCCATTGCTGATCCCGAGGAGCACCAACCGCGCCGGATCGACGCGCGGATGCTGCCGGAAGACGGCGAACGCGCGGCGATATCCCTCCAGCTCGGTGACGAAGTCCGTCTTCGCGCAGTCGCCTTCGCTGTCCCCCACCCCGGGCTTGTCGATGCGGAACACCAGCCCGCCCGACTTGCGCACCAGGTCCTGGAGCAATCGGTTCACGCCTCGCGGCGTCCCGGTCAGCTCCACGGAGTCGCAGCTCAGCCAGCCCACCACGAACACGGAGAGCAGCTTCCCGGCTCCGGGAGGCGCGGTGACGAACGTGCGCAGCCGGCGGCCACCAGCGCCTTCCACAGTGCCCGCGACGGTCTCGATCCCCGGATGCTGCTCCAGCGGCTTCGTTTGCGGCAGGTCCACGGCCGCGGCGAGCACAAACAAGGCGACGCTGGTCATTCCGCCTCCTCCGCGGGAACCTGCAGCTCGGTCACGAACTGCTCGGGGCTCGCCGCGATCCGCCGCGCGGGCAGCCGGTACCCCCGCTGGTCCGCGCCGAAGCGGTGATAGACCTCGCGCAGCGGACCGGCCGCGTGCAGCCCGCTGCGCCGCAGCCAGCGCAGCATGCGCGCATGCAGCGAGCGGGTCTGCGTGTACGCACCGGAATACGTGATCGATCCCGCGAGCGGCGCTCCCGGCACCACGCGCACGCCGGCCGCGCGGCAAGCCGCGCGGACCGGGATGCAGGCTTCGACGTCGCGCGGCCCATGGAAGAGCAAGAAAGGGCTGCGATCCGCGCGATCGCGCGCCGCGCGCGCTTCGGCCTCCTCGAAGAGCGCGCCCACCGGGTCGCCGCCGCCCGGGATCCGCGCCCGGATGGTGAGCGCCCGGACGTCCTCGATGGGCCGGACGCGCACGCTCAGCTCGGGAGCGGCGGGATCGGCCGCGATCGCGCGCTGGAGCGCCTCCAGCCGCCGCAGACGCGAGGTCTGCCGCTCGACCTCCGCGGCCAGCCGGGCGCGCTGCTGCCGAAGCCGCTGCTCCAGCGCGCGCACGTCGGCGTCGCTGGTGAGCAGTCCGCGGATGTCCGCCAGCGGGAAGCCCAGGTCTCGCAGCGCGAGGATGCGGTCGATCTGGGTGAGTTGCTCGAAGCGGTACGACCGGTAGCCGGTCGCCTCGTCGACGTGGGCCGGCGCGAGCAGGCGCTCTGCCTCGTAGTGCCGGAGCGCGCGCACCGTCACGCCGGCCAGACGGGCGAAGTCGCCGATCCGCAGCATGCGGTCTGTGTAGGGTCTTCCGCAGCGGAAGAGTCAAGCGCGCTGTTGTAGGATTGCCGCGATGCCGGAGACGCGACGGGGGGTCCTCAAGAAGACGCTGGGCGGCGCCGCCCTGCTCGCCGCGGCCGGAGCGGTCCCGCTGGCCTTGCGCAAGACGAAGCTGCGCGAGGCGCCGGCCGGCCTGAAGTTCTTCACGGCCGCCGAGTACTCCATCTGGGCGGCGGTCGCGGACCGGATCCTGGTTGAGGAGAAGCCCTCGGGTGCTCCCACCGCGGCCCAGCTCGACTTGGCCGCAAAGGCGGACGCCTTCCTCGCTCCGCTGCCCGAGGCGGACCGCAAGGACCTGAAGCAGCTGCTCGCGCTCTTCGACAACGCGCTCTTCAGCCTGGTCCAGGGGGGCCCGCCCCGGACCTTCACCGGGATGTCGCCGGAGGAGCAGGACGCCCATCTCCGCCGCTGGGAGACCTCGCGCCTCGCCATCCAGCGCACCGGCTACCAGGCGATGAAGCGGCTCTGCTGCGCGCTCTACTTCTCCGCGCCGGCGGCGTACGCGAGCGTCGGATATCCCGGCCCTCCTTACGAGCTGGTCAAGTCCGTCCTGGGAGCGCGGCGATGATCCACACCGGCAGCGACCTGGACCTCACGCTCGAGCCGGACGTCTGCGTCGTGGGCAGCGGCCCGGGCGGAGCGATGGTCGCCTCGCGGCTGTCGCGCGCCGGCGCCCGGGTGGTGGTCCTCGAGGAAGGCGGCTACCACACCAAGGACGAGTTCGACATGCAGGAGGCCACCGCGTACCCGCGGCTCTACCAGGACCGCGGCAACCGGGCGACCGCGGACCTCTCGGTGCTGGTGCTGCAGGGACGCGCGGTGGGCGGCGGGACGGTGGTGAACTGGACCACCAGCTATCGGACGCCCGACTCCGTCCTCGAGTACTGGCGGCGGACGGAGGGACTCTCGCTCACGCCGCAGATCCTCAAGCCGCACTTCCTCGAGGTGGAGCGCCGCCTCGGCATCCAGAAGGTGGATTACGAGGACACGAATCCCAACAACCGCGCCATCCACGACGGCTGCACGAAGCTGGGCTGGCAGGTCGACACCGTCCAGCGCAACGTCCGTGGCTGCCTGCGCACCGGATACTGCGGGATGGGTTGCCCGGTGGACGCGAAGCAGAGCGCGGCGCTCACCTACCTTCCCGATGCGGTGGCGGCCGGCGCGGAGGTCTACGCGAACTGCCGGGTGGAGAAGATCGAGCGGTCCGGCAAGCGCGCCACCTCGGTGATCGGCTCGTTCCTCCGCCCGGGAACGCAGATCGCCACCGGCAAGACCGTCCGGGTGCGGCCGCGCGCCGTGGTCGTGTCGGGCGGCGCGATCAATTCCCCGGCGCTCCTCTTGCGCTCGGGGATCGCCGAGGGCCCGGTGGGCAAGAAGACCTGGCTGCACCCGGTGGTCGCCGTCGGCGCTTTCTACGACCAGAGGATCGAAGGCTTCTACGGCGCCCCCCAGAGCGTCGCCTCGCACCACTTCGCCCACCGCAAGGAAGGCGCCGGCTTCTTCGTCGAGGCCGCGCCGGTGCATCCGATGCTCGCGTCGATCGCCTTCCCCGGTTTCGGCGCCTCACTGCGGTCGCAGATGGCGCTCATGCCCAACGTCTGCGCCACCCTCGCGCTGATGATCGACGGGTTCGATCCGGGCGAGAACGGCGGGACGGTCACGCTGCGCGACGGCGGCGGCCCCAGGCTGGACTATCCCTTCACCGACCGGATCTACGAGTGCTTCCGCGCCGGGATGAAAGCCATGGCGCAAATCCACCTGGCGAACGGCGCCCGCGAGATCGTCACCTTCCACGAGCAGTCGCTGCAGATCCGCAGCGAGGCCGACCTGGCGCAGATCGAAGCGGCCCCGATGGGCCCCAACCGCGTGTCGGTCTTCACTGCCCACCAGATGGGCGGCTGCCGGATGGGGGCAGATCCATCCAGGTCCGTGGTCGACCCGCAGCTCCGCCACCACGCGATGGATAACTTGTTCGTGGTGGACGGCAGCGTCTTTCCCACCTCGCTCGGCGTGAACCCGATGGAGTCGATCTACGGCATCGCCTCCTGGGCGTCGGACCACGTGCGCGCGGCCGTGGCATGAGCTCCGCGAGCACCGAGGAGCGCGTGGTCCCGGCGGACGCCCCGCCGGAGAGGCTGGACAAGACGGTGGCGCGGCTCTTCGGGATCTCGCGGGGGCGAGCGATGGAGTGGATCGCCGAAGGACGCGTGCGCGTGGACGGGAGGCGCGCGCCGAAGGGAGCGCCGGCCCCGCCCGGGGCGCGCATCTCGGTGGAGAAGCCGCCGCCGGATCAGCCGGCGCCCGAGCCGGATCTGCCGATCAGGATCGTGCATGCCGACGCGCACCTGGTCGTCGCCGACAAGCCGGCCGGGATGCCCTCGCATCCGCTCAAGCCCGGGGAGAACGGCACCGCCGCGAATGCGCTGGTCGGCCGCTTCCCGGAGCTGGCGCAGGTCGGGCCGTCTCCGCGCGAAGGCGGTCTCGTGCACCGGCTCGACACCGACACCTCCGGGCTGCTGCTCGCGGCCCGCACCGACGCGGCGCACGCGATGCTGCGCGCGCAGTTCGGCGGCCGCTCGGTGGACAAGGGATACCTCGCGCTGGTTGCCGGCGAGATCCACGCCGGAGGAGAGATCGCGCTGCCGCTGCTGCACGACCCGCGCGATCCGCGCCGGATGCAGGCCGCCAGCGATCCCGCTTACGCGGAGGAGCACGGCGCGCGGCCCGCGGTGACGCTCTTCACGCCGGTGGAGCGGCGCGGCGGCTTCACGCTCCTGGACGTCGAGATTCCCACCGGGGTCATGCACCAGATCCGCGCGCACCTGGCTTTCATCGGGCATCCGCTCGCGGGGGATGTCCTCTACGGCGGACCCGACCTGCCCGGCCTTTCGCGGCATTTCCTGCACGCCGCGCGGCTGGCGTTCGCGCATCCGGACGGATCGCGGGCGCGCTACGAGAGCCCCTTGCCCGCGGACCTGTCAAGCGTGTTCCCGCCTTCGCGGGAACACGCAGAAAAAGCGTAGGCGCAGTGTCGCAGTGCGTCGCCGCAAAGCGGCCTTCGGCCGCAGCGGACTAGAACGATAGTTTCGCGCCGAAGCGGATCGCGAACGGCGGCTGACCTCCGGCCTCGCGACCGAGCAGGTTCATCCCGTCCACCGTGAGGGTCAAGAGATACGGCGTGGTCAGCGCGCGCACCATCCCCAGGCGCGCGTCGAGCGTGGTCGTCCAGGGCGAGCCCTGGATGGCGCGAAAGCTGGTGCCGAAGTTCAGCGTGGTGTTCGTGCTCCACTCGTAGGCGTAGGCGGCGTCGATCTTGATCGCGTTCGGGGCGTCGCCCGGGATGGAGCCTGTCCCGCGCAACGACGAGAGCGTGTAGCTGGCGCGGAGGATCGAGCTCGCCGAGAACGGCTTCGCGACGAAGACCGTGGCGCCGTCGTACGAGCTGCGGCCGTCGGAAGCGCCGTCGAAGATCTTGTGGATGTAGTCGAGGCCAGCAACCAGGTCGCGGACGATCTGCGACTCCACGCCCCCCGCGAAAGTATGCTCGCGGAACCGCGCCTCGCCCAGCGGGGCCACCTCCAGGAACTGCCCCGCGAACGCGTAGGCCCGCGCGGTCCCCTGACCGCTGAAGTCCCAGACGATTCCGAACCGCGGCAGCAGGTCGGTGGAGCTCGCCTGCTGGTCGCGCTCGAGCCGCAGGCCCTCCTGCAGGAAGACATTCGCCCACGGGCTCCACGTGTCCTGTAGGAAGGCCGCTCCGTACCACCGGCTGACATCCGCCGCTGAATCCCTCGAGCCTTCGACGCCCCAGGCGAGGCGATGGCGGCCCAAAAGCTCCGCGCGATGGACGACCTGGATGCGTGCCTGCAGCGAGTCGGCATCCGAGCCCTGCCGGTGCCAGGCGGCGATGGCCTCCACCTGCGCGGCCCGATCGAAGAGGTGCCCGAGGTACCGCACCGAGAAATCGTCCGTGATGGCGGCGAAGTCGAGCGTCTGTCCGTCCGCGGGCCGCCAGGTCAGCTTGCCCACGTACTGGTAATCGGTGTGGGCGGTCGTGGTGGTGGCCATCAGCACGGGCGCGAATCCGCCGTAGAACCAGAGTCGGTCCTTCTCGATGGGCCCGCCCAGCTCCGCGCCGCCCGCGAGGTTGTACCGCAGCGTCCGCTTGGGGATTTCCAAGGGCATCCAGTCGAAGAAGGCGGAGCCGTGCAGGTCGTTTCCGCCCGAGCGGGTGGTGGCCTGCACGATGCCGCCGGCGACCCGGCCGTACTCGGCGCCGAAGCCGCCGGATTCTACCGATCCCTCCTCCACGAAATGCTGCAAGAGCGAGCGGCCCTGCTGGTTCGTGCGAGGATCGTTCACGTCCACGCCGTCGATCCGGTAGCGCGTCCCGGTGAACGGCGACCCGTAGACCTGCAGCCCCGTCGGCCGGTTGGGGACGACGCCGGGCGCGGACGGGGCCGCCTGCTCGAAGGAACGCTCATCCCGCCCGTACGGGATGAGATCGTACTGTTCCCGCGAGAAGATGGCCCCCGTCTGGGAGGTGGTCGCCGGCAGGACCGGGACCTGGATTCCGAAGCGGACGGGCGCCGCGGGCGCATTGTCCGGCAGCATGGACAAGGGAACCCGGATCGACCGGCCGGCGTGGACCACCAGGCGCTCCTGCGAGAACGGCTGATGTGCGTCGGCCTGGACGTTCAGGATGTACTCGCCTGGAGGGAGCAACCCGATCTCGAACTCACCCTCGGCGTCCGTCCGGGTGGTCTCGGTCCCCTGGAGGGCAGGGCCGGAAGCGACCACCAGCGCGCCCGCAACCGGGCGCCCTGACTGGGCGTCGAGGATGCGCCCCGAGATCGCGCCGCTGGTCTGCGCTCCCGCCGACGTCGCCAGCAGCAAGGAGACCACGAGGCAGGCGCGCGTCATGCGGGGACTCGGGCAGATTTCCTGATGTAGTGCGGGCAGTCAAGCAAACGCAAAGGCGTCCGGTCGCGGGCGCCGCTTTCCCGCTACCTGGAAAACAGGATGGCGCGCGCCCCGGTCGGTTGCGTTGACAGCGAGTGTCCGCCTGTGTAGGTTCTGCCGCCTTTTCGCCGCCAGAGGACAATTCGGGAAACGATTCCGGAGGAAGTTCCCTTTATGGATTTCAGTCTCGTTGGAATGTGGAAGTCGATGGGCCTTCCGGCCCGACTGGTCGTCATCACGCTGGCGATCATGTCCGTCTATTCCCTGAGCGTGATGGCCGAGCGCCTCTTCAGCTTTTCCCGCGCCAAGGACCAAAGCCGCAAGTACGCCGAGAAGCTGCGTGATCTCCTACCCGGTCACCAGATGCTCGACGCGGCGCAGCTGGCCTCGACCATGAAGTACGGACACATCCCGCGCGTCCTCGGCGCGGGCATCTCCGAGTACAACCGCGGCCGCGAGGCGCTGCGCGCTTCCGGCCCGCACGACGTCGGGAACTTCGACCTGGTGGAGGCCATCAACCGCTCCATCGATCGCGCCACGTTGCGGGTGACCGCCGATCTGCGGCGCGGCCTGTCCGGGCTGGCCACGGTGGCTTCGTCCGCGCCCTTCGTCGGACTGCTTGGAACCGTGCTGGGCATCATCACGGCCTTCCAGCTGATGGCGACCTCCGGCTCCGGCGGTCTGGCGTCGGTGTCGGCTGGTATCTCCGAGGCGCTGATCACGACGGCGTTCGGTCTGCTCGTCGCGATCCCCGCCCTGATGATGTACAACTACCTGACCAACCGGGTCGAAGAGATGAGCGTCGACATCGCCGACGCCTCCAACGAGCTGGTGGACTTCTTCCTCAAGGAAGGCCGGTTCGAGGAGCCGCTCACCAACCCGGGCACCACCAAGACGGCTACCGCCACCGCGCCGGCGAAGGCCTAATCGATGGGCTTCGACGCAACCAAGAGCGGAGTCCGCTCCGACATCAACATCACGCCGCTGGTCGACGTGGTGCTGGTGCTCCTGATCATCTTCATGGTGATCACGCCGATGCTCCAGCGCGGCAAGAGCGTCGAGTTGCCCAAGGCCAAGCACGCCGTGGCCGGGCAAGGGGCCGAGCCGGCCTTCATCAGCGTGACCAAGGACGGCAACGTCTACGTCGAGCAGGAGAAGCGGCCCGCCAGCAAGGAAGAGGTGGTCGCCGCGATGACCGACGCGGCCGCGGCCGGCAAGCGGGTGATGATCAAGGCCGACTCGGAAGCCGAGTACGGCAAGGTGCGGCCGGTGCTCGACTGGGCCTCGAAAGCGAAGCTGAAGGGCGTCTCTCTCGCCGCTGAAGAGCTGAAGGGAAACTAGCGATGGGAATGGCAGTCGGCGCCCAGAAGGGGCCCCGCTCGGACATCAACATCACGCCGTTGGTGGACGTGGTGCTGGTGCTGCTGATCATCTTCATGGTGCTCACGCCGCTGATGGAGAAGGAGATCGGCGTGCGCGTCCCGGAGGAGACCCCGCCGGAGATGATGATCGAGCCGCCACCGCCCGATCTGACGCAGGTGGTGTTCAAGGTCGACGAGGCGGGGATCTGGCACCTGAACAGCGAGACGCTGACGGACGCGAACGCGCAGGAGCGGCTGAAGGCGTACTACCGGGTCGCGAAGAGCAAGGAGGCGACGCAGGGACCGCCCGTGATCTTCTTCGACGCGGACGACAAGGCGAAGTACGTGAGGGCCGTGAAGGCGCTGGATGCGATTCGGGATTCTTCATCCTCGTGGACGATCGGGATGATGACGGAGAGCATCAAGACGACGGAGACACCGGCGGCGCCTGCGGCTACGCCGGGGGCGCCAGGGGGCGAGGCTGCAGCGCCGGGAACGACGCCAGCGCCAGCACCCGAAGAGAAGAAGTAG
>DASQAS010000024.1:0-69431 GCA_035635635.1 Myxococcales bacterium | reverse complement strand
AGCGCGCCGCCGAAGTTGACGGCCACGTCGTTGCCCATCACCTGCGAGCACAACATGGTCATGGCTTCCGACTGCGTGGGGTTGACCTTGCCCGGCATGATCGAGCTGCCAGGCTCGTTCTCCGGTATCGATATTTCGCCGATCCCGCTGCGCGGGCCGCTCGCGAGCCAGCGCACGTCGTTGGCGATCTTCATCAGCGAGACGGCTAGCGTCTTGAGCGCGCCGTGGGCGAACACCAGCGCGTCGTGCGCGGCCAGCGCCTCGAACTTGTTGGGCGCCGAGGTGAAGGGATGGCCGGTCAGCTTCGAGAGCTCGGCGGCGACGCGGTCGCCGAACTCGGGGTGCGCGTTGAGCCCGGTGCCGACGGCGGTGCCGCCCAGCGCCAGCTCGCGGAGGTGATGGAGGGAGCTCTCGACGTGTCGCAGGCCGTGATCGAGCTGGGCCACCCAGCCGCTGATCTCCTGCCCGAGCGTGAGCGGGGTCGCGTCTTGCAGGTGCGTGCGGCCGATCTTGACGATGTCCTTGAACTCCTCCGCCTTGCGCGCCAGCGTGTCGCGCAGCAGCCGGACGGAGGGAATCAGCTGGTCGACGACGGCCGGGACCGCCGCCACGTGCATGGCGGTGGGGAAGACGTCGTTGGACGACTGGCCCTGGTTGACGTCGTCGTTGGGGTGGATCAGCCGCTCCTCGCCGCGGCGCCCGCCGAGGATCTCGCTGGCGCGGTTGGCGAGCACCTCGTTCATGTTCATGTTCGTCTGGGTGCCCGAGCCGGTCTGCCAGACCGCGAGCGGGAACTCGCCGTCGTGCTTGCCGGCGATCACCTCGTCCGCCGCCTCGACGATGGCCTTGCCCTTCTTCGGGTCGAGCACGCCCAGATCGAGGTTGACCTTCGCCGCGGCGCGCTTGACCTGCGCGAGCGCCTTGATCAGCGCGGGCGGCATCTTCTCGGAGCTGATGCGAAAATTCTGCAGGGATCTCTGCGTCTGCGCTCCCCAGAGGCGCTCGGCGGGCACTTCGATGGGCCCGAACGTGTCCTTCTCGATCCGGTTGGCCATGCGGGCTCCGCTGAAAGAATCCGCGCGGTGCATAGCGCCCTTCCAGCCCTCAAACAAGCAGAGCGACGATTTGTTGACGCCGGGCGGAAGCGCCGTAGGTTCGCGGCGTGCAACAGCCTTTCGAATCCGGACCGGCGCTGCCGGTGGCGATCTCCATCTCCGAGCCGCCGGTGGCCCCGGTGGCGGTCTCGTTCGTTTCCGAACCGCGGACGGCGGCAAGAGAGGACGTCCGCCCCGAGCGCGGCGGCGTTCAGCGGGCATCCTGGATGCGGCGAACGGCCGGATGGGGCGTGGATCTCGCGCTCTTGGGAATCCTGTTCGCTCCGCACCTGGTCGTCGCCGCCCGTCTCGCCGGGGATCGCCGGTCCGCCTGGAGCGTCCTGTTGGCGGAGCCGGCCCTCTGGCTGGGCTTCGGCGCAGGGCTTGCCCTCGCCTGGTCGTGGATTTTCGTCGCGCTCTGGGCGCGGACGCCCGGAATGGCGCTGACGGGGCAGCGACTGCGGCTCTCGAGCGGCGGGGCTCCGACTCCGGTCGGCGCGTTCGCGCGCGCGCTGCTCGCCGTCCTCTCGGGCGGGCTGGCGCTGTTCGGATTCGCGTTCGCGCTGTTCGACGACCGCGGGCAGACCCTGCACGACAAGATCTGCGGCTGCATCGCCGTCGTTGACTGAGGCTCGGCGGCGCGCATAGGCTGCGCCGCCGTGGCCGAGGAAAAGCAATACGTGCTCCCGATCCCGCGCAAGCGGGGGGTGATCTTCTTCCTGCTCGCGAACGCGTTCGCGTTCGCCCTCTGCGCCAGCATCTGGGCGCTCTTCTGGTACGGAGACTTCTTCACGCCGGCGGCGCGCGCCATCTGGGCTTTCCTCGCCGAGCACTCGGCGTGGACCGTGGGCGCCGCCCTCTCCCCGTTATTCGCAGCGCTGGTGCTGGGGTACGGCTACATGCGGCGCGCCATGGCTCGCCGGGCGCGCGAGAAGGCGGAGATGCTCTCCCTCGCCGCGCAGGGCGCGGGAACGCAGCTCCCCCAGTAGCTTGCTCGCCCTTCTTCTTGCCGCGGTGCTGGTCCCCGCCTCCGCGGACGTGGTGATCTCGGTCGACGACATCTCGGGTGCGCGCGCGCTGCTGGAGAAAGCGGGGACGCATGCGCCGAGCATCGCGCCGGAGTCCTTGGGCGCGACGTTGCGCGAGCGGGTCGGCGTCGACCTGTTCGCGGAGCCGCCCGCATGGGGGCTCGCAGCGCGCGGCGCACGGGCGCTGGCGTTCTCGCACGACGGGGTGGGGCTGATCGCGCCCGTGAAGGACGCGGCAGCCGCGAAGCGGATGCTGGCGTCGTGGATCGCGCAGAAGCCCGGCCGGGCAGGCCGTGTCGCCGGCGCGCGCCTGCTCACCGCCTCCGGGCGCGGCGCCTCGGCGCTGCTGGCGGGGATGGCCCGCCCGACCGCGATCCCGCGTGCTCTCGCGGCGCGCGCCAAGGGTCCACTCTGGCTCTGGGCGCGGCTGCGCGATCCGCTGCGCGGAGTGGTGTTCTCGCTGGACGCCAGCGAGGCCGGGCTCAACGGCCGGGGCCTGGCCATCGCGAGCGGTCCGATCCTCGCCGGCCCTGCTCCGGCGGGCGCCGAACCCAACCTCATCTCGGTCCGCGCCGGGGCCGGCCCAGCGGGACGTGCCGCGCTGGCCCAGCTGCTCGATGTTCTGGGAGCGCCTCCTCAGCCCGCATTGGCCAAGGCGACCAGGGTCGAGGAGCGGATCGAGGACGTCGACGTGCACGCGATCTCCGGCCTCGGCTCCTTGTCGCGCGCCCTCCTCATCGTCCCGCTGTTCGACGGCCCCGAAGGAACCGGCGCCGCCCTGGAGGCGCGCTTCGACCTGGCCAAGCTGGATGCCGCCCTTGCCACCCTGACCCCGCTCGACGCCTTGCGCGGAGGCCTCGCCGCCAGCTCCTTGGCAGCCCACCTCCTCTACGGCCGCCTCTTGCGCAACGCCGGGCCCCTCACCCTGACGGGCACTCCAGACGGCCCCTCCGCGGCCGACCTCGACTTCCGCCTCCCGCTGCGCTGAGTTTCAGGGACACCCTACGCAATTTCCCATGCCAACTCACTTTGGCACGCGAGGTTGCGTAGGGTGTCCCCGAAACTAGTCGGCGTCGAAGATGCCGACGGTGCCGCGGCGGAAGGCCACCAGGATGCGGCGCTTCGAGGTGGCGGTGGCCGGCTGGACCTGGATGTCCCAGATGCCGCTGGTCGCGAGGGAGCCCAAGGCTTCCTTGGCGTAGTGGAGGACCGTCCCGTCGGGCTTGATGCGGGTCACGCCCGCGCCGTCGCGGTAGCCCACCCAGACGCTGTCGTCGCTCGGGTCCTTGGCCACCGCGCCGATGGACTTGCTGGTCAAGAGCGAGGTCGCGTCCGCCAGGAGGTTGCCGTCGTGGTCGACCTGGCGCAGGCCGTTCGTGGAGGAGCCGATCCACGCCTCGCCGGTGCTGGTCACCGCGATTCCGGTGACGTTGTCCATCACCCAGTGGCTCGGGTTGCGGAAGTCGGGCTCTTGCGAGAGCCAGTTGCCGTGCGCCGCGTCCCTGCGCTCTCCGACAGGATCGGGCCAGATGTCCATCCGGTTCCAGAATGCCGCCTTGGCCGGCGCATCGTTCGCGATGTTCGCCGCCGTGGCGGACGAGCTCGCGTACAGCTCGGTGCGCACTTCCGCCTTGTAGTAGTCGCCCAGCTCCTCGCCGAAGCGGAAGCGAGTGGTGCGGGCCATGCCGCCGAACCAGACGTCGAAGAATGTGTTCCCCTTGCCGTCCGTATGCGGCAGCGAGTCGATGGCGATGCCGTAGTAGAGGTCGGTGATGAGCCAGCTGTGCACGTCGTTGATGGCCGGGTGCACATGCTCCAGGAGGCCCGAGCACCCGAGCTGGCCGTCGCAGGCGGGGCTGCCGGCGTAGTCGGCGTAGCCGAGCGCGAAGCCGTGGTTGGCCCCGAACCAGACGTAGCCGTGGTTCCCCGGAGGCCCGAGGGGAACGGTCGAGCCGCGCTGCCAGACGATCCGGTAGACGGAGCAGAGCTTCTCCCGGCCGGCCTGCTCGTTCGCCACGATGCCCGGGCCGCTGAAGATGTCGTAGTGAGCGACGTTGATGCCCCCGCCGTTCAGGACGACGCGGTCCGCGTCGCCGCTCTTGTAGATGGAGGGATCCGTTCCGGCGTGGTTGTCACCGAGCCGATCCCATTCGTCCTCGCATCCCGCCTTGCCGCCGTAGCCGACGTATGCGCTCGATCCGGGGCCGCCCGCGATGCTGATGGCCGGGGTCGCGTCCAGGCTGGGACTCGAGTCGGCCGGCGCGCCGCCGGGGAGATATCCGTACGGGTGCAGCCCGTCGGCGATGGTGTATTGCTGGAACCCTCCCACGCCAGAGCGCTGCACGAACACGCCGGCGCTGCCGCCCGCCACCCAGAGGTTGCCATTCTCATCGGCGGACGCGCCCATCACGCTGCCCGGGAGGCCGTCGGAGACGAACCGCCAGCCGTTGTTGCTCGTGACCGACACGACGTCACCGGGGTGCCAGGCGAGGGTGCCGTAACCGCCGTCGACGCCACCATCCGGCCCTGCATCCGTGCCGCCATCCGGCCCTGCATCCGTGCCGCCATCGGTTCCGGCGTCCATGCCGGCATCCGTCCCGGCGTCTACGCCAGCATCCGTTCCCGCGTCGACCCCTGCGTCCGTGCCCGCGTCGGGAGGCAACACGTCCCGCGATCCGCCTCCGCCGCTCCCGCAGGCGATCGCTACCGCGATCGCCGCTGCTACCACCAACCCGACCCGCCAGCCCATCGCTCACTTCCCTTTGTAGATGGCGATCGCCCCGGCGTAGCCCGAGCTTGCGCTGAACCCGACCAACATCCGTCCGCCGGCTCCCGCCTGGACGGATGAGACGGGCGCGGCAGCGAGGAGATCGCCGAAGGTCTCCTTGCCGTACGCTGCGAGCTTGTCTCCTGAGCTGTTGAGCCGCGAGACGCCTCCGCCCCAGGTCATCGCCGCCCACAGACTGGAGTCGCGTGGATCGAGCGCGAGTGCGTTGACGAAAGGCGTGGTGAGATTCGCAGTCGCGTCGGTCTTCCGGCTTCCGTTCGAGTCGATCCGGATCAACCCGTGCGCGAACGACGAGACCCAGGCCGTCTGATCCCCAAAGGCGACGATTCCCGAAACCAAATCGTCCAGGTCGTGGTTGCTCTCTTTCGACCCGGGTGAGCTCCGCTGCAGCGGCATGACGTAGACGATCGGATCGCCTCGGGTCGGATCGTATTCGGGCACCCGGTCAGGCCAGAGATCCCAGCGGAACGCCATTCCGCCGCTGGCCGCGGGCAACTCGGTCTGCTGATCGGCGGCGTTCCAGAATCCGCCCAGCGTCACCGCGCGGAACAGGGTCGTGCGGTTGGCCCCGCCCATCCACACGTCGTGTGTCGCCGGGTCGACGGCCACGCCGGAGTAGCGATCGGTGAGCCACGCCGTTTGATTGGAGGGACAGCTCCCGTTGGTGTAGTCGTAATCCACCTTGCAGCCGCTGATGGCGGGATGCGAGTGCTCGATCACCGGACAGCCCGCCTGGCCGTCGCAGGTGGGTGCGTTGGGCGCATCGGCCTTCCCCATCGCGAATCCGTGATTGCCGCCGAACCAGACGGAGTTCGTCTGCTTGTCCCAGGCGATGCGGTAGATGGTGCAGAGCTTCTCCCGGCCCTTGATCTCTTCGCGCACCATCCCGGGACCGCTGAAGATGTCGTAGTGCACGACTGAGATCCCGTTGCCCGACAAAGTCACCCGATCGGCGTCACCGCTCTTGTAGACGGAGGGGTCGCCCCACTTCGACGGATCGGTCCACTGATCGCCGCTCCAGGCGTCCTCACACCTGTCCTTTCCCTGGTAACCCACGAAGACCGTTCCCGCCGGGCCGCCTGTGACGCTGATCACAGGAGTCGCTGCAAGGCTCGGGTGCGGATCGGCGGGCGTGCCGTCCGCGACGCCCATGCCCTTTGCAGCTTCGCCGAAGAGCCACCCGTACGGATGCAAGCCATCGCCGATGCCGAACTTCTCGAACTGCCCGCTCAGCTTGCCGGTCGAGTCGGCGCGCATGAGGAACAGTCCCTCACTGCCTCCTGCGACCCAGAGATTTCCGCCCTCGTCCATCGTGACGTCGCGGACGTCCTGCGGGCCGCCGTTCTGCGGACCGTAGAAGTCCCAGGCCGCAGTCGTGGGGAAGGAGATCGTCTTGAGCGTTCCGGCGTCTGCACTGCCGCCATCCGCCGTTCCACCGTCAGTGGCGCCGGCGTCGGGGGTGCCGGAGTCGGGGGTTCCGGCATCAGTGGTCCCGGCGTCCGCGACTCCTGCATCCGTCACCCCGCCATCGCTCCCAGAGCTGCTCGAGCCACTCCCCGTTCCGGCGTCCGGCGACGAAGGTGGGATCATCGCCTCGCCACCGCCGCAAGCGATGCCGACGGCGATCGCGCAAACTGCTCCCAGAAGGCAACCGATCCACCGCCAGCCCGAGCGCATGACGTTCCTCCCCCTTACGCCTGCTCCGGAGCACCCGGCGTGCCAGCGTCCCCCCGGCGTGGGCGGAAAAGACCTGGGAAATCCGGTTCTCAACGATGGGTAATGCTACCGACCGCAAGGGCCGGCGCTGTTCATCCGACGGCCGGGCGTGCCATGCCTTTGCCCTGTAGAGTTGGCGTGTGGGACATCGAGGTCCGTCCGCGTCCAGACGCGGCCAAGAGCGGCTGCTATCCAATCCCGCCATGGACGCCGAGGCTTGCTACCGCGCGATCGAGGGCCGTGACGGCCGGTTCTCCGGCCGGTTCTTCCTGGGCGTGCGGACCACCCGCATCTACTGCCGCCCCGGCTGCCCGGCCCGCGTGCCCCGCCGCGAGAACGTGATCTTCTTCCCCTCCGCCGCCGCGGCGCAGTCCGCGGGCTTCCGCGCCTGCCTGCGCTGCCGGCCCGACGCGGCGCCTGGCTCGCCCGCGCAGGCGGGCACCGCCGCGACGCTTTCCCGCGCGCTGCGGCTGCTCGAGGAGTCCGGGGAGGCCACGGGGCTCGCCGACCGGCTCGGGATCACCGATCGCCACCTGCGCCGGCTCTTCGCCCGCCACCTGGGCGCGACGCCTGCCGAGGTGCTGCGGACGCGGCGGCTGCACCTCGCGCGGCAGCTCCTCGAGACCTCTCCGCTGCGCATCATCGACGTGGCGCACGCGGCCGGCTTCCACAGCCTGCGCCGGTTCAACGAGGCGGTGCGGCGTGGATTCGGCCGCACGCCCACGCAGCTGCGCCGACAGCCTCCGGAAGCTGGCGCGGAGCTGTCGCTGAAGCTCCCGTTCCACGGGTCGCTCGACTTCGAAGCGCTGCTGGCCTTCTTCTCCAAGCGCGCCCTGCCAGGGCTGGAAGAGGTCCGCGACGGCGCCTGGAAGCGCAAGCTCCCCGAGGGATGGCTGGAGGTCCGCCGCGCCGGCCCGGCAGTCCTGGAGGCGCGCATGCCGGCGGTCCTGGCGCCCCGCGCCCTGCAGATCGCGGCGCGCGTGCAGCGCGTGTTCGATCTGCGCGCCGATCCCCGCCCGATCCTCGAACATCTCTCGGCGGACCCAACTCTGAAGCCGCTTCTGCGTCCCGGGCTGCGCATTCCCGGGAGTTGGAACCCGTTCGAGCTCGCAGTCCGCGCCATCCTCGGCCAGCAGATCTCGGTCGAGCGCGCGCGCGCGATGGCCGTCGATCTCGTCTCGCGCTTCGGCGGCTTCCCCGCGCCCGAACAGCTCGCCGAGACGGAGCTCCGCGGGATGCCCGGCGCCCGCGCCAGCGCCATCGTCGCGCTCGCGAAAGGCGTGCGCGACGGCCTGGTGCGGCTCGACGGAGCGCAGGACCTCGACACCGTCGTCGCCGCGCTGTGCGAGCTTCCCGGCATCGGCGACTGGACCGCGCAAGTGATCGCGCTGCGCGCCCTGGGCGAGCCCGATGCCTTCCCCGCGGCCGACCTGGGCCTGTGCCAGGCCTTCCAGCTCGAGCCCCGCGCGCTGCGCGAGCGCGCCGAGCGCTGGCGTCCCTGGCGAGCCTATGCCGCCGCCGCAGTCTGGCTTTCGTAGAGGAGCACGTCATGTTGCGCATCGATACCGTTGAGACCCCGATCGGACCCGTTCATCTCGCTCTGGAAGGCGACGCGCTCTGCGCGCTGCGCTTCGACGCGCCCTTCGAGGGCGTTCCGGAGCGCACGCCCGTGAGCGATCGCGTGCGCGCCTATTTCGCCGGCGACGTGCGCGCCCTGGATGAGATCGCCGTGGAGCCTGCCGGCACGCCGTTCCAGCGCCGCGTCTGGAAGGCGTTGCGCGAGATCCCGCCCGGCGAGACCCGCACGTACGGCGATCTCGCCCGACAGCTCGGCACGCACCCGCGCGCGGTCGGCTCCGCCAATGGCGCGAACCCGGTCTGCCTGGCCATCCCCTGCCACCGCGTGATCGGAGCCGACGGCAAGCTCTGCGGCTACGCCTGGGGCGAGGACCGCAAGCGCTGGCTGCTCGACCACGAGCGCCGCTGACCCACGCCCGGCCGCTCAGGCGCTCGATCATTGCCTCCGGGACCGTCCGCACCCAGCTTGCCCGAGGGGGCGTGCGCTCGGGGGGGGGGGAAAGCATGCGGTTGGCTGGCTGCATGATCTCTCCGTGCGCTGGATGAGCGATCTCTCCTCGCAGGGCACGATCTTCGGGCTCGGGTGCGACGCGAACGGCCGCTGCCTCCTGATCACCGACGGCGGCAAGGCCGGCCGGATCACCGCCCAGTGGTTCGAGACGAATGGGGCGCGCCTCACCGACGAGTTCCTCGCCATCGACGGCTTCCAGGCCGGGCCGAACACCTGGTTCGAGACGGCGCCGCTGATCGGCGGCGGTCTCGCCATCCGCCGTGTCGATCAGTTCAACGATGCCACCGGCCGGCCGTATCGGGCGGCGCAATGGCTGGGGGTCGCGGATCCGGGTCGCTCGGACGTCACCGGCGTTCCGGGCTGGCTGAAGGATCGCCCGAACACGAATCTGGCGATCGTCCGGGGCGGCAATGCCTACGCCGTGCTGCCGATGGGCGCCTCGGACGACGACTGCGCGCAGAGGATCGAGGTCCTCGCTCCCGACGGGAAGAGCTGCGCGGCGCTGGATGTGTCGGTCGGGACGGGGCGCTGCCGGACCGAGGACGTCGCGATCAGCCTGACCGGCACGCCGATCCAGCCGCTCCCGCGTTCCCAGGATCTGTGCTCCTACCGGTGGTGGAAGGACGCGCTCCGCTGAGGGCACTATGCCCGGCGCGCGGCTTTGGGTAGTTTGCCGCGCGCGATGAGCGAACAGAAGAAGTCGTTGGGGCCGGAGCCGGCCGGCGGAATGTCCTCGGCGTCGCGGCAGGAGCGCCTCGCGGGGCTCTCCCCGCGCGACAAGCTGGCCGCGCTCGACGCCCAGGCCGAGCTCGGCGGCGGGCAGGATCGGATCGAGAAGCAGCACCAGGAAGGCAAGCTGACCGCGCGCGAGCGCATCGAGCTCCTGCTCGATCCGGGCAGCTTCATCGAGCTGGACAAGTTCAAGACGCACCGCGCGGACGACTTCGGGATGTCCGAGAAGAAGATCCTCGGCGACGGCGTGGTCACCGGACACGGCACCGTCGAGGGCCGGCAGGTGTTCGTCTTCGCCCAGGACTTCACCGTGTTCGGCGGGTCCTTGAGCGGCGCCTACGCCGAGAAGATCTGCAAGGTGATGGACCTGGCGGTGAGCACCGGATGCCCGGTGGTGGGCCTCAACGACTCGGGCGGCGCGCGCATCCAGGAGGGCGTGGTCTCGCTGGCTGGATATGCGGAGATCTTCTACCGGAACGTCTCCGCCAGCGGCGTGATCCCGCAGCTCAGCGCGATCCTCGGGCCCTGCGCCGGCGGAGCGGTGTACTCGCCCGCCATGACCGACTTCATCGTGATGGCCAAGGGCAGCTCCTACATGTTCATCACCGGCCCGGACGTGATCAAGACGGTCACGCACGAGGAGGTGGACAAGGACGACCTGGGGGGCGCGCAGGCGCACAACGCGCGCAGCGGCGTGGCGCACTTCGCCGCCGAGGACGAGCCGGGAGCGATCCGCTTCCTCCGCGAGCTGCTCTCCTATCTGCCCTCGAACAACCTGGACTCGCCGCCCGTCGTCCCGACCGAGGATCCGCCCGACCGGCGCGACGAGTCGCTCAAGAGCATCGTCCCGGAAAACCCCAACAAGCCATACGACATCAAGGAGGTGATCCGGGCGGTGGTGGACGACCGGCACTTCCTCGAGGTCCACGAGCACTTCGCGCGCAACATCGTGGTCGGGTTCGCGCGGCTGGCCGGGCGGAGCGTGGGCGTGGTGGCCAACCAGCCCGCGGTGCTGGCCGGCGTGCTCGACATCGACGCCAGCCGGAAAGCCGCGCGGTTCGTCCGCACCTGCGACGCGTTCAACATCCCACTGGTCACGTTCGTGGACGTCCCCGGCTTCCTCCCCGGAACGGCGCAGGAGTGGGGCGGCATCATCACGCACGGCGCCAAGCTGCTCTACGCCTTCTCCGAGGCGACGGTGCCGAAGCTCACGGTGATCACGCGCAAGGCGTATGGCGGGGCGTACGACGTGATGGCGTCCAAGCACATCCGCTCGGACGTGAACCTCGCCTGGCCGACCGCCGAGATCGCCGTGATGGGGCCGGACGGCGCGGTGAGCATCGTGTTCCGGAACGAGCTGGCCAAGGCGAAGGACGCGGAGAACGCCAAGAAGGAGCTGGTCCAGAAGTACCGCGATACCTTCGCCAACCCGTACAAGGCGGCCGAGCTCGGGTACGTGGACGAGGTGATCCTCCCCGAGGACACCCGGCCGCAGCTCTGCCGCGCCCTGCTGATGCTGCGGAACAAACGGCAGGACGTGCCGCAGCGCAAGCACGGGAACATCCCGCTCTGAAGCGCGTAAGATCGGCCGATGCAGTGGAACGTCGCAGAGCGGGTGGGCCGCGTCCGCTGGATCTTCCTGCCCCTGGGCCTCTGCGCCCTGGTGGCCGTGGGCGCGCACGCCTCCGCCGACGTGGTGGGTGACCGGGTCCTCTGGGCCGTCGACCGGGTCGACGCGTTCTTCGACTGGATCTGGTCGGCCTGGTCCTTCACCGCCCCGCTGGTGGACCTGGTCGGGTTGACCCAGCGGACCTGGTTCGCGCGCGCGGTCGCGCTGGCGTGGGAGCTGGCCGCGGACGCGCTGATCGCGATCCCGATGCTGGGCTACGGCGAGCGCGACCCGGCGGCCGAGTGGAAGATGGCGCGCGACCTGCTGCGCCGCACGCGCTCGCCGCTCCGGATGGTGCGGCCGGTGGCCACGTTGATGGTCGCCCTCGCGGGCGCGTTTGCGGTGTCCCGGATGGTGCAGGGCTCGATGCAGCTCTCGCTGCACGTCGTCTGGCTCGCCGCGATCGCCCGCGCGGCGCTGCTGGTCACGCTGCTCGTCGTGCTCGTGCCCAGGACGGCCTTCCGGTCCCTGGAGCACGCGCGCACCGCCCGCCATCTCGTCCCGGCGGCCGTGGTCCTCGTGCCGCTCATCCTCGCCGCGGTGCTCTCGCTCCGATGAACCGGCGCACACCCGTGGTCGAGCTGGTGCTGTGCGCGATCTGCCTCTGGGCGGCCTGGTACCGCACGCCGGCGGGTGCCCTGGTCCGCAGCGTCGGGGCGTGGATGCTCGGGACGCGCACCACCGCGCGGCCGCTGCTCGCCTACTTCGGCGCGGGCACGCTGGTGCCTCCGCGGCCTCCGCCGATCCTGACCGGGCCGATCCCTGCGGCGCAAGCGCTCGCATACGGTGCCGCCGCGATCCTCGACGGGCGGCCCGCGGAGGTCGCTCCAAGGCTACGCGAAGCCGCGGGGCAACTCGGGTCGGACGACGCCGCATTGGTGGCGGTGTTTTGCGGCGAGGACGCCGCCCGCTACGCCGTGGATCATGCGCGCTCATCCGCGCTGGACGATCTTGCGCGCGCGCTGCCGCCCCGGTCGGAGCAATGCATCGCGCGGGCAGCGCAGGCGGCAATGCTGGGCGGCGCGTACGCACTGGGGTGGCCGTTGCCGGAATCCGTCCGCATCACCTCGCCGTTCGGCGTGCGCGAGCATCCGATGCTCGGCGGGATGCGGATGCACACCGGCGTGGACCTGGGTACGGCCGTCGGAACTCCCGTGCGGGCGGTGGGCGCGGGCGTCGTCCGGCGCGCGAGCAGCGACGGGATCAATGGCCGGATCCTGATTCTCGATCACGGACGTGGGGTGGTGACGACCTATTGCCACAACGACGCGCTGCTGGTCCGGGATGGGCAGCGGGTCGAGCGAGGACAGATGATTGCTCGCTCCGGCAGCACCGGCCGGACCACGGGGCCCCACCTGCACTACCAGATCGACCTGGCCGGCGAGCCGGTCGATCCGCTCCGTTTCCGGGCGCAACATCCGAAGACCGCCGCCGGCCCGACCGATTGAGACTTCTGGTAGGGTTCGCCGCCGTGGCCATCCGGAAGATCCTGATCGCGAACCGCGGCGAGATCGCCGTGCGCGTGGCGCGCACCTGCAAGGAGATGGGCATCCCCACGGTCGCGATCTACAGCGACGCAGACCGGTCGGCGCTGCACGTGCGCTCCTGCGACGAGGCGGTACGCGTCGGCCCGCCACCCTCCCGCGAGAGCTACCTGGTGATCGACGCGGTGATCGCAGCCTGCAAGGAGACCGGAGCGGATGCCGTGCATCCCGGCTACGGCTTCCTCTCCGAGAACGCGCAGTTCGCTCGCGCCTGCGCCAAGGCTGGCATCACGTTCATTGGCCCGCCGCCCGAGGCGATGGAGGAGATGGGAGAGAAGACGCGCGCCCGCCGCAAGGCCACCGAGGCGGGCGTCCCGGTGGTGCCCGGGCTCAAGGAGCCCATCCCGCAGGGCGGCGAAGCCGCGGCGAAGGACTTCGCGCGTTCCATCGGCTACCCGATCATGCTCAAGGCCGCGGCCGGCGGCGGCGGCAAGGGGATGCGGCTGGTGGCCGATCCCAAGGACTTCGACTCCGGGTTGGCCACCGCCCAGCGCGAGGCGCTGGGCGCCTTCGGCGACGGCCGCGTCTACATCGAGAAAGCCATCTCGCGCCCGCGGCACATCGAGATCCAGGTCTTCGCGGATTCCCACGGCAACTGCATCTGGCTGGGAGAGCGCGAGTGCAGCGTGCAGCGGCGGCACCAGAAGGTGATCGAGGAGACGCCCAGCGCCATCGTCACTCCGGAGCTGCGGGCCGAGATGGGCCGGGTGGCGGTGAACGCGGCCAAGGCGGTGCGCTACCTGGGCGCGGGCACCTGCGAGTTCCTGGTCGACGGCAACACCCGCACCTTCTACTTCCTGGAGATGAACACGCGGCTTCAGGTCGAGCACCCCGTCACCGAGCTGTGCACCGGGCTCGACCTGGTGCGCTGGCAGATCGAGGTGGCCGCGGGCGGCCGGCTGCCCTGGACGCAGGATGAGGTGATCAAGAACCTGCGCGGCCACGCCATCGAGGCGCGGCTTTACGCCGAGGACCCCTCGAAGAACTTCCTGCCGAGCCCCGGAACCATCCTCGATCTGCGTCTCGCCGACGGCCCCGGCGTGCGCAACGACTGCGGCGTAGAGAGCGGCAGCGAGGTCCCGCGGTACTACGACCCGATGATCGGCAAGCTCGCCGTCTGGGCGCGGACCCGCGACGAGGCGATCGCCCGGCTCGGCCGTGCGCTGCGCGAGACGGTGGTGAAGGGCATCACCACCAACACGGCATACCTCAGGCGCGTGCTCGACCTGGAAGAGTTCCGCAAGGGCGATTACGACACGGGCCTCCTGGAGCGCGCCAAGGACCGCCTGCTCCATCGAGAACGGACCGGCGACGAGGAGATCGCGCTGGCGGCGGCCGCCATCTGGCAGCTCGAGCAGGATCAGCGCGCCGCGCTCCGGCAGCCGGTCTCGGCGGAAGAGGAGTCCGGCTGGGCGCGCGCCGGGCGGCTCCAGGCGCTGCGGAGGTCGCGATGAGATACACGGCGATCATCGGCGGCGAGGAGCGCATCGTGGAGGCCACCCCGGCCGCCAGCGGTCATCGGGTCGCGATCGGGGACCAGGTGCTCGAGATCGACGCGGTGCATCTGCAGGGTTACGCCCTCAGCTTGATCGTCGGGACGCGCAGCTACCGGTGCGACATCGAGCCGGGCAAGGATGGCCGGGTGACCGTCCTGGTCGGCGACCACATCCACCAGCTGGAGATCCTCGACGAGCGCAAGCTGCGGATGCGGCGGGCGTCGGGAAAGTTCTCGCTGGAAGGTCCCCAGCGCGTCGACGCGCCCATGCCGGGCAAGGTGGTCCGGGTGCTGGTCAAGGTCGGCGACGAGGTGCAGGAGGGCCAGGGCCTCGTGGTCGTGGAAGCGATGAAGATGGAGAACGAGCTGAAGAGCCCCAAGGCGGGAAAGATCACCGAGCTGCGCGCGGTGGAAGGCGCAGCCGTGGAATCGGGGGCCAAGCTCGCCGTGGTGACCTGAGGCCCGCCCCCCGGAACGGGGAGGCCCGGAGCGCCGCGGGCGGAATTGCGCTACACCGGAGCCATGAGCGCCGAGGCCGTCTATCTGCACGGCACCTCTCCGACCGAACAGGGCCGTCTCTCGCTGTTGAACCGCCTCCTGAACGAGGCCGCCATGCGCGAGCTAGCGATCCGGCCGGGCGAACGCATCGTCGACTTCGGGTCCGGCCTCGCTCAGCTCTCGTTGGACATGGCGCTCGCCTCCGGCACGCAGCTCGTCGGGATCGAGCGCAGCGAGGAACAGCTCGCCCGGGCCGTGCGTCATCCGTTGCTCGACCTCCGGCAGGGAGACGTGCTCGACCCGCCATTGCGCGAACGGGAATGGGGCAGCTTCGATCTGGCGCACGCCCGCTATGTGTTGGAGCACGTCCAGGATCCGCTGGCGGTCGTCCGCCACATGGTTCGCGCCGTCCGGCCGGGAGGCCGCGTGGTGCTGCAGGACGACGACCACGACGTCTTCCGCTGCTGGCCCGAGCCGGCCGGATTCGACGCGCTCTGGCGCGCGTTCCAGCGCAGCTACGATCGGCTCGGCTGCGATCCGTTCATCGGCCGGCGGTTGGTCTCGCTGCTGCACGAAGCCGGCGCAGCGCCTGTACGCTCCACCTGGATCTACTTCGGCGCGTGCGCAGGTGAGGCGAAATGGCCCGGCTTCGTCGAGAACCTGCACAGCCAGCTGGAAAGCGCGCGGGACTCGATGGTGAGCGGCGGACTGCTCGGCGCAGCGGAGATCGATGCCGCGCTGTCGGCCTTCCGCGCCTGGGGACAAAGACCGGACGCGGCGATCTGGTACGCGGTCTGCTGGGCGGAAGGAGCGCGCAGATGACGCCTCTGGAGAAGTGGGCACGCGAGGTGTACGGCAAGGCGGCCGCGAAGCCGGGCGCGCTGCGGAAGGCGCTGTTCCAGACCTCTTCGGGCATCGAGATTCCGCCGCTGCATTCGCCTCCCGAGCCGCCGCCGTCGATCGGCTTTCCCGGGCAGTTCCCGTTCACGCGCGGGATCCAGCCCACCATGTATCGCGGCCGCTTCTGGACGATGCGCCAGTACGCCGGCTTCGGCACCGCGGAGCAGACCAACGAGCGGTTCCACTATCTGTTGAAGTCAGGCCAGACCGGGCTCTCCACCGCCTTCGATCTGCCCACCCAGATGGGCCACGACTCGGACAGCCCGCGCGCGAGGGGCGAGGTCGGGCGCGTCGGGGTGGCCATCGACTCCGTCGACGACATGGAGCGCCTCTTCCACGGCATCGACCTGGGCCAGGTCTCCACCTCGATGACCATCAACGCCACCGCGGCGACGCTGCTCGCGCTCTACCAGGCGGTGGGCGAGGCGCACGGCACGCCGGCCTCGGCGCTCTCCGGGACCATCCAGAACGACGTGCTCAAGGAGTACATGGCCCGCGGCACATACATCTATCCGCCTGGGCCCTCGATGCGGCTGATCACCGACACCTTCGAGTACTGCTCGAAGGTGGTGCCGAAGTGGAACCCGATCTCGATCTCCGGCTACCACATCCGGGAAGCGGGCTCGACGGCTGCCCAGGAGATCGCCTTCACGCTGGGCGACGGGATCGCGTACGTGGGCGCCGCCGTGAAGCGGGGACTGGACGTCGACTCGTTCGCCGGCCGGCTCAGCTTCTTCTTCAACGTCCACAACAACTTCATCGAGGAGATCGCCAAGTTCCGCGCCGCCCGCAGGCTCTGGGCGCGGACCATGAAGGAGCGGTTCAAGGCGAAGGATCCGCGCTCCTGGACGCTGCGGTTCCATGCGCAGACGGCAGGGTCGACGCTCACGGCGCAGCAGCCGGACAACAACGTGGTGCGGGTCGGGCTGCAGGCCATGGCCGCCGTGCTCGGCGGCTGCCAGTCGCTGCACACCAACGGCCGGGACGAGGCGCTCTCGCTGCCGACCGAAGCGAGCGCGCGCATCGCGCTGCGGACGCAGCAGATCGTCGCGCACGAGAGCGGGGTCTGCGACTTCATCGACCCGCTCGGCGGATCGTGGGCGGTGGAGTCGCTCACCGACGAGCTGGAAGCCAGGGCGGACGACTACTTGAAGAAGATCGAGGAGATGGGCGGGATGGTGGAGGCGATCTCGCGGCAGTACCCGCAGCGGGAGATCGAGGAGGCCGCCTACGTCGCGCAGAAGGCCGTCGAGGACAAGAAGCAGATCGTGGTCGGGGTCAACGACTTCACCATCTCGGGCGAGCCGCCGTTGGACACGCTGCGGATCGATCCGCGGCTCGAAGAGCAGCAGGTCGCGCGCCTGAAGGCATTCCGGCGGCAGCGGGACGGATCGGCGGCCACCAAGGCGCTGTCGAATCTCAAGGCTGCCGCGGAGGGCACCGAGAACCTGGTGCCGCGGATCGTGGAGGCGGTGAAGGCGCGGGCGACGCTGGGGGAGATCGCGAACGCGATGCGCGAGGTTTTCGGGGAGCACTGATCAGCGCAGCGGGTGGCCGGCGCGGGCGACGAGTTGCTGCTTGTGCCAACGGTCGAGCTGCGCGGAGGCGATCTTGCCCAACCGCGTGCGGGCCTCCCGCTGATCGCGAAGCAGGGCGGGCTTGCGCCTCACCATGTCGATCCGGACGTCCACGTCGTGGAGCTCGCCCAGGGTGGCCTGCAGGGCCTTGAGATCGTTCTCGAGCGAGACGGTCTTCTTCGGCAGCGACTTCTTCGCCACGGCCAGGAAGTAGCGGACCTGCTTCACCGCGATGCGGGCCTGGTGCAGCGCCTTCGGGCTCAGCTGCCGCCGCGCGCGTTCCAGGCGCTCCTCGAGGCGGTCCAGGCGCTTGCGCAGCATCTTCCAGACCTGGCGCGAAGAGGCCGCGGAGTCGCCCGCCGCCTGCACCAGCTCCGGCAGCGCTTCCGACCGCCAGCGCTTCAGCTCGCGCTCAAGGGCCCGTTCCGCCTTGCGCAGCCTGGCCTCCCGGGAGCGGTGCAGGGTTGCGTCGCGGCCGCGCAGCCAGTCCACCTGGAGCTGCAGGTCGCGCACCTCGCCGAGCGCGTCCTGGAGCCTCTTCACGTGGGGATCCAGCTCGCGCAAGCTCAGGACGCGGAGCGCCGCGCGAAGTCTCCGGGCAGCGACGCGCATCTCGTGCACGGCAGCCCTGTCCGGGACCGCGGCTTCGTGCTGCTCGACCTCGCTCAGCTGCGTGGAAAGCAATCGGGACCTGGCCATGGCGATCCGGGAATATAAACGGGTGTGCGCATCAGCGTCCTGCTCCCAGCGAAGGATGCGTCGGCAACCGTCGACCAGGCGCTTTCGGGCCTGCTCGCGCAGCGCGGGGCGCCTCCGTTCGAGATCGTCTGCGTGGACGACGGCTCGGTGGATGCGACCGGCGCGCTGCTCGCCGATGCGGCGCGCGCGGACCCTCGCATCCGCGTGTTGCGGGGCGAGGGGCGAGGGCTCGTCGCCGCCCTGAACCTCGGGCTCTCGCACTGCCGCGGCGAGCTGATCGCGCGGATGGACGCCGACGACCTCGTGCATCCCGACCGGCTACGGCTGCAAGCGGAGCTGCTCTGGTCCCGCAAGTCGCTCGGAGCGGTGGGGAGCCTGGTGCGCTGCTTTCCCGAGCCCCTCACGCCGGGGCTGAGGCGTTTCGAGACTTGGCTCAACCAGACCGTGACCGCCGAGCAATGCCGCAACGGCCGCTTCGTGGAGGCTCCTCTGGTCCATCCCAGCGCGACCTTCCGCCGGGAGGCGCTCGACGGCGGCTGGCAGGATCACGGCTGGGCGGAGGACTGGGACCTGCAGCTCCGGATGCTCGAGAGCGGCTGGGAGCTGGCCAAGGTGCCCGAGGTGCTGCTCGACTGGCGCGACTGGCCGGGGCGACTGACGCGGACGGGAACGGCCTACCGGGAGGAAGCGATGTTCCGGCTCCGCGCGCACCATCTCGCGCGGGGGCCCTTGCGCGGCAGGCCCTTCGACATCTGGGGCGCGGGGCCCACGGGGAAGCGGCTGGCGCGGGAGCTGGAAGCGCACGGCTTGCGCCCGGAGAGCTTCTACGATGTCAGTCCGAGAAAGCGGGTGGCGCGGGGAAGGCCCGTCCGGACCGCCGCGGACCTGCCGTCGCCGGGAGCCTCGCTGATGGTCTGCGCGGTGGGCGCTCCGGGCGCCCGCGAGGAGATCCGCGCGGTGCTCGCGTCGCGGGCCTACCGGGAAGGCGAACACTTCCTGTTCGCGGCGTGACGGCCGGCAGTGTGATAATCGTGGATCTTGGCTTCGCTGGAGCCCATCGCTCGCCTGATCGCGGAGCGTCGCGTGCTACCCGAGGCGCTCCTCCGCGCCGCCCAGAACGACTCGCCTACCCGGACCGCCTTTCTCAATGCCGTGCTCGAGCTGGGCATCTCCGAGAACGATCTGGTGGAGGTCATGGCCGAGCATCTCGGCATCCCGGGCGTCGACCTCGCGCACACCTCCATCGATCTGGCGGTGCTCGAGACCGTCCCGAGGCCGGTGGCCGAGTCCGACCTCGTGCTGGCGCTCTCGCAGGAGGGCGGCCGCCTGCACGTGGCGGTGAGCGCGGCGGCGAACAACTACGACGTGCTGGAGGAGCTGCGGTTCATCACCGGCCAGGAGGTCTCGCACTACGCCGCCCTGCCGGGGTCGTTGGAGCAGGTGATCGCGGTCGCCTACGATGCGAAGGACAAGGGCGAGGCGCTGTGGACGGGCGCAGGCCTGGAGCCCGACGCCGCGCCGACGTTCAGCGTCATCCTCCCGCAGAGCGCCCGGGCAGCAGCCGCGGCGTCCTCCGAGGAGGTCCTCGGCGAGGAGGATCTAGAAGAGCTGCGCGAGGCGGATCTGGAGAAGGACGCCGGCGAGGGCGAGGAGGAAGAGGTGAAGATGGTGGGCGGGCCGGTGGAGGTCCGCGCAGGTCCGGCGCGGATCCTCGCGGTGGACGACGACTTCGACATCCTCCGCATGATCGATCGGACGCTCAAGTCGGCGGGTTATGTCGTCGATCAGGCCCGCGACGGCCGGGAGGCCGAGCAAAAGCTCAAGTCCGAGAAGTACGACCTGGTCCTGCTCGACGCGATGCTGCCCCACGTGCACGGGTTCGAGATCTGCGCCCGCCTGAAAGCGAGCACGCGCACGCGGACTACGCCCGTGATCCTGGTCAGCGCGGTCTACCGCGGCTGGCGCTACGCGCACGACGCCCGCGAGACGTTCGGCGCCGACGATTACATGGAAAAGCCGTTCCATCTGCCGGAGCTGCTGCGCCGGGTGAAGGAGCGGCTCTCGGGAGGAGCCGTGGCGGCCGCGTCCACCGAGAAGGCAGACAAGCTCTACCAGCAGGGGATCGCGCTGCTCGAGGAGAAGAAGCCGGCCGAAGCCCGCGCGTTGCTGGAGAAGGCGGTCAAGGAGGACTCCTTCTCGCCGCGCATCTACTTCGCCCTCGGCCGCGCGATGCAGGAGCAGGATGACCTCTTCCACGCGATCACGGCGTACGAGCGCGCCGTGGAGCTGCGGCCCAATTTGTTCCAGGCCTTGCGCGCTCTCGCCGGGCTGTACGAGCAGAAGGGATTCCGCCGCAAGGCGGCGGAGGCGCTGGAGCGGGCCGTCCACACCGCGCCCGATCCTTCCACCCGCGATGCGATGCGGCAGCGGCTGCTCAAGCTGCTCTGATCCATGGACCCGCGCGCGGGCGTCACTCCCTCGATCCGCAACTTCGCGCTGGCGATCGATCGCCAGCGGCAGGCGCTGGAGCGGATTCCCCTGCTCGACGCGCGCCGGCCCGACCTGGTCGAGGCCGCGCGCGCGCTGGACGAGGCCGAGGCGGCCGCGCTGGCGTTCTCCGCCGCGAACGACCTCGATGCCTTCGCCGCCGCGGCCCGCGCCGTCTCCATTCCGGTGCTGCGCGCCGACCCGCTGGCGGAGGAGTTCCGCATCTACGAGTCGCGCAGCGCGGGGGCCGACGCAGTCCTCTTCCGCGCCGGAGCGGTTCCGCCCCAAGTGCTGGGGCGCCTGATCCAGGCCGCCTCGTCCACGCACATGGCGGCGTGCGTGGTCTGTTCCACGCCGGAGGAGATCGCCCGGGCAGCGGCCGCGCGGGCGCCGATCTTGGCGCTCGAGCCGAATCTCTTGCATCTGGAAGCGCCTCCGCGCACTTTGGTGCTTGCGCTGTCGTTCGGCCCTGCCGTGCGCGGCCGGGCCGACGCGGCGCTGGACCCGAGCCTGGACGACGCGGACGCCTTCCGCCGCGCGCTCAACGAAGAGGACGATTGATGCCCCCGCCGTTCCGCAAGCACGTGTTCGTCTGCCTCAACGAGCGCCCCCCGGACTCGCCGAAAGGCGACTGCACGCGGAAGGGGTCGCCGGATCTCTTGAAGAAGCTCAAGGGGGCGCTGCGTGCGCGCGGGCTGGACGAGGAGATCCGCGCGAACAAGGCCGGCTGCCTGGACAACTGCGAGTTCGGCTGCTCGGTGGTGGTCTACCCCGACGGGGTCTGGTACGGGCACGTGACCGAGGCCGACGTGGAGGAGATTGTCGAGAAGCACCTGGTCGGGGGGGAGCCGGTGGAGCGGTTGAGGCTGTACAATAAAGGCTAGTCGGTCTCGGGAATGGACGCCGCGACGCCGGCGAGAGCATGGCCGGGCCGCCACTTCGAACATGCAAAAACCGCGAACGCGGGAGCATGGCTCCTCTTCCCTGAAGACCCGGCGGTTTTTGAACTTGTGGCGGCCCAGCCATGCTCCCGCCGGCTGATCGCGCGGGATTGCTGCGTCGGCTGCCTCACGTCGCGCGATTATGAGTTTCGGGTGAGTTTCGGGACACCCTACGCAACCCACCGTGCCAACACGGCACTGCCCAGAGCGTGACCCGCTTGCACGTGACGCTCCGCGAAAGACTTGGCATGCCGGGTTGCGTAGGGTGTCCCCGAAACTCGGCTACCCGAAACTCGGCTACTTGGATGCGCGGTCCAGCTCTTCGGCGAGGATGTCGCGGCACAATCCGAGACACTCGTCGCAAATCGTAGCTCCCTCGCCGCCGACCGGGAGGCAAACCCTGCGCCGTGCCATGCCGCAGAAGGAACACACGTCGTCGCGGGAGAGCGCTTCTTCTGGCGCGGCACTCTGCGACAGCCTGCCGACGCAGGCGTCGCAGATGAAGAACGGAGGAGGACCGGCAATGATCTGGTCCGCCTCGAGGTCCGACCTTCCGCAGAAGGTGCAATGAAGATCCGCCGGCACTCAGGAGGTCCTCAGTTCAAGAAGCGCGAGGCCACCCGCAGCCGGAGTACCCGGGCACGCAGGGCCGGGGCGTCGGAGGCTCCGGGCTCGAGTTGCAGCACTTTCTCGAGATCTGCCGCTGCGGCGTCTGAGCCGCCGAGTTGCTCGTACAGCTGGGCTCGCTCGCGCAGGCCGCGGATGTTGTCCGGCGCGAGCATCAAGAGGCGGTCCACTGCGGACAGCGCGCGCGGTACGTCGTTGCGCTCCTGGTAGAGCGAGCGCAGGTTCTGCAGCATCCGGACCAGGATCTCGCGCGGGCGCGCGGCCCGGAGCAGCCGGGGATCGAATTTCACCTGATCGCCCACCGCCGCCTTCAGGCGGCGCTTGATCTCTTCCAGGCCGAGGAGCCTTCCGCGGCGGAACGGGTCGATCACCAGCTCGCCGCCCTCGATCTGGACCTTGCAGAGGAAATGGCCCGGGAAGCCCACGCCGTCCACCCGAATCCCGCAGCGGCGCCCGACCTCCATGTAGACGAGGCTGAGCGTGAGCGGGATGCCGAGCCGGCGATCGAGCACCTCGTTGAGGAAGCTGTTGCGCGGGTCGTAGTACTCCGCCTGGTTTCCGGCGAAGCCCATCTCGTGGAACAGGTACGTGTTCAGCCGCCCCACGACCCGTTCGGGGCTGGCTCCGGTGGGCAGCGCGGACTGGACGCCTTCCGCGAGCTTGTCGAGCAGACGTAGGTAACCCGCTTCGTCGAGGTCCGGATACTCCTCGCGCGCGATGGCCAGCGCTGCGCGCGCCAGGTCGATGGGCTCCTGCGAGAGGTACCGCCGCAGCAGCCTGCGGGATGCTTCCGAGCCGTCCACGAGGGGCAATCTACCACGTTAGCCGCGGGCGCCGGAGGCGTCTTGGCGGGTACGGCCCTGAGCAGGAACCCGTTTCAGAACGCCTCGTTGATCAGCCGCTCGAAATCCACCTGCGTGACCGGCCGCGGGTTCGACTGGTGGCAGGCGTCAGCGAGCGCTTTCTCCACGAGTTGCGGGATCATTTCCCGCTTCACGCCGGCCTGCGAGAGACGCCGCGGCAGCCCGCACGCGCCGCGCAGATCATCCACCAACCCGGCGCAGAGATGCGCGCGCTCCGCCACGCTCATCTTCGGATCGGCGCCCAGCGCAACGGCAGCATCCGCGAACCGTTGCTCGGCAGCGGACCGGTTGAAGCTCACCACCGCCGGCAGCATCAGCGAGTTGGCAAGGCCGTGGTGGGTGCCGGCAACAGGCGTGAGCGCGTGCGCGACGGAATGGCAGGCGCCGAGGCCTTTCTGGAACGCGATGGCGCCGAAGGCGCTGCCCAACAGCATCTGCTCGCGCGCCTCCAGGTCCTTGCCGTTCTCGACCGCACGCTTGAGGTGCAGGGCAATCCGGCGCAGGCCGTCGATGGCGATCGCGTCGGCCAGCGGGTGGTCTCCCTTGGCGACGTAGGCCTCGAGGTTGTGGGTGAGCGCGTCCATGCCGGTCGCCGCCGTGATGAACGGCGGCAAACCCACGGTGAGCTCCGGATCGAGGATCGCGGCCTTCGCCATCAGCGCGGGCGAGAAGAGCACCGTCTTGGTGCCATCGATCACCAGCACCGTGCTCCGGCCGACCTCGCTGCCGGTCCCGGCCGTGGTCGGGACCTGCACGATCGGCGGGACGGGCTGCGTGATCCGCGCGTCGCCCCCCTTGGCGTCGTCGTACTGCCCGAGCGGAGGCGGATGGTTGACCAGAAGCGCGACGGCCTTGGCCATGTCCAGCGAGGCCCCGCCGCCCACGCCCAGCACGCTGTCCGCCTTCGCTGCGCGGTACGCCTCGATCCCGCGCAGCGCATCGCGCTCGGTCGGATTCGCTTCGAACTCGCTGAACACCTGCGCCTTGATCCCCGCCTGCTCCAGCAGCGGCGTCACGAAGCGCAAGAGCCCCGCCGACAGGATACCCTTGTCGGTCACGAGCAGCGGCCGGGTCGCTCCCGCGCGCTTCAGCTCGTTGGTCAATTCCTTGATCGCGCCCCTCCCGTAGACGATCCGGGTGGGGAAGCTCATCACGCTGGCCATGTGGCGCCCTTTCAGATGATCTCGAAGTACCGCTCCAGCTCCCACCGGGTCACCGCGCTCTCGAACTGCCGGCACTCCCAGTCGCGGGTCCGGACGTAATGATCCACGAACGCCGGGCCCAACAATTCGCGCGCCTCCTTCGATTCCCCGAGCCAGGCCGTCGCCTCGCGCAGCGTGGACGGCAGGGGAGGCGCCTTCGCGTCGTACCCGTTGCCCTGCGTCTCTGCGGGCAGCGGCACCTCGTGCTCGATGCCGTAGAGCCCGCTCGCGATCGAGGCGGCCATGGCGATGTACGGATTCATGTCGGCGGCCGCGAACCGGTACTCGACCCGGGTGACCGAGGGCGACCCGGGGATCACCCGCAGCGCCGTGGTGCGGTTCTCCACGCCCCAGGTCGCCATGGTCGGCGACCAGGCCCCGCGCACCATCCGCTTGTACGAGTTGACGGTGGGCGCGATCAGGGCCGTGAACGCCGGCATCAGCGTCACCTGCCCTGCGACGAAGTGCTGCATGATCTTGCTCATCCCGCGCGGGCCGCGCGGATCGTGGAAGACCGGCTCGCCGGAGAGCGTCCAGAGCGACTGGTGCAGGTGGCCGCTGCACCCGGGCAGGTCCTTGTTCCACTTCGCCATGAAGCAAGGCATCACGCTGTGGCGCGCGCAGATCTCCTTCGCGGCGGTCTTGAACAGGGCCGCCTTGTCGGCGGCGCGGATCAGCGCGTCGTACCGGATCGCGGCCTCGTAGACGCCGGGCCCGGTCTCGGTGTGGAAGCCTTCGATCTCGATGTCGAAGGCGGCCAGCGAATCTTGAAGATCGTGCACCAGCGGGGCGTTGGCCGAGGATCGCAGCCAGGAGTAGCCGAACATCCCGGGCGAGAGCGGCGTCAGGTTCGAATACCCCTTGGCGCGCAGCGACTCGGGCGTCTCCTTGAAAAGGAAGAACTCGTACTCGGAGGCGCACTTCACGGTGAAGCCCATGCCCCGCGCCTTCTGCTCCACCGCCTTCAGCACGCCGCGCGGCGACACCGGCACGTCGAAGTCGAGCAGGAAGGCCGCGGTCCCCTCCTCCCAGGGGATGCGCCGGTACGTGGAGAGATCCACGGTGGCGTGCACGTCGGGATAGCCGCTGTGCCAGCCGGTGACGGTGGCGTTGTCGTACAGCACATCCCCGCTGTCCCACCCGAAGATCACGTCGCAGAAGCCGAGCCCGCCATCGGCGGCGCCCCAGAACTTGTCCAGAGACACGTACTTGCCGCGCAGCACGCCGTCCACGTCGAAGCCACCCAGCTTCACCTTGCGGATCGAATGCTTGCGGAACTCCTCGCGCAGGTGCTCGAGCTGCGGCGCCCGCGATTTTGCCGTGTCCATGGGGCAGGAGCGTGGGGGCAGCGGCGCTGCGCGTCAAGACCGCTCGGGTTAGATTGTGACGAGCATGGGGAACGGCGTGTCCACTGCGCGACTCCTGATCATCCAGACCGGCTCCACGCACCTGCACGGCGACTACCCGCGCTGGTTCGAGCGCGCCCTGGGGTTCGAGATGCCCGTGGTGCGGTCGCATGCCGGCGAGAAGCTGCTGCCGGCGCTGGACCGGACGCGGCCGCAGGGGATCATCGTCACCGGCTCGCCGCTCAGCGTGACCGAGAGGGCGCCCTGGATGCTGGAGCTGGGCGAGAATCTTCTGGCGATCGGCGCGCGCGGCACGCCGGTCCTGGGCGTCTGCTTCGGCCACCAGCTGCTCGCCCGCGCGGCTGGCGGCGAGGTGGTTCAGAACCCGCGAGGGCGGGAGATCGGCACCGTGCGCGTGCAACTCACCGAGGCGGGACGGAAGGATCCGCTCTTCGCGCCTTGGGCCATCGGGCCAGAGATCGAAGTCCAGGCGACGCACGTCGACTCCGTCGATCCGCTCTCGCCCGGCGCGACCGTGCTGGCGTCCAACGAGAACACGGCCGCCCAGGCGTTCCGGCTCTCGGAGACAGTGGCCGGCGTGCAGTTCCATCCCGAGCTGTGGGCGGAGGCGATGCGCGATCTGATCCTCTCGCGCCGGGACAAGTTGGCGGCGGAGGGACGCGATGCGAGCGCGGTCGCGGACGCGGTGCGTGAGGTGAAGGCGGGAGCGCTGCTCCGCGCATTTGCGGCCCAGGCGGAGCTGTCGTAACAGGACGCGGGGACTAGCCCGGCGCGGGGTCGCGCCGGCTGTCCCGCAGCGCCGCGGTGGTCCGCGCGCTGCCGTGGGACCTACTCCGACAGCGCCGCGATGCAGTCGTCCAGCCGCTGGCGGAACTCGTCGCTTGCGCCGACGAACTGCAGGCCCGCCCCCGCCACGCGGCCGCTGGCTCGCGCCTCGGCGGCCGTGACGACATGGACCACCTCCGCCTGCGTCCTCACCGGCGGCTTGCCGTCCGGCAGCTCCACCGAGAGGTCCACCAGCTCGCGCAGGGGAGGCGGATTCTCCAGGGCGATGAAGATGCCGCCACGGCTGATGTTCTCCGACCATGCGCTGAGGAAGTCGCGGGACGACGTCCAGCCGACGTGGAGGTGCGCCGGCACGCGCACGTAGGTGCGCCGGCTGTCAGGCGGCGCGACAGTCCGCGGGACGAGCTCCTGCCTCGTGCCGAGGCCCTGCGCTCCGCGCTGGCGGAGCAATGCGTCGAGAAACGCGCGGGTCTGCTGCGCGAGGGTGTCGAAGCGGACCCAGAAGCCGTTCTCCTTTGACCCAGCCGGGGCGCCGGCGGCGACCGTGCCCTGGACATCCAGCATCCGCGGCGATCCTGGCAACGCCAGCTTGAGCTGGAGCGCGGAGCCTTGCTTGGGACAGATCAGCGAGCGCACGAAGACGCCTTCGGCGCTGATCCGGCTGGTCGTCGTCTGCATGGAGAGGCCGCCACCCGAGAACCGCACGGGGACGACGAGCGGGATGGTCGAGGGCATGCGGGACGCGGTCAGAGTAACACGGGGATCTCCCCGCGCGGCTCCATTCCGCCGAGGTGGGCGGCACACCGGATCGCACCGATGCGCACACCGGCGGAGGCCGCGCGGCGCAGAGCCCGGGCGAACGTCGGATCGATCTCCGCGTCAGGCGCCACCGCGCGCACATCTTCCCGCTGCGCGCAGAGGACCACCGCGCAGCGGCGCCCGCGCCGGGAAAGCCGCGAGAGCAGCGCCAGGTGGCGCAGGCCGCGGAGCGTGGGCGCGTCGGGAAACAGCGCCACTCCGTCCCTGGCGGCGCCCACCGACTTCACTTCGCAGAGCACGTCGCCCGGCTGCAGCAACAGGTCGATGCGGCTCGCCCCCACCCGCAGCTCCCTGCGCTCGACCCGCTCCCCCCAGGGCAACAGGCCCCGGTCGAGCGCGGCGGCCACCAGCCGCGGAGCGCCGGCCGGGTCGAGCGAGACCCAGGTGCCCGTCCCGGAGCGCGCGAGCAAGGCGGTGAATGACGTCCGGCGCAAGGGACCTCGGGCCGCCACCACCGCCACTTCCCGCCCGGGAATCAGCAGATCGAGGCAGCGTCCCCGGTCGGGGACGTGCGCCTCGACGACGCGGCGGTCCAGCTTGCAGACGGCAAGGAAGCGGTTGGGACGAGCGATCAGGACGCCAACCGAGGCCCGTCCCGGCCAGCGGTGGGGGATCAGCACGCGGGTTGCATAACCGGCCGCTTCGCGGCTGGGCAACCGCATCGGCGTGGACAGCGCCGCACCGCTTTGGTACCGAGACGGCCCTTGGAACTGATTCGACTGGAACGCGCGGTGATCGGCTACCGCACGCCGCTGTTGCCGCCGATCGACCTCGCGGTGCGGGCCGGCAGCACGCTGGGAGTCCTCGGCCCGAACGGCGCCGGCAAGACCGCCCTGCTCAAATCGCTGCTCGGGCTTCTGCCGCTCCTGGGTGGGCGGCGGAAGCTGCCGCTCGGGCGCTCCCCGCAGGTCGGATATGTCCCTCAGCGCGACCGCCTGGACATGAGCTGGCCGCTTCGCGTCCTCGACGTGGTCCTGATGGGGCGCGCGCGCCTGGTGGGGCCGTTCAAGCGGTACAGCGCGCGCGATTGCGACCAGGCGCGGGCAGCCCTGCACGAGATCGGCATCGGCGACCTGGCGGAGCGGCCGCTGTACGCGCTCTCGGGCGGACAGCATCAAAAAGTGTTGATCGCCCGCGCCATCGCAGCCGAGCCGGAGCTCCTGGTGCTGGACGAGCCGACCAGCGCGATGGACCCGGCGGCGGAGCGGATTTTCCTCGAGCTGGTGGCCCGCCTGAAGTCCGCCCACAACCTCAGCGTGGTGCTGGTCACGCACCAGCTCACTGCCATCGCGGGCTTCGCCACCGAAGTGGCGCTGATCGATCGGGAGCGCGAGCTGTTCGAAGTGGGCCCGGCGGAGCAGATGATCGATCCGCACAAGCTCGGCAGGCTCTACGGACGCGAGGTCATGGTGTCCAGGGTGGACGGCAGGATCGCCGTCGTGATCGGCGAAGGAGCCCCGAATTGAGCGGCTTCGCCGACTTCTGGGCCGGCCGCGACCTCTGGCGCGAGCCGCTTCTCGCCGGCATCCTGGCGGGCGCGATCCTCGGGTACATCGGGGTGTTCGTGGTGCTGAAGCGGATGGTCTTCGTCTCGGCCGCGCTGAGCGAGATCTCCGGCGTAGGGGTCGCGTTCGCGTTCTGGCTGGGGGCGGTCCTCGGCATCGACCCGCACGCGCACCGGGCCACGCCCCTGTTGCTCGAGCCCACCTGGTTCTCGTTGATCTTCGCCTGCCTGGCCGCGGCGCTCTTCTCGCTGCAGCCCGGGCACCGCAAGCTCGCCTCCGAGACCATCGTGGGCCTCGGCTACATCATCTCCAGCGCGCTGGTGCTCGCCATCCTCAACAGTCCGCGGATCGCGCAGGAAGCGCACGCGGTGGGGGACATCCTCTTCGGCAACGCCGTCACCGTGCCGCGCAAACAGATCGAGGCGTTGTTCGGAGCCGCGTTCGCCGCGGTCCTCGCGCACGCGGTCTTCTTCAAGGAGCTTCTGTTCGTCAGCTACGACCGGGAGACCGCCTCGGTGCAGGGCATCGGTGTGTTCCGGTACGAGCTGCTCCTGAACCTGGCCACCGCCGTGGTGATCTCGGTCGCCACGCGCGCCGTCGGAGCGCTGCCAGTGTTCGCCTTCAGCGTGATCCCGGCGGCCGCTGCCTTGATGCTCACCGACCGCATGCGGTTGACCATCGCACTCGCGGTGATCTTCGGCGTGGTGTCCGCTGCCGTGGGGTATTACGTAAGCTGGGTAGAGCAGTTGCCCACCGGGGCGTCCATGGTCGTAGTCGCCTCGCTGTTCCTGCTTCCCGGTCTGGTGAAGATCGCCCGCCGCAGCGCCGTCTGAGGACCCATGAAACTCGCTCTGCTGCTCCTCGCGCTGGCGGGCCCTGCCGCTGCCCAGCAGGCCGACGCGGGCGTCCAGGACGACGAGCTCCAGAAGGAGCTCGAGAAGGCAATCCAGGCGGACAAGGCTGCGGCGCAACAGCAAGGGCAGGGCCAGGGACAGGCCGCGCCCGCCGCGCCGCCGGCCGCGACTACGGCCTCGACCGGAGGCGCCCCGCAGACGCTGTTCCGGGGCGCGCAATCGCTGAACCCGGACTTCAGCGTGATCCTCGACGGCAACTTCGGCTACCAGCGGCGCGCTCCGCAGTACTTGAGTGGCGACGACCCGGACCTGCACGCGCAGGACACGCAGCACGCGCTCGGGTTCGCGGTCCAGGAGGTGGAGCTGGCCTTCTCCGCCATCGTGGACCCGTACTTCAAGGGGGAGGTCTACCTCACCATCCCGAACCTCGACGGCATCGAGGTGGAGGAGGCGTTCGCCACCACCACCAGCCTGCCCTGGAACCTACAGATCAAGGCCGGCAGCTTCCGCGGCGCGTTCGGACGGCAGAATGGACAGCACCTGCACGTCCAGGACTTCACCCGGCGCCCTCTGATCAACGCGGCCTTCCTCGGCGCGGACGGCATGCGCGGGCCCGGCGTGCAGGTGAGCTGGCTGTCGCCGCTGCCGTTCTACCTGACGCTCTCGGGCGAGGCGTTCTCGCTCTCCGGCGGCCCCGCCGATCAATCCGGCCCCATCCCGCAGCCAGTCCCCAGCTTCGGCGCGGACCAGAGCACCCACCCGACGCTGGCCACGGAAGCCAAGGCGTTCTTCCCGCTGGGCGACGCCTGGTCGTTCTTCTGGGGCTTGAGCTTCGCGTCGGGCAGGTCGCCGGGAATGCTGCTCGCCGGCGGGACGCCGTCGGGCGCCGGCCGCGACTCGCAGCTGTATGGCACCGACGTGTACCTGAAATGGAAGCCTCCGAACGTCGCGCAGGGATACGAGTCGCTCGCGCTGCAGGCGGAGTTCATCCTGCGCCGCCTCTCCTCCGGCGACGGCATCGACGGCGAATGGGACGGCGGCGGCTACGCGCAGATCGTCGCGCAGTTCGCGCGGCGGTGGTTCCTCGGCCTGCGCGGCGACATCGTCGGCGTCCCCTCCAGCTCGGTCCTGGCCCGCACGGAGCGGATCGGCGCCAGCCTGACGTTCCAGGCGAGCGAGTTCTCGCGCATCCGCGCCTACCTGGAAGCCGAGCATGCGGGCGGCATGTCGGCGCTGTTGCCTCAGGCGATGCCGGACTGGGCGCCGGCCGCCTTCCTGCAGCTCGAATACTCGATCGGCGCGCACGGCGCGCACCCGTACTGAATTCCGCGGTCTGGCGGAGGTCGAAGCCCCATGGTCGCATTGCTCGCCGTCCTGCACGTGGTGTCCTCCATCCCGACGCTGGGGTCCTTGGCGAAGGAGGTGGGCAAGGACCGGATCGAGGTGGAGTCGCTCGGGAAGGGCTACCAGGATCCGCACTTCGTGGAGCCCAAGCCCAGCCTGATGCTGGTGCTCAACCGCGCGGATCTCTTGTTGCACGTCGGGCTGGAGCTGGAGATCGGGTGGCTGCCGCCGCTGGTCCTGGGCTCGCGCAACGCGAAGATCCAGCCCGGAGAGCTGGGCAACCTCGACTGCTCGCGCGCGATCCCGGTGCTGGACGTCCCCACCACCAAGGTGGACCGCTCGATGGGCGACATCCATCCGCAGGGGAACCCGCACTACTGGCTGCCGCCGGGCAACGCCAGGATCATCGCGCGCGAGATCGCGCAGCGGCTCGCGCAGCTCGATCCGGACGGCAAGGCCGAGTACGAGAAGAACCTCTCGGCGTTCGAGGCGAAGGTCGACGCGAAGTCGAAGGACTGGACGGCCCTCGCCGCGAAGCTGAAGGGCGTCAAGGTGGCCACCTACCACAAGAGCTGGAGCTACATGTCGCAGTGGCTGGGGCTCGAGGAGATCGGCTATGTGGAGCCCAAGCCCGGCATCCCGCCCGACCCGCAGCACCTCTCGCGGCTGATCGCGGCGATGAAGCAGGACGGCGCGAAGCTGCTCCTGATGGAGGACTTCTACAACAAGAGCGTCGCCACGCTGGTGGCCGGGAAGGCAGGCGCCAAGCTCCTGGACCTGCCCACCGACGTGGGCGCGAGGCCCGAGATCAAGGACTGGTTCACTCTGGTCGACACGGTGGTGAAGACACTTTCCTCGGCCGTGTAAGAACCTCTAGACTCGTCGCGTGCTGCTCAAGCTGGCCCTCTGGCAGGACGTCCACGACTACCTCGAGCGGAGGAGCGACGTGGTCATTCCCATGGGCGGCACCGAGCAGCACGGGCCGTCCGGGCCGCTGGGCACCGACCTGATCGTCGCGGAGGAGCTCGCCAACGAGCTCGGGCAGGAGCGCACCGCGCTGGTGGCGCCGTCCATCCCGTTCGGCGTCTCGCAACCGCACGCCGCCTTCCCTGGCACCGTCTCGCTCCAGCCCGCGACCGTGCTCGCGGTGGTGACCGACGCGATCGGCAGCCTGGCCCAGCAGGGCTTCCGCCGGTTCTTGCTGGTCAACGGCCACCACGGCAGCAAGCCGATTCTGATGGCCGCGTGCGCCCAGGTCCACGCGGCGATCCCCGACTCGCGCTGCCTCTCGGTGCAGTGGTGGGAGCTGCCGGAGGTGCGCAGCCTGCTCCTGGAGATGTTCGGCGCACGGCAGGGGCACCACGCGACGCCGGGCGAGCTGTCGATCGTGCGCCGCTTCTATCCCCGGGCGGTGATCGATCTTCCGCCGATGGAACGGTTCGAGCCGGTTCCCGAGCCGGTCACCTGGACGGCGGCCGACTTCCGGCAGCGCTATCCCGACGGCCGCGTCGGCAGCGATCCCGGGCTCTCCAGCGGTGCGGCGGGCGATCAGATCTTCGCGGCCGCGTCGCGCGGACTGGTGGAGGTCCACCGGCGCCTGGTCGAGGACCCCTGAGAGACGCCGGGCGCGTTCAGCGGGAAGGGACGTCGCCCGGGCAGGCGCTTTTGTGTCCCAGCCGGCAGGCCTTCTCGTAGAGCGCGCCCGCGCTCGCCTTGCTGGCGGGGCCGCCGACGCCGATCTCGATGTTCCGGCCGAGGAAGTAGCAGCCCCGGCCGTCGCCCAGCTCGCAGCCTTTTTGCAGCCACGCGTTCGCGCGGCCGGCGTCCAGATCGACGCCGTCGCCGTTCTGGTAGCTGTTGCCCAGCGCGGTGCAGCCGGCGCCGTGGCGCAGGCTGCAGGACTTCTCGAACAGCGCAATCGCCTTCGGCAGGTCCCTGCCGACGCCCCTGCCCAGCTGGTAGCTGACGCCCAGGTCGCGGCACCCGCGGCCCTCCGACATGTCGCAGGCCTTCTGGAAGAGCTCGTTCGCGTGCGCCCAGTCCTGGTCGACGGCGTTCCCGCTGGCGTACTGGATGCCCAGGTTCTCGCAGGCATCGGCCTTGCCCAACCCGCACGCCTTCTCGTAGAGCTGATTCGCGCGGACGTGGTCCCTGGCGACCCCCCGCGCGTTGGAGTAGCTCACGCCCAGGCTGCCGCAGCCGGAGGCGTTGCCCAACCTGCAGGCCTTCTCGTAGAGCTGATTGGCCTTGTTCCAGTCCTGGGGGAGGCCGGTCCCCTTGGCGTACAGGAGCGCGGCGTTGGAGCAAGCCACTCCTTCCTCGGCGTCGCACCCTTTTCCGTACAGCACGTGGGCCCGCCCGAGGTCCTTGGGCTGGCCGCGGCCAGTCTCCGCGTTGAAGCCGAGGTTGGCGCAGGCCGACCCGCTGCCCAGGTTGCACCCCTTCTCATAGAGCATGTTGGCGCGGCGCAGGTCCTGGGGAACGCCGTCTCCGCGGTCGAAGTTGAAGGCGAGGTTGTGGCAGCCGAGGCCGCTGCCGAGCACGCAGCCCCTCTCGTACAAGCTGTTGGCACGCTTCCGATCCCGCGGCTCGGGGTCCCGCTCGAGAGCGTAGGCGAGGCTGGTGCAGCCCGCGCCGTCGCCCAGGCCGCAGGCCTGCCGGAGCAGGTCTTCCGCATGGGCGCGCTCGGATGCGTTCGAGGCGGCGCGCAGCCGGTAGTCGCCCGAGATCCGGCAGGAGACCGCGACCTGCATCCGGCAGGCCTGCTCGTCGAGCGCGAGCGCGCGCTCCTTGTCCATGGCAGCGCCGAGGCCTTCGCGGTGGGCCTCCGCCAGAAGCGCGCAGGCGAACCCGTTGGCGCGGTCGCAGGAGTCCTGCAGCACCGCCACCAGAGGAGTCGTGTCGCCGCCCGGCGCCGCGGCGGCACACGAGGCGCGCTCGCCGAGCTCGCAGGCCTTGGCCGCCAGCTCCGCCGCCTTCTCGTCGTCGCGGGGGCCCCCGACCCCGAAAGCGGTCATCAGCGTGCCGAGCACGCAGCCATGGCCGTCTCCCAGCCGGCAGCCCTTCACCAGCATCTCGCGCGCCATCGACCAGCTCTGCGGCAGCGCCTCGCCCCTGGCGTAGGTGAGGCCGAGCCGGGTGCAGGCCGCGCCCGTCTCGCACGGAGGCACCGGCACGCCGGGTCCGTGCGAGGTCACCACCGCGAGGAGGCTGGCCGCAAATGCGAGGTTCAGCGCAGCACCTTCATCAGGATCCCGATCAGCACGCCCAGCATCACGAGCGCGACGATGATTGACCCGTAGCCCACCAACGCCTGCCGGAAGCTCGGCGGAGGCGGCTCGTCTTGCGGGGGCGGGGGATAATGCTCGACGACCTTCTTCTCCGGAGGCTCGCTCACCCGTTGCTCCTGCGCGCGCTCGCGCTGGAGTCCTCATCCTCCATCCCGGTCTCGTTCGCCGCCAGCCATTCGCCGAGGTGGTGTTGGGCGAGCAGCGTGAAGAGCGGGTTGTCGCGCGCGATCATCTCGTACACGCCGAGCCCGCCCTGCTTCTCGAACCCGCGGAAGAGCGCGCGGCCGACGTAGACGAAGAGCTGCTGCAGCTTTGCGGCGTCCGGCGAGACGGCGAGCACCAGCCGCAGCGTGCCGTGCGGAAAGACGAACCGGTCCCGGATCGGGGTGGCCAGATCGCCGACCCGCACGTCCCGCCGGAGGAAGACCAGCTCGCCCCCGCGTGCCTGCACGTAGGCCTTGAGCGCATCGTCGGAGACCGCGGCGCCGCCGTTGTAGATGTCTCCCCGGTCGTCGTCCATCGCCTCGGAGGCGAGGCGGGCGACGAACGGCCGCACCAGAGCCGCCAGCGCCTTCTCGGCGGCCTTCAAGTCCCCCTCGGACAGGCTGCGGCGCACCGACGTCACCACCTGCTCGGGCACGGGCATCGAGAGCGGCTGGGCCATCCACACTTGAAGAGGACAGACCAGGTCCGGCCTCCCCAGGAGCTCGCGCTCCGCCGCGAGCAGCGCCTCCATGCGCGCGCGCACGCCGCCGTTGCGCGCGGTGCCGCGGGCGCTCTCGTTGATCTTCTCCGCGATCGAGACCTTGATCTGCCCGAAGATGTGGTCCTCGAAGGTCGCCACCTCGGGCGGCGCGCCGTAGGAGACGAAGATCCCCGCCTCCAGCTTCTCCCCGCTGGCCAGCGCGATCTCGCTGGCGCGCTCGTCCTCCAGCCGCGACAGCTCCGCCTGCAGCGCCCGCAAGCGCGCGGCGGGCGGCTCTCCCGAGACGGGGTCTACGGTGCCGCGCTTCTGGGCCTCTTGCGCCGAGCGGGCCGCAGCCGCGAGCTGCTGCCGGCGCGCCTGGAACTTCTGCTCGATGCTGGAGATGGTATTGGCCACCTCCTCGCGCATGCCCCCCTTGTCCAGCCGCCGCCCGTAGCTGCCCAGGGCCGAACGGATGTCCTGGGCCAGCTCGAGCAGGCCGACGATGTCGCCGGAGAAGCTGACCGCGTCGCCGAGGAGGTTGTTGAGGTAGATCCCGCCCTTGTCCGCGAGGTGCGCCGCTCCCTGCGCGTGCCGGGCGGCCGCGGTGAGGATGGGCCCGTAGAACTCGCGGGAGAGGAAGTCCGCGACCACCGTCTCCTTGAGCAAGGCGGTGCGCTTGGTGAAGTCCTTCATGTCGCAGAAAAGGTGCCCCATGTGATGCGCGCGCTGGCGCGTCTTGAGCACCGGCCGCTCCTCCAGGCCGAGCAGATAGAGCTTGCCCGCCTCGTGCTCGGTGGCGATGCCGCCTTCGCTCTCGCCGCCGAGGCGGTGCACGAGCTGCGCCTCGGCACCGGCCAGCGCGAGCTCCAGCGCCGCGTCCACCGCCAGCGTGCTGACGGCCTTGGACCAGGTCTTCGTGACCTCGTCGTGCGGCAGCCAGGACCCCGGGTCGTCGTCCTTCCACTCCTTCGCCGCGAACGACAGCGCCTCGAGCGGGTGCCGCGCGGGATCGCTGGCTGCCTTCGCCGCCGCGCGGGCCTTTTCTTGAAGTTCCTTGCGCGCGGAGGGAGCGCTCAGCACGCGCTCGAGGGAGCCAGGGACCTGGTAGAGCTGCGCCAAAGTCTGCGTCTCCACCGAGAACGAAGGCGCGCGGGACACTTCGGCGAGCCGCAGCACCGCGAGCAGGTCGGCGCGCAGCCGCGCCAGCGCCACCTGCCGCGCCGCCTTGCGCATCGCCTCCTTCGATGCGGCGAGATCGGCCGCCACGTCGCGCGCGGTCGCGTCGCTCTGGCCTCCCTGCGCGATCTTCTGGACGTGCTCGGTGAACCGGATGGGCGCTTCGATGAAGGGCACGTCGTAGCAGGCCAGGCCGCTCCCCCAGAGCATCTTGATCCCGCCCAGCCAGGAAAGCGGCGAGGCCGTGACCTCGCACGGAACGCTCCCGGGCCGCTCGGGCACACCCGCTTCGCGCAGCGCAAGGCGCGTGGCCACCAGCAGGCCGGCCGCCACCGCCCCGTGCAACGCCCGGCCCACGGGGCCGCTGATGGGGAGATCCTTGAGCGTCCCCAGCGCGGCGTGCGAGAGGGCGCGGCTGGCCAGCAACACGAGGTAGGCGGTGGGCTCCGGAGGCTCGCGGCCTTCCGTCTCCGCCTGCGCCCGCCGGAGCAGGACGGTGAGCGTCCCGGGCAGGGCGCGGCCGGGGCGGCCCGCGGCCAGCCAGCTCGCGACCAGGCCTCCGTCGAGCGCCGGATGCAGCTCGGGGGCCTCCATGAACGTCTTGCGGACGCTCTCCGACTTGATGCTGGAGGGCGGGTTGAAGGCGGTCTGACGCGCCGCCCGCGGATCGAATCCGTCCAGCAGGATCAGGCGGTCGTACTCGTTGGGCCGCAGCGCCGCCCGGTGCCGCAGCGAGAGCAGGAAGAAGAGGTCGCGGACCGCGCCGTTCACCGCGGCGCGCACGCTCTCGTCCACGTGGACCGGGACGCGCAGGTCGGCCAGCGAGGTCCCCAGGTGGAACCGCAGCGCGACCGCGTCCAGGCGGACCGCGTCCGCGAGCGATCGGCCGGCCGCGCCGTGGCGCAGCCGGGCGATCAGCTCGAGGCGCTCGTCGGCGTACCCCACCCGCCCAGTCTAGGTCAGAAGAGACCCTCGCCCAAGAAAGCTCGTCCCCGAAATTCGTCCAGAAAAACGGTGCTTGGCGCTCAAGGCGACGCGATCCGGGGGCCGAATCGGCTTCCCATCAGGTCGCCCCGCAAGTATCTTGCGCCCTTCCCAGGGAGCCGCCGGCAATGAAGAAGATCGAGGCGATCATCAAGCCCTTCAAGCTCGACGAAGTGAAGGAGGCGCTCGCGGACGTGGGCGTCCTCGGGCTCACGGTCACCGAGGTGAAGGGGTTCGGCCGACAGAAGGGGCACACCGAGCTTTACCGGGGCGCCGAGTACGTGGTCGACTTCCTGCCCAAGGTAAAGATCGAGGTCGTGCTTTCGGACGAGATGGTGCCGAAGGCCTTGGAAGCGATCGAGCGCGCGGCCAAGACGGGGCGCATCGGGGACGGCAAGATCTTCGTCTCCACGGTCGACGAAGTGGTTCGCATCCGCACCGGCGAGCGCGGCGAGCCGGCGCTGTAGTTCAACGCAGTTTCACCGAAGGGGCTGCACACTATGCCGAAGGGCAAGGACGTCATCGGTCTCGCGAAGGACAAGCAGGCAGTGATGGTCGATCTGAAGTTCATGGACTTCCTCGGCCTCTGGCAGCACTTCACCATCCCCATCTCCGAGCTGACCGAAGGAGTCTTTGACGAGGGCCTGGGCTTCGACGGGTCCTCGATCCGCGGCTGGATGCCGATCCACGCCAGCGACATGCTGGTGGTGCCGGACGCGGACACCGCGCAGATCGACCCCTTCATGAAGGACACCACCCTCTCGCTCATCTGCAACATCGTCGACCCCATCACCAAGGAGCCCTACGCGCGCGACCCGCGCTTCATCGCGCAGAAGGCCGAGCGGTACCTCAAGCAGTCGGGCATCGGCGACGTGGCCTACTTCGGCCCCGAGATCGAGTTCTTCATCTTCGACGGCGTCTCCTACGACGCCAGCGTGAACCACGCGCACTACCGGATCGAATCGCGCGAGGGCCAGTGGGAGACCGGCCAGGCTCGCGAGACGCACTGGAACGGCAAGACCGTCGTCGAGCGGCCCAACCTCGGATACAAGCCGCGCTACAAGGAAGGCTACTTCCCCGTCGCGCCCATCGACTCGCTGCAGGACATCCGCACCGAGATGTGCCGGGTGATGGAGCAGGTCGGGATCCAGATCGAGCGGCAGCACCACGAGGTCGCCACCGCCGGCCAGGCGGAGATCGACATCCGCTACGACTCGATGGTGAAAACCGCCGACAAATTGATGTGGTACAAGTACGTGATCAAGAACGTCGCGCTTCGGAACGGCAAGACCGTGACTTGCATGCCGAAGCCGCTCTTCGGCGACAACGGCTCGGGCATGCACACCCACCAGTCGATCTGGAAGGGCAACAAGCCGCTCTTCGCCGGCGAAGGCTACGCGGGCATCTCGGACCTGGCGCTGCATTACATCGGCGGCGTGCTCAAGCACGCCCGCTCCCTGGCGGCGTTCTGCAACCCGACCACCAACAGCTACAAGCGGCTGGTGCCGGGCTTCGAGGCGCCGGTGAACCTGGCCTACAGCTCGCGCAACCGCAGCGCGGCCATCCGCATCCCGATGTACTCGCCGAGCCCCAAGGCGAAGCGCATCGAGTTCCGCTCGCCGGACCCGAGCTGCAACCCCTACCTGGCCTTCGCGGCCATGCTGATGGCCGGCCTCGATGGCATCGAGAACCGGATCGATCCGGGCGACCCGCTGGACAAGGACATCTACGGCCTCTCCCCCGAGGAGCTGAAGGACGTTCCGAAGATGCCGGGTTCGCTGGAGGAGGCGCTGGGCGAGCTGAAGAAGGACCACGAGTTCCTGCTCAAGGGCGACGTGTTCACGCCGGACGTGATCGAGGCGTGGATCGACACCAAGGTGGAGAAGGAGCTGAACCCGGTCCGGCTGCGGCCCACGCCGATGGAGTTTGCGCTCTATTTCGACATCTGAGCGCGCCCCACGGCAGCGCGCGGACCACCGCGGCGCTGCGGGACAGCCGGCGCGACCACGCGCCGTGCTAGTCCTCGTCCTCGCGCTGCTGATCGCCGGTTGCATCCCCGCGAAGTCGCGGGCGCCGGCGAATCCGCAGGCGCTCCGCGGCGTAAAGCTGGGGGTGCCGGTGCCGGCCGACGCCCGGCCCACGCCCGGGATCGGTTGCGGGCAGGTCTGGCAGGACTTCCCGCTGCAGGCGCACAAGGCGCTGGTGGTGGCGTTCTCCGAGACCGGAGCAGAGGTCACCAATTCGGACCGCGAGCCGTGGGTGGTCACCGTCGCCCTGCGCGAGGCGACCATGGGAGAGGACAACCTGCGCGCCAAACGGACCGACCGCGCGCCGGCCAACCCGGTGGTCCCGGTCGGTCCCGACGCTCCCCCGATCGACCAGCCGCAGCCGAGCCTGGTCAACAGCGGGAACGCGATCGCCGCGGTGGTGATGGACGCCACGCTTGCGCGTTCCGGCGTGACGACCTGGACCGGAACCGTCACCGGACACGCGCAGACCGCGCCCTGCATCCAGGCCAAGGAGAAGGTCCGCGAGGCGCTGTTCGACGCGGTGGACGAGCTGCGGGATCGCATGGTGCCGCTGGTCAGCGGCTCGCGGTAGCGTGCTGGCGCCCGTCCTGCTCGGCGCCCTCGCCGGCGGCGCCCTGGCGGTGCTTCCCGGATCGGCGGGGGTCTTCGCCGCGGGGCTCGGAGTGCTGGCCGGCGGCGCCTTGGGATGGAAGTTCGGCGAGCGCCGAGCGGGGTTCTCGCCCTGGTCGCTCGTTCTCGCGGCGTTCTTCGTGCCCGTGTTCACGCTGGCGGTCGCGCCGGGCGCGGACATGGCGATGCACGTCTCGCTGGCGCGCGGGCTGCTGGAGGGCCGGCTGTCCCCGGCCTGGCCGGGAGTTGCGGCCGGCGCTTATCCGCGCGGCTTCTCCGCGCTGGTGGCGATGCTCTGGCCGATCGGGCCGGCGCGCGCCGGCCTCGCGGCGGCCGCTCTCTCGTATCTGGTCTTCTGGGCCGGTCTCGCCGCGGTGCTCGAGGGGCCCCTGCGCGTTCCGGCGGCGCGCACGGTCGCCGCGGTCGCGCTCCTGCTCTCGCGCACGCCGCAGATCTTCTTCGATTGGGGTGGAAACCCGACCGCCATGGCGATCGGCCTCGCCCTCTACGGCGCCGCCCAACCGAGGGCGCCGATGGCCGCGCTCTGCTTCGGAGGCGCCGCGGCCATCCATCCGATGGGGGCCTGCGCCGGCTCGCTGGCGCTGCTCTTGCGCTGGCGCGACGTGCGGCCGGCGGCCGCCGCCGGCATGGGCCTCTGCGCCGTCCTCGGCGCGCTGGCGATCCGGGGACCGCACTTCTCCCTGTTCGAGAGGACCTGGCTTCACGACTACGCCTTGCGGCAGGAGGGTGTTTCGGTCGCGGTGCTGGGAGACCCGGCGAACGTCGCGACGCTGATCGCTGCCGCGGCGCTGCTCTGGAGGAGACAGTTCCGCCCAGTCGCGCTCTGCGCGGCGGCGACCCTAGGCCTGTTCGCCGCCTTCGCCGGGATGCCGAAGCTGGGGCTCTACCCGGCGCGGTTCGCTCCCCTCCTGCTGCTCGCGGTCGCGCCGCTCTGGGTGCGGGCCGCGGGCTCGCGGCTCCCGCTGCTGGCACCCGGAGCTCTGGTGGTCGCGTTGATCTGGCACGTCCGCTGGTACCAGCGGACCGAACCGATGGCGACCGCGCAGGACGTCGCGGCGATCCGCTGCCTGGATGCGCAAGCGCCGGCGGGCGCGGTGATCGATGGTGCTTATGGCGACGCGACGCAGTGGATTCCGGCGCTGATCGGCCGCCCGATCACGCGGCCGCACGAGCACGTGAGCCTCTTCGACGAGACGAAGGCCGCGCTCGCGCGCCTTCCCAGGCCCGCCTTCCGGTTCATCGGGGAGCGGCTGCGCTACGGAGAGCCCGCTCCTCCGGCGCAGGGGGCGCCGCTCTGCGGCGGAGCGGTGCTTCGCCTTTAGTCCGCTAGTAGCGGGGGCGGGCGAACTCCGGCTCCTGGCCGGGGGCGAGAACCTTGCCGCGCTTCCAAAGGATCTCCTCGCAGCGCGCGATCAGATCCGGGAAGCCCTGCCGCGTGACGGAAGACACCGCGACTCCGTCGTCGCGCAGCGCCAGCGTCCGCGCCACGTCCGGGGCGCGGTCGGCCTTGTTGTACACGAGCAGCCGCGGCTTCTCCGCGACGTCGAGCGTGGAGAGCACGCGCTCCACGGCCTGCGCCTGCTCGTCGTGGCGCGGGTCGCTGGCATCCACCACGTGAATCAGGAGATCGGCCTCCTCCAGCTCCTCCAGCGTAGCGCGGAAGGCGGCGACCAGGTCGCGCGGCAGGTCCCGGATGAAGCCCACCGTGTCGGTGACGATCACCTCGCGGTCGCGCGGGAACTTGAGGCGGCGCGAGGTCGGGTCGAGCGTGGCGAACAGCTTGTTGACCGCCAGCACGTCGGAGTCGGTGAGCGCGTTGAGCAGCGTGCTCTTGCCCGCGTTGGTGTACCCGACGATCGAGATCACCGGTACGCCGGTCCGGTTCCGCTGGCGCCGCCGGGTGGCGCGGTCGCCGGAGAGGCGGTCGATGCGCGCCTCCAGCGCGGCGATCCGCTCGCGGACGCGGCGGCGATCGATCTCGAGCTTGGTCTCGCCAGGCCCCCGGCCGCCGATTCCGCCGGCCAGGCGCGATAGGGAGTCGTCCCGGCCGACCAGACGGGGCAACAGGTACTTGAGCTGCGCCAGCTCGACTTGCAGCTTGCCGTCGGCGCTCTGGGCCCGCTGGGCGAAGATGTCGAGGATGAGCTGCGTCCGATCCAGGATGCGCAGCGAGGTCGCCTCGGCAATGTGGCGCGCCTGGGAAGGGATCAAGTCGCGGTCGAAGACCAGCAGATCGGCGCCGAGCTGCATCGAGCGCACCAGGATTTCTTGAAGCTTTCCTTCTCCGACCAGCGTCCGCGGGTCGATCTCCTTCCGCGCCTGCAGGATGAGGTCGAGCACCTGCACGTCCGCCGTCCGGGCCAGCTCCTGCAATTCTTGGAGGGAGGCCTCCGCGGCGGCGCGGGCGCCGGTGTGGACGCCGACGAGGATGGCGCGGCCCGCCACGCCCACGGCGCGGACGGGCGCGACGCGCGCCATCTCCTGCTCCAGCGCCCCGATCTGCGCCTGCGCGTCGAAGTCCAGCTCGTACAGGCTGGGCGCCTCCGCCAGGTTGTAGAGATTCCCCGAGACGTTCCAGGGCATCAGCGTGGCCAGGTAGACCTTCCCCGGCAGCCCGTCCTCGCGCGCCACGACGGCGGCCACCGCGTCCAGGCGCAGCAGCACCAGGTCCGTGAGATCGTCGCGGGTCAGCGGCTCTTCCTTGAGGTGCGTGTGGACCAGCCGCAGGCCGCGCAGACGGGCATGGCCGGCGCGGGCGCGGCCGACGTCCGGCAGCACGAGCTGGCGCGCGTCGCCCACGATCACGTGCTCGACCTCACCCCGGCGGTTGATGAGCACGCCCAGCTGCCGCCCGATTTCCTTAGACAATTCCGTGAGATGGCGCGCCAGCTCGGGAGAAACCAGCTCCCGCTGCTGGACGCGGCGGCGATAGGTGGCAAGCAGGCGCTTGCTGTGGCTGGCCTTGAGCCCTGCAGTATTTCCGGAAAGCGCCTCTTTCACCGGCGCTCTTATGTAACACGCTCGCGCCTTTGCTACATTTGGACCGACGAGCCGAATGACCAACTCCCTCCGCTCCTCTTTCGCAAGGTGCCGCAGGCCGGTGGTCAAGATCGGCTCGGCCGTCCTGACCGGGACGGCCGGCAAGGCGGGCCTTCCCTCGCTCGATCGGACCAAGTTCGCCCGGCTCTGCGATGACCTGGCCGCGCTGGCCCAGGGTCGGACGCCCGTGGTCGTGAGCAGCGGCGCCGTGGTCCTGGGAGTGGAACGCCTGGGACTCGCGCAGCGTCCCAAAGAGATGGCCATGAAGCAGGCCGCAGCCGCCGCCGGGCAGAGCCGGCTGATGCGTCTTTACGACGACGAGCTCGAGGCGCGCGGGCTGCGCTGCGCGCAGGTGCTGCTCACGCACGCGGACATCGCGGACCGGGGGCGTTACCTGAATGCGCGGCGGGCCCTGGCGGAGCTGCTGGCCCGGAACGTGGTGCCTGTGATCAACGAGAACGACACCGTGAGCGTCGAGGAGATCAAGTTCGGCGACAACGACGCCCTGGCGGGCATGGTGGTGGATCTGGTCGAGGCGGACCTGCTCATCATCCTCACCGACGCCGGAGGCCTGCACACGGCGGACCCGCGGACGGATCCTTCCGCCCAGCGGATCTCCTCGGTCGAGCGCGTCACCCCGGCCATCGAGGCGCTGGCGGGCGGTGGCTCCGAGGTCGGGACCGGCGGGATGGTGACGAAGCTTCGCGCGGCCCGGCGGGCCTCGGAGGCGGGCGTCCCCTGCGCCATCGTTCCGGGCGAGCCGGGCATGCTCCAGCAGCTTCTGCGTGGCGAGGACGTGGGGACCGTGATCGCTCCGCAGGGAGAGCGGCAGCGGCTGCGCAAGCGCTGGATGCTGGATCTCAGGGCGCGCGGGGAGCTGAGGGTCGACGACGGCGCGCGCGCGGCGCTGATCGATCACAAGAAGAGCCTGCTCCCCTCCGGCGTGCGGGAGGTGCGCGGAACGTTCGCCTCGGGGGACCCGGTGGAGATCTCCACGCTGGACGGCACCCCGTTCGCGCGCGGGCTGGCCGTCTATTCGGCGGACGAGGTGCGGCGCATCCTGGGCCGGCGCAGCGCCGAGATCGAAGCTGCGCTGGGATACCGGCTGCTGGACTGCGTGGTCCATCGCGACGACCTGGTGGTGACCCAGTGACCCCCGAGCTGAAGCTTGCCGCGCTCGAACTGGCGCAGCGCGCGAAGGTGGCCGCGCGCGAGCTCTTGCGGCGGGACCGCCGGCAGCTGGTGCTCGACGCGGCCGACGAGATCGAGCAGCGCACGGCGGACATCCTCGCGGCGAACGAGATGGACCTGGCGCGCGCCGAGGGGGAGTCGCTGGCGTTCCTGGACCGGCTGCGCCTGGACGGCAAGCGCTTGCGGGACATGACCGCGGCGCTGCGCGAGGTCGCGGAGCTGCCCGACCCGATCGGCGAGGTGGTGGAGTCCCGGACCCGCCCGAACGGCCTTCGCGTCGAGCGCGTGCGCGCCCCGCTCGGGGTGGTGCTGATGATCTACGAGTCGCGCCCCAACGTGACGGCGGAGGCGGCCGCGCTCTGCTTGCGGAGCGGCAACGCCGCGCTGCTGCGGGGCGGGTCCGAGGCTTTGCAGACGAACGCTTCGATCGCGAGCTGCTTCCCGCAAGACGCCGTGCAGCTCGTGCCGCCCGACCGCACCATCCTCGACGAGCTGTTGCAATTGAGCGAGCACATCGACCTCTGCATCCCGCGCGGCGGGCTCTCGCTGATCCGGTTCATCGCCGAGCGAGCGCGCGTCCCCGTGATCAAGCACTACCAAGGCGTCTGCCACCTCTACGTGGCTGCGGACGCCGATCTCGAGATGGCCCGGCGCATCGCGGTGAACGCCAAGGCCCAGCGCCCGGGCGTCTGCAATGCGCTCGAGTGCCTGCTGGTGGACGCGCGGGCCGCCGCGCAGGCCCTGCCGCGGATCGCGCCGGCCTTGCGAGAGGCGGGCGTCGAGCTCCGCTGCGACGAGCGCGCCCTTCCGCTGGTCCAGGGCGGAGTGGCGGCGATGGCGGACGACTTCGGTCGCGAGTTCCTCGACTTGAAGCTCGCGGTGGCGGTGGTGGACGGGATCGAGGGCGCTCTGCGCCACATCGCGCGGTATGGCAGCCGCCACACCGAGGCCATCGTCACCGGCGACGCCCGTCTGGCCGAGCGCTTCATGAACGAAGTCGACGCCAGCTGCGTCCTCTGGAACGCCAGCACCCGCTTCAACGACGGCGGCGAGCTGGGGCTGGGGGCGGAGATCGGCATCAGCACGAGCAAGCTGCACGCCTACGGTCCGATGGGCCTGCGCGAGCTCACCTGCACGCGTTACGTAGTGCGGGGAGACGGGCAGGTCCGTACATGAGCAAGGGAGGTAGCAAGAGGATGACGAGCCCCACGCAGATCGCCTTGTCCCGGCAACATGCTTCTCCGACCGGCCGCGCCGAAGCGCGCGCCGCCGCGCGCATCGACGAGGACTCCCGCCGCACCGCGGTGGCGGCGGCCCGGGCAGCCCTCGAGAAGAAGGCGGAGGACGTGGTGGTGCTCGAATTGCGGGGAGTCTCCGGGTACACGGACTTCCTGGTGATTGGCAGCGGCACCAACGAGCGGCAGCTGGAGGCGATCGCTGACGGCGTGGAGAAGGAGCTGACCGCGCAGGGACACCGGGTGATCGGCAGCGAGGGCCAGCGCGGGGGCCGCTGGGTCCTGCTCGACTTCGGCGACGTGGTGGTGCACGTCTTCCACGGCGACGACCGCACGCACTACGACCTGGAAGGCCTCTGGGCCGACGCCCCGCGCATCGAGGTGGAGTGAAGATCCGCCTGCTCTCGGTGGGGAGGGACAAGGGCCCCACCGCGGAGCTGGCCGCCGAGTACGCGGAGCGGATCCGCCGCTTCGCCGACCTGGACGTCACCGAGCTTCGCGCGGAAGGGCCCCCCAGGGAGGGCGAAGCGCTGCTCGCCAAGGCCTGGGGAGAGCTGTGGGCGCTGGACGAGCGGGGCGCCTCGCTGAGCTCTTCGCAGCTCGCGCAGCGGATCGGAAAGCTGCGCGATTCGGCGCAAGGGCTCACGCTCTGCATCGGAGGCGACGAGGGGCTGGCGCAGCCGGTCCGGGACGCTGCCCGGTTCGTCTGGAGCCTCTCCGCCCTGACGCTTCCCCATCGGCTGGCGCGGGTGGTGGCGCTGGAGCAGCTCTATCGGGCGTTTGAGATCCTGCGCGGGGGCCCGTACCACAAGTGACCGGCGTGGTGTAGAAGCGCGGCCCATGCCCACCCTGGTGCTCGTCCGACACGGCCAGTCGCTTTGGAACCTGGAGAACCGCTTCACCGGATGGGTGGACGTGCCGCTCACCGAGAAGGGCGCCGCCGAGGCGCGCCGGGCGGGCGAGCTCTTGAAGGGGTTCGAGTTCGACGTCGCGTACACCTCCGTGCTCTCCCGAGCGCAGGAGACGCTGCGGATCATCCTGGAGACCATGGGCGCCAGGCTGCCGATCATCCGCGACCAGGCCTTGAACGAGCGGCACTACGGCGACCTGCAGGGCCTGAACAAGGAGGACACGGCGAAGCGGTACGGCGCGGACCAGGTCAAGCTCTGGCGGCGCTCGTACGACGTGCCTCCGCCGAATGGCGAGTCGCTGGAGTTGACGGCGAAGCGCACGCTGCCGTTCTTCGACCGCTGCATCGCGGGGGACCTGCGCCAGGGCAAGGACGTCCTGGTGGTCGCGCACGGCAACTCCAACCGCAGCATCGTGATGCAGCTCGACCGCCTCAGCGGCGAGCAGGTCGTCGCGCTGGAGCTCGCCACCGGGGCTCCGCTCGTCTACGAGATGGAGAAAGACGGCGCTACTGTGACGTCGAAGCGCATCCTGGGATGACCGCCGAGGATCCGCCCTGGAACGCGCTCGCGAGGGGAGCCGACCTCTTCAACCGGGGTCAGTACTGGGAGGCGCACGAGGCCTGGGAGGACCTCTGGCTCGAGCTGGAGGACGAGCAGAAGCTGTTCGTGCAGGGGCTCATCCAGGTGGCCGCCGCCGGCCACAAGGCCTTCGCGCAGCACCAGCCGCGGGGCTGCGTGAAGCTGCTCTCGACCGGACTGGAGAAGCTAGAAGCCGCCCCGGCGGACTTCCTCGGGGTGGAGACCATGCGCTTCATCCCCGCGTTGCGCCGCATGCTGGCGGAAGCAGAGCGATGGCTGGACGGCGACGTGGCGGCCCTGCACCCGACCCTGGTCCCCCCAGTGGTCCTGCTCCCCCCTGTGGAAAAAAAATAATTATTTTTTCTGGCCCGGGGCGTGCAGGACTGGGTGGGGTGGGGGTGTCGATTGGCGGCCGGCTGCGGCGCGCGGGCGGCGCGGTGTTGGACCTCTTGTTTCCGGCGCGCTGCGCGGCCTGCGATGTCCTCGGGGAGTCGCCGTTCTGTGCCGCCTGCGCGGAGAGCCTGGTGCCGGCTCCAGCCGGCTGTCCGGTCTGCGGGGTCCCCCAGGACGAGACGCTGCTTCCGGCGCTGAAGCCGCGGCGTTGTCCGCATTGCCGGGTCCAGCCGCCTCGCTTTGCGTTCGCCAGCGCGGCGTACCTGCACGGCGGGGCACTGGCCGAGGCCATCTACCGGCTCAAGTACGAGCGACGAGAGGACCTCGGGCTTGCGCTGGGCGTGCTGTTCGAGGCCTGCGCGGTCCCAAAATCGGACCTGCTCGTGCCCATTCCGCTCCATCCGAGGCGCATGCGGCAGCGGGGATATGACCAGGCGCGGCTCCTGGCGGACGGGGCGGCACGGCGCTTCCACATTCCCGTCGCGCCGCTGCTCCGGCGCGTGCGTGAGACCGGCCAGCAGGTGGGACGCGACCGCACAGCGCGGGAACGCAGCGTCCGCGGCGCGTTCGCGGCCAGCGGCCGGGTCCTGGGTCTGCGCCTCTGCCTGATCGACGACGTTCTGACCACCGGCGCGACCGCCTCGGCTGCCGCGGCGGCCCTGCTCGAGGCCGGGGCGGCACGGGTCGAAGTGCGCACGCTCGCCCGGGCACCCTGAGAGTGGACGCACGTTTGGCCGGTGGGCTGGCGGCCAGGAGCTTGACGCGATACAGCATGGATCTGCGCCTGGGAGGAATGGGGCGAGTCGACCCGCCGTTGCTTCGCGGTGGGTGGGCTAGCTCTGCTCGCCCCCCGGGAGCCCGACCGCATGCACAGCCTTCTCCTCGCCCTCGCGATTGCCTCTGCCGCTCCGGCGACAACTCCAGGGGACACGAATCGCGGCTCCGCCGCTCATGTCCCCTACTCGGAGGGCACACAGGCGCTGACGGCGCGGCTGCTCGGCGAGCTGGACCGGCCGCAGGCCATCGCGGATCTGTACCGGCTCTTCGAGCGGCGGGACGAGCAGGGGGACCTGGGTCCGATGCTGGGGACCCTGGCCCGGGTGGCGAAGTCTCCGCGCTCGCGTCCGGACGTGCGCGCGCTGGCGTTCGAGATGCAGGCCGAGCTGGCGGCCGCTCGCGGCGAGCTGCCGGCGTCCGTGGCCCTGATGGATCAGGTCGCTCCGATCCGCGGCTGGAGCATCGTGGGGCCGTTCGAGAACGAGGGACGAGGCGGGCTGCTCGCGGCGTACGCGCCGGAGAAGGAAGGTTACGATCCGAAGGCGGTCTACCGCGGCAAGGAGGGCGACATCTCCTGGCGGGCGCTGCCCGTGGGGCATGCGCCGGGCGGTTTCGTGGACCTCGCCGGAGCCGTCTACCCGCGCGGGGAAGTCACGGTCTACGCGGCGAGCGTGATCCGGTCGGGCAAGCCGCAAGCAGCGCTCTTCCATCTGGGGGCGAGCGGCGCGTCGCGCGTGTGGCTGAACGGCAAGCTCGTGCACGAGGACAGTGCCATCCATCCTTCGCGATTCGATCAGAAGATCTTTGCGGGCGAGCTTCGCGCCGGTGAGAACTTCGTGCTCGTGAAGATCGCCCACACCCACGGCCGCCTGGGATTCTCGCTGCGACTGGCGGACGGGAAGGACGGGCCTCTGGTGGAACTGGCGAAGTCGGCGCGCGCCCCAGCGGCCAAGGCGCCCGCGTTCGCCGCGGTGACGGAGGTCGGTCTTGAGCGGCCCACGCCGGCCAGGAAGGTTCCCGACGCACTGGACGACCTGCGCAAGGCCGCCGCGGCCCAGCCGCGGGATGCGCGGGCGCAGGAGGATCTCGCCATCGTCCTGCAGTGGCGGCGTCCCACCGACGACACGGAGCGGATGCCGCTGCGCGCGATGGAGCGGGTGATCGACGTGACCCCCACCGAGCCCGTGGCCGCGCTCCGGCTGGCGCGCCTCGAGGACCGCGACGGCAACAAGCGGCGCGCGGCGCTGGAGCGCGCGCTGGCCGCGCACCCCGACGATGCCCCGCTGCTCGACGCGCTCGCGAACGAGCGGCTCGACCGCGGCGACGCTTGGCAGGGGCTGGAGCTGGCGCGCAAGGCGCGGGCGTCCAGGCAGCAGTGGGTGGACTCGATGCTGACCGAGGCGCGCGCGCTGGAGGCCGTGGGCCTCTCCGCCCGCGCTGCCCTGCTGCGCATCGACTCGGCCAAGGCGCGGCCAGACCTTGCGCGCGCCCGCCGGGCCGCGGCGGCCGCCCACCGGCGGCTCGGCCACACCGACGAGGCCATGGCGGAGCTGAAGCAGGCATTGGCCTTGCGCTTCGACGACGTCGAGGCGCGCAGCGAGCTGATCTCGCTGACGCTCGAGCGCGGCGACGTCGACGGCACCCTGAAGCTCCTCGGCGAGGCCCTCGCGCTCGAACCCGGCACGCTCTCGCCCCGGCTGCGCGCCGCGGAGCTCTTGTCCGAGAACGGCCGCGCCGCGGAGGCCGAGGCGGCGTACGCGCGGGCGCTGGCGCTGGCCCCAGACGACCCGGAGCCCCATGAGCAGCTCGGCCGTCACCGGCTTCGCGTCCACGATGACACGGGCGCGCTGGCCGCGTTCACCCGCGCGCTCGCCTTGCGCCCGCAGAATCCGGCGCTGCGGGAGCTGGTACGGTCGGTCCGTCCCGAAGAGCAGTACGCCGCGCCGTACCTGTACGACGCGAAGGCGCTGGTGAAGCTGGCCCCGATTCCCGGTGAGGACGTGGAGGTCCTGGCGGATCTCTCGGTGGTGAAGGTGTTCGCCAACGGCTTGTCGTCGCGCACCCGCCAGGTGGTGCTCCGGCCCCAGTCGCCGCGCGGCGTGGACGCGGCGCGGACGCAGAGCGTTCAGTACTCGCCCGACCGGCAGGTGGTGAAGGTGGAGCGGGCCCGCATCTTCAAGAAGGACGGGACCATTCTGGAGAGCAAGTCGGACGGCGAGCGGAACCTCTCCGAACCCTGGTACGGCCTCTATTACGACGTCCGCGCGCGCGTGATCGGATTCCCGCAGCTCCAGCCGGGCGACGTGCTGGAGTTGGTCACGCGCACCGACGACTCCGGCGCGAACTTCTTCGCCGACTACTTCGGCGACTTCGCCTACCTCCAGTCGACCCAGGCGCGCCGCTTCTCCGACTACGTGCTGCTGGGACCGCCCGGGCGGACCTTCTACGCCACCACCAGCCCGCTCAAGGGCCTGGTCCACACCGAGGGGAAGCTGGCCGACGGCGGGACCTGGCAGCGCTGGACGGCGAAGAACGTACCGCGGCTGGTGCCCGAGCCGTCCATGCCCGGGTACAGCGAGGTGCTCGCCTACGTGCACGTCTCGACCTACAAGACGTGGGACGAGGTGGGCCGGTTCTACTGGGGCCTGGTCAAGGACCAGCTTCGCGTGACCGACGAGATCCGCGCGGTGGCGCAGGAAGCGGTCAAGGACATCCCCGAGGGCGACGAGGCGGCGCGCATCCGCGCCGTCTACGACTTCGTGGTCTCGCGGACGCGCTACGTGGCGCTGGAGTTCGGGATCAACTCGTTCAAGCCCTACCCGGTGGAAACGATCCTCGCCCGCCGCTTCGGCGACTGCAAGGACAAGGCCTCGCTGATGCACGCGATGCTGGAGTCTTTGGGCATCGACTCGCGCCTGACGCTCCTGCGCATGAAGCGGCTGGGCGGCATCGAGGAGCAGCCCGCGTCGCTGGCGGTCTTCAACCACGCCATCCTCTACGTGCCCAAGCACCACCTCTTCCTCGACGGCACGGCCGAGTTCCACGGATCCGCGGAGCTCCCCGGCGACGATCGCGGCGCGGAGGTGCTGGTGGTCGAGCCGGATGGCGGCTCGAAGTTCCAGCGCACCCCGGACGCGACCCCGGCGGACAACCTGGACGAGATGCGCATCGCGGCCCGGTTGGAGCCGGACGGGACCGCCGAGGTGCAGGTCAAGGCCAGTGCGAAAGGCGCGGGGACGGCGGAGCTTCGGCGCGTGTTCGAGCCGCCGGACGAGCGCCGCGCGCGGGCGGAGGAGCAGCTTGCGCGCGCCGCGTTCCCCAACGTGAAGGTCACGTCGGTGGACGTCTCGGATCCGCGCGACATCGAGAAGCCGTTCGAGACGCGCATCACGGCCACCGCGACCGGCTTCGCGTATCCCAAGGGCGCCGGGCTGCAGTTCGTGCCCTTCGGGCAGCGGCAGAGCTTCGTGGAAGCCTATGCCCAGCTCTCGAGGCGGTCGCTTCCGCAGCGGTTGCCGCTGGCGCAGCGCACGGTGATCGAGTCGCAGATCGAGCTGCCGCACGGGTGGACGGCTTCGCTGCCGGAAGGCGCGCGAGAGACTGGCCCGCAGGGCGCGTACGAGGTCGCTTATGCGAAGGACGGCGGCCGGATCGTCGCGCGCCTGACCCTCACCTTGAACGGAGGCGTGCTGCAGCCCGGCGAGTACGCGGCCTTCCGCGCGTTCCTCGGGCGCCTGGACGACGCGCTGCACCGGCGCGTGGAGGCCGCGCCGCTGCAGACGGCCGCTCGATGAGGCAGTCGTTCGTCCTCGTCCCTCTGCTCCTGCTGCTCGGATGCGCGTCGGGGACGCGGCGCGAGACCAGCGTTCCGGCGCGGACCCCGGACGAGGCGATCCAGGTGTTGAAGGCGGCGGAAGCCGCGGCGGACAACGACGCAGCCCAGCAAGCCCGCGCCGGCTGGCTGCGGTACCTGATCGCTTCCGATCCCCGCGGCGCGGCCGCCCGGCTGACCGCCGCGGCGCAGAGCGCGGCGCCCTCACAGCGGGCCCTGGCGCTGGCCGGCCTGGGCGAGATCGCCGAGGACCGGACGGACTCGCTAGCGGCGACCCGCCAGTTCATCGCGGCGCTGCAGGCGGCCCCGACCGATCCGGTCGCCGAGCTGGCCACGGTGCGCCTGCTCGACCTGGAGGGGGAGTCGCCGCAGCTCGATGAGCTGATCTCCGCCGCGGTGCGAGGCCTCAAAGCGCCGATCGCACCCCGCGCAGCGCGACTCGCGCGGGAAGCGGCAGCCCGCATCGCGGGGCGGCAGGCCGCGGCCGCCGGCGACCCGCGCATCGAATGGGAGGCCTGGCGGGCCGTGGGCACGGTGCAGCGCTGGCGGGTGGGAGGGCCGTTCGCGGCATTCCGCCTGTTCGACCTGCAGCGGTCGCTGGCGCTCGACGGACGCGCGCCGGCGACCACCGCGCTCAACGACCGCAGGCTGGATTTCCCCGACGGCGACGTCGGGCTCGACCTGGAGCCGGGCGACGGGGACGTCTTCTACGCCGCGAGCGACGTGACGCTGCAGAAAGGCGGGAATTACCTGCTCTGGGTCGAAGGCGCGGCGGCGCTGGAGGCCCGGCTCGACGGCGCGGTGGCGATCTCCCGCGTTCCCTATCCGGTCGAGAGCCCGCGCGCGCAGACCACGCCGGTGCGACTCGCGCCTGGCATCCATCACGTGTTGGTGCGCTGGAGCCGCGCCGAGGGCAATCGCTTCCGCCTCACGCTGGTACGCTCGGACGGGGACGTCTCGGATGCGACCAGCGCGGCGCCAAAGGAGCTGTCCGGCTCGCGCGCTGCCGCGCCGTGCGACCTCGGCCAGGTCTGCGTCACTCCGCCCGCCTGGACGGACCGTGCCGATCTGCGCGCCGCGGCCATCGCGATGCTGGAGGAGTCTCCCGGCGATGCGCTCGCGGCCTGGCTGCTGGCGCGCGCCGCCATGGGAGACGATCGGACCATCTCCCGGGCGGCCGTGGATCGGACCATCACGCTGTCCGCCGGCGGAGCTCCCGCGCTGGCGCTGCGGGCGCAACAGCTCCTGCACGACCCGGGCGTTCCCGACAGGATCGCCCGGGGACGCGCGCTGGCCGATCTGGGGGAGGCCGCCCGCAAGGATCCGCTGCTGATCCGCGCCCGCCTGACCGCGGCGGCGATGGAGCGCGACTCGGAGAGGTACGATGACGCAGTCCAGGATCTCGACAAGGCAGAAGCCGCGCTCCAGGAAGACAAGGCGCCCGCCTCGTCCCGGCTGCTGGTCGCGCGGGCGCGGCTGCTCGACGCGCGGGGAAATGCGGCCGGGGCGCGGGCGCGCGCCGAGGAGGCGCTGAAGCTCGCGCCGGGGCGGTGCGACACGCTGCAGCTCCTGCTCGACCTCTCCGGCCGCGGCGGCGCGGTGGGCGAGCAGCGGAAGTACGCGGAGCAGCTCATTTCCTGCGGCGACGGGCTCTCCTCGGCAGCGCAGGCGGCGCGCAGCCGCGCCGACCTGGTTCGCGCACGCGAGCTGCTGGCGCGGGCCGCCGCGCTCCGGCCGGCGCAGCCCGGACGGCTCCAGCAACTCGCCGAGGTACAGATGGCCCGCAAGGAGATGCCCGAGGCGATCGCGTCGTTGCGGACCGCCGCGGCGCTCGCGCCCCGCAGCGCGGAGCCGCTGCGCCGTCTCGCGGGAGCGCTCGAGCTGGCCGGCGAGCCGAAGGCAGCGGTCGAGGCGCGGCGCGCGGCGCTGCGGCTGGCCCCGGGAGATCTCCAGATCCGCCAGCAGATCGCGCTCGACGAGGGGAAGCGGCTGATGCCTTGGAGCGATCGCGACGGCGTCGCCCTGCTGAAGGACTCGAAGAAGGCCCCGCCGGGCGCGAGCGCCGTCCGGGTCCTCGACTACGGCGCGGCCCAGATCTTTCCGGATGGCGGCGGCGTGGAGCGCACCCATACCGTCGCGCGGGTCTTCGACAAGAAGGGGATCGCCAAGTTCGGCGAGGCCCGCATCCCCTCCGACGCGGTGGTCGTGCGGCTGCGCACCATCAAGGCCGACGGACGCGTGCTGGAGCCCGAGTCCATCCCGGAGAAGGAGAGCATCAGCCTGCCGGGCCTGGAGCCGGGAGACGCGGTGGAGATCGACTACCTGCGCGGCCTCGCTCCGCGCGGGCCCGACATGCCGGGATACTCGCTGGGCGCGTTCTTCTTCCGCGACGACGAGACCCCGATGGGGGAGTCCACCTACGAAGTGCGCACGCCCTGGGCGCCCGAGGTGGACGCGCACAACCTGGAGCTTCCGCCCGGGACGGTGGCCCGCGAAGGCGACGGCTTCCGCTTCCGCTACTCGGCGCGTGACGTGAAGCCGCAGCTCGGGGAGCCGCACCAGACCACGGAGGGCGAGACGCTGCCCTGGGTCCAGATCGGGACCGGGGCCGGCCAGAACGAGCTGATGAAGTCGCTGGCCGATTGGGCCCTGTTGAAGGCGCGGCCGACCAGCTCGACGCTCGAGCTCGCCCAGCGCTCCCTGGGCAACGGTGCGCAGCAGACCGCCCGCAACATCTACGCCGCGGTCTCGCAGGCCGTGCGGGGGCGATCGAACGGCAACGACTTCCAGTCCAGCGCGGCGCACATCCTCGCGCAGGGGCGCGGGAACCGGCTCCTGGTGTTGAAGGCGGCGCTGGCGTCCGCGCGGATCCCTTCGCACATCGTGCTCGCTCGCACGTTCCTGGCCGATCCGGCGCCGCACCGGTTTCCACGAGGAGATCTGTACTCGTATGCTTTGTTGAGGATCGATCTCCCCGGAGGGCCGGCCTTCGTCGATCCGTCCTACCGGCTGGCGCCGTTCAACCAGATCCCTCCGTTCCTGCGGGGACAGGACGCCTGGGTCCTCCCGGAGCCCGGCGAAGAGGCCGTGTACATCCAGCTCCCTGCGACGCTGGCGGGACAGCAGGACGGACGCGCCTTGCAGATGGACCTGACGCTCGACGCGGAGGGCGTTGCGACGGGAACGGGGCGCGACGAGCACCACGGCTTCGAGTCCGCGTCGCTCAAGGATGCGCTGGAGCGTCTGGACCGCGATCAGCGCAAGCAGGCCGTGGAGTCGATGTTGGGCCGCGGGCTGCGGGGCGTGACGCTGGAGACCCTGTCCACGGAGCACGAGACGGACCAGGAAGGCCCCGCCACGCTGGTCTACGGTCTCCGGGTCCAGGCCGCCCGCCGTGACGGGACGCAGCTCTTCGTCCAGAGCTCGCTGGTTCCCGCGCGGCTGTCGCGCCGATGGCTGCAGACGGCGGAGCGGCAGGTGCCGCTGCTGGTCGACCAGCCCGAAGTGCTTACGCAGCGGGTCTCCATTGCCTTGCCGGAGGGCCGGCATCTGCGCGGCGCGCCGAAGCCGGTCAAGCAGGCCTCGCCGTTCGGCGAGTACCGCTGGAGCGCGCGGGAGGAGGGCGGCAAGCTGGTGATCGAGGAGTTGCTTTCGATGCCGCAGCAGCGGGTGGCGCCCGCCGAGTACGCCGCCTTCGCGGACTTCGCGCGCGCGGTGGACCAGGCGCAATCGCAGGAGCTGGTGGTCGGCCCTTAGGCCGTCAGAAGAACCGCAGCGAGACTTCGCTGTGCAGATCCAGGCCGCGGTCGTTCAGCCGCAGGACCTTTCCGTCGAACGAGCCCAGGCCCTCCGAGACGATGCGCGCGGTGTGCGCCTGGTAGCGGTCGCGTACCGGGAGATCCAGATCGCGCTCGAGCGCGGCCAGATCGATCCCCTCGGCCAGCCGTAGCCCCGTGAACATCCGCTCGCGCAGGTGGTCGGCGGGCGACACGCGCTCGAAGGAGGACTCCCCGGTGCCCGTCTCCTCCACCCGGTCCATGTAGCGCTCCGGCGAGCGGTCGTTCGCGTAGCGCAGTCCGCCTCCGCCCTGGCGGAGGAAGCCGCAGGCGCCGCATCCCGCCGCGGCGTACTCGCCGCCCCGCCAGTACAGCGAGTTGTGGACCGACTCGCGCCCCGGCCGCGCGTAGTTGCTGATCTCGTAGCGGGCGTAGCCACCCTTGCCGAGCTCGGCGCGGACCGCGTCGCCCATGTCGGAGACGATCTCGTCATCCGGCAACGAGAGCTCGCCGCGGCGCAGCGCCCTGGCCATGGGAACTTCCTCGGCCAGCCCCGTGAGCGTCAACGCGTAGCAGGAGATGTGCTCCGGTCCGAGCGCGACGGCGGAGGCCGCATCCTGCGCCGCCAGCTCCTGCGTCTGCCGCTCGACGCCGTGGATCAGGTCGAGCGAGACGTTGTGGAAGCCGGCCGCGCGCGCGGTGCGGAAGGCGCGAACCGCGTCGGGCCCGGTATGCTTGCGGCCCAGCGAGACGAGCTGGGCCGGAGCGAACGACTGCACGCCGACGGAGAGCCGGTTGACGCCCAGCTCGCGGAAGGCCGTGAAGCGCTCCTCGTCGGTGGTGCCCGGATTGGCCTCCAGCGTCACCTCGGCGTCGGGCCGGACGCTCCAGAGCGCCCGAACCTCGCGCATCACCCGGCCGAACTCCCTGGGTTCCCAGAGCGACGGCGTGCCGCCCCCGAAGTAGATCGACACCACCTCGCGGCCGGGGAACTGTGCCGCGCGCGATCGCAGCTCGCGCAGGACCGCCTCGGTGTACCGCCGCTGCGGGATCACCGCCTCGGCCCGCGAGGCGAAGTCGCAGTACGGGCACTTCGACAGGCAGTACGGGAAATGGATGTAGATGCCGAACTGCATCAGTCCTCGTGGTGCTTCGCGCGCAGGGTCTCCTTCTCGGCGTCCGCGACCCAGGCCTGGAGCGCGGGCCAGGCCCAGATCGCGTCACAGTATGCCTTGGCCGCGCCAGAGACGGGAATCGAGTACGTGCGGAACCGCGAGACCACCGGCGCGTAGAAGGCGTCGGCGATGCAAAGCTCCTTGCCGAACAGGTACGGGCCGCCGCTCCGCTTCAGGCAGTCCTCCCAGGTCTCGACGATGCGGTCGACCTCCGCCTGCGTCTCGGGGCGCAGCTTTTTCGGCGGGTACTGCTGGATGATCTTCATCGCACAGTCGTTGCGCAGGTTGACGAACCCGGAGTGCATCTCCGCGGAGACCGACCGCGCCCGGGCGCGCGCTGCGGAGTCCTTGGGCCACAGGCGCTTCTCCGGGAACTTCTCGTTCAGATACTCACAGACCGCCAGCGAGTCCCAGACGGTGACGTCGCCGTCGATCAGCGCGGGGACGCGGCCGCTCGGCGAGAGCTTCCTGATGTTCTGTGCCGTGTCGGGCATGTCGAGCGCGACCACCGTCTCCTCGAAGGGCACGCCGGTGTGCTTGAGCACCAGCCAGGGGCGCAGCGACCACGACGAGTACTTCTTGTTTCCCAGGACGATCTTCAGCATGTTGCACCCCTTTCGGGACGATTGAATAACCCAGGTCACGCTCGGGCGCGACGGCACAGATCGCCCGGGGCCGCGTGATAAGGTGCGCCCCTTCATGGCAGACAAGAACCTTCTCGATGCAATCGCCCGTGGAGTCGTCGTTTTCGACGGCGCCATGGGCACGACGCTGCAGCGGATGCAGCTTGCCGGAGAGCTGACCGTCAAGGATTTCGACGGCCGCCAGGGATGCAACGAAGTGCTGTCTCTGACCCGCCCCGACGTGGTGGCGGGCGTCCACCGCTCCTACCTCGAGGTGGGCTGCGACGTGGTCGAGACCAATACGTTCGGCGGCAGCCGGCCCAAGCTCGACGAGTTCGACCTGGGCGCGAAGGTGATGGAGGTCAACGAAAAGGCGGCGCGAATCGCCCGCGAGGAAGCGGACCGGGCCCAGCGGACCGACCGGCGCCCCCGGTTCGTGGCGGGCTCGCTGGGGCCCAGCGGATTTTTGCCGTCCTCGAGCGATCCCGACCTGGGCCGCGTCGGGCCCAGCGAGCTGATGGAGATCTTCCGGGAGCAGACGGTGCCGCTGCTCCAGGGCGGCGTGGACTGCATCATCGCGGAGACCGCGCAGGACCTCCTGGAGCTTCGCTCGCAGATCTTCGGCGCCCGCAAGGCGATGGAGCAGGTGGGCAAGAGCGTCCCGATCATCGCGCAGATCACGCTCGACCCATCGGGCCGCATGCTGCTCGGGACCGAGCCGCTCTCCGCCGCCGCGCTGATCGCGGCCTGCGGCGCCGACGTGATGGGGCTGAACTGCTCCACCGGCCCGAAGGAGATGGTGGACCCGCTGCGCGCGCTCTCCGAGAACGCGCCGCTGCCGCTCTCCTGCCAACCCAACGCGGGCATCCCCGAGAACCGCGACGGCGTCGCGGTCTATCCGCTGCAGCCGGTGGAGCTGGCCGAGTACCTGGCGCGGTTCGTGCGCGATTTCCGCCTGAGCATCGTGGGCGGGTGCTGCGGGACCACGCCGGTCCACCTCGAGCAGGTGGTGGCTTCGATCCGCGGGTCGGGAGCGGCGAAGAAGCAGCCGCGGCCCGCGCCGATGCTCTCCAGCGGGCTGAAGGCGGTGGCGCTCCACCAGGAGCCCCGGCCGCTGATCATCGGCGAGCGCGTGAACTCGCAGGGCAGCAAGAAGATGAAGGAGCTGCTGCTCGCAAACGACATCACCGGAATCCTGGGGGTCGCGCGCGAGCAGGTGGAAGGCGGCGCCCACGCGCTCGACGTCTGCGTGGCGCTGACCGAGCGCGCCGACGAGCAGGACACGATGACGCGCGTGGTGCGCGTGCTCTCGGGGCAGATCGAGGCGCCGCTCTGCATCGACTCCACCGAGCCCGAGGTGATCGCCGCCGCGCTGGAGTGGCTGCCGGGCGTGGGGATCGTCAACTCGGTCCACCTCGAGCGGGGATGGGAGAAGATCGACAAGATGTTCCCGCTCCTGAAGCAGTACGGCGCCTGCACGGTGGCGATGGCCATCGACGAGAAGGGCATGGCGCTGACGCGCGACCGCAAGCTGGAGGTTGCGCAGCGGATCTACGAGCGGGCGCTGAACGACGGCCTCAAGCCCTGGCAGCTGCTCTTCGACGTGCTGACCTTCACGCTCGCGACCGGCGACGAGCAGTACAAGCACAGCGCGGTCGAGACCATCGAGGGAATCGGCCTGGTCAAGGAGAAGCTCCCGGGGGCGCTGACGGTGCTGGGCGTGTCCAATGTGAGCTTCGGCCTGGGAAAGCAGACGCGGCCGATCCTGAATTCCGTCTTCCTCACCCACTGCCTGAAAGCGGGGCTGGACGCGGCGATCATCAATCCCCGGGACGTGCTGCCCTGGAACGAGATTCCGGCCGAAGCGCGGGAGCTCGCCGAGGACCTGGTGCTGGCGCGCAGGGACGACGCCCTGCCGCGCTTGATCGCTCATTTCGAGAGCAAGGGCGGCCCGGCCAAGGCGGTGGAGGAGGAGCGGGTCTTCGACACGCCGGAGGCGAAGCTGCACCACATGATCGTCGATCGGCAGCAGAAGGGCCTGATCGAGGCGATCGACGAGTGCCTGAAGACGCGCTCGGCGGTGGGCGTGATCAACGACGTGCTGCTCGGAGCGATGAAGGAGGTGGGCGACCGCTTCGGCGCCGGCGAGCTGATCCTTCCCTTCGTGCTCCAGAGCGCCGAGGTGATGAAGAAGGCGGTCGGATACCTCGAGCAGTTCATGGAGAAGAACGACTCGTACTCGCGCGGCAGCGTGGTGCTCGCCACCGTGTTCGGCGACGTGCACGACATCGGCAAGAACCTGGTCAAGACCATCCTCTCCAACAACGGCTACACCGTGCACGACCTGGGCAAGCAGGTGCCGGTGGACCGGATCGTGAACACGGCGGTGGAGAAGAAGGCGAACGCCATCGGACTGTCCGCCCTCCTGGTCTCCACCTCGCGCCAGATGCCGCTGGTGGTGCAGGAGATGGATCGCCGCGGGCTGAAGCTGCCCATCCTGATCGGCGGCGCCGCCATCAACCGCAAGTATGGCTGGCGCACCGCCTACGTCGAGGGCACCGACCGGCTGTACGACGGCGGCGTCTACTACTGCCGCGACGCCTTCGAGGGGCTGGACACCATGAACGGCCTCCAGGACGAGCAGCAGCGGCCGAAGCTGCACGACAAGCTCCGCCGCGAGGCCCACCTGCACCGCTCGATGGTGATCGCGGGCGCGGAGCGTGCGGCGGGACAGCAGCTCGCGGCGGTCAGCGACGTGGCGCCGAGAAGCGTGGGGACGCCACCCAAGGTGTCGCCGCCCTTCTGGGGCACGCGCATCGTCCCGCCCGAGGACATGGCTCTGCGCGACATCTTCGACTGCCTGGACCTGATCGAGCTCTACAAGCTGCAGTGGGGCGTACGCGTGAAGTCGCGCGAGACGTACCAGAAGCTGATCGCCGACGAGTTCGCGGCCAAGCGCCACGAGCTGCAGGAGGAGTGCATCCGCAACGGCTGGCTGACCCCCAAGGTCATCTACGGTTACTTCCCCTGCTCGGCGAAGGGAAACGACCTCACCGTCCTCGACCCCCAGAGCCGGCAGCCGATCTGGACCTTCAACTTCCCCCGCAAGATCGAGACGCCGCGGCACTGCCTGGCCGACTACTTCTCCGAGGACGACGTGGTCGCGTTCCAGGCGGTGACGGTGGGCGACCGGGCCACGCAGCTCTGCGCCGAGTGGGAGGCGGCGGGCGAGTTCACGCGCTCCTACTTCCTGCACGGCCTCGCGGTGGAGACGGCGGAAGCGATGGCGGAGTACTGGCACCGCCGGGTGCGCGCCGAGATGGGCATTCCGCCCACGCAAGGCAAGCGCTACTCGGCGGGATACCCGGCCTGGCCGGACCTGGCGGACCAGCGCGGGGTCTGGGCCATCCTGCACCCGGAGCGCATCGGGATGACGCTGACCGAGGCGCACCAGATGGTGCCCGAGCAGAGCACCAGCGCGATCATCGCCTGGCACCCGGAGTGCAGCTACTACGCGGTCCGGACCGTGGCCAGCGTGCCCTGACCCAATCATCCCACGGCAGCGCGCGGACTACCGTACGGGCTCGCGCCAGGCGGCCGCGACCAGCCGCGCCACCTCTTCGGGATTGTCGAGATGGACGTGATGTCCGCTCCCCGGAACCGTGTGCACCGACAGCTTCAGCCGGGGAAAGCGCGCGCGGAGCTGTGGCTCGTGCGGCATCATCCCGGTCTGGCCGCGGATGGCGAGCACCGGCACGGCCGCCTGCGCGCAGATGAGCTGGATCACCGGCTCGCTGATCGGCAGCGGCGAGTGGGCGCGCAACAACGGGTCCCATTTCCAGGCGAGCGCGTTTTCCTGCTCCGGGTCAGGGGCTGTTCCGCCCTGCGCCAGGAGCCGCGCCGCTTTCTCCGAGAGCGATGGGTTGTTGCGGAGCAGCCGCTGCGCGGCGTCCTCCGCTGAGGCAACGCGCCGCCGCCGGCGGGGGATCTTGCGCAGATCCTCGAGATAGCTGCCGAGCCGCGCCGGGATCTCCTCGGTGGAGATGCTCAGCGGCACCGCGTCGATCATCGTGAGGTGCGAGATCCGGCCCGGCCGCGTGGCCGCGTAGATCAGCGCGGCCGCCGCACCCATCGAATGCCCGACGACGCGGACCGGCTCCTGCGGCGAGAGAATCTCGAGCGCGCCGTCGAGGTCCGCGATGTACTCGATGAAGTGATAGAAGCCGCCGGCGCCCACCCACTGCGAGTCGCCATGGCCGCGGAAGTCCAGCGCCACCGTCCGGCCGGGGAGCAGCGGGGCCAGCAGATCGAAGGAGCCGGCGTGATCGAGCCAGCCGTGCAGCAGCACGCTCAGCTCTCCCTCTCCGCGCTCCAGGCAGTGCAGCTTGAGTCCGCGGACGTCCAGCAGGCGGTGGTTCACGGACGCGATCGTATCAGCTTGACCCGGCGCCTGCCCTTTGCTACCCGCGCCGCATGGCCAAACCGCTGGTCGGGATCATCATGGGGAGCAAGACGGATCTCGACGTGCTCAACGGGGCGGTCGAGGTGCTGAAGGAGTTCGGGATCGAGCACGAGCTGCGGGTGCTCTCGGCGCATCGCACGCCCGAGCAGGTGCTGGAGTGGTCATCGGCGGCGGAATCGCGCGGCCTGGAGGTGCTGATCGCCGGAGCCGGCGGCGCGGCGCACCTGCCCGGCGTGGTCGCGGCAAAGACGCTCCTGCCCGTCCTGGGAGTGCCGGTTCCCTCCACCACGCTGGGAGGGGCCGACGCGCTGCTGGCGATCGTGCAGATGCCGAAGGGCATCCCGGTGGGGACGCTGGCCATCGGAAAATCCGGAGCGGCCAACGCGGCGCTGCTGGCGATCGCGATCCTGGCCGGCAAGCGCCCCGAGCTGCGCGAGAAGCTGCGCGCCTGGCGGAAGACCCGCGCCGAGGAAGTGCTCAAGGCCGACAAGTCCGTCAGCGGATCTTGACGCCCATCGCCAGGCCTTCCGCGGTGGGCAGCATGGTCGCCCGGAAGCGGCCTCCGCGGGCCAGCTCCTGGTTGAACTTGCGCAGCGCCGCGATGCCCTCGTCGCCTCCGGGCTTGTGGATCTCGCCGAAGCCGAGTGCGTTGTCGCCGAGCACCACTCCGCCCTCGCGCAGGTGGCCGGCGGCCCAGGCCAGGTAGGCCGGGTAGCTCACCTTGTCGGCGTCGATGAACACCAGGTCGAACGGCGCCTCCGCCTCGATCTCGCGCAGCGTCTCCAGGGCGGACCCGACGTGGATGTGCGCGCGGGACGCGACGCCGGCCTTGCGGAACGACTCGGTGGCGACTTTCGCATGCTTCTCGGAATACTCGAAGGTGTGCAGCACGCCGTGCGTCCCCATGCCGCGCAGCAGGCAGACGCCGCTGTAGCCGCCCAGCGTGCCGATCTCGACCGCCTTCAGCGCGCCGATGGCGTGGGCGATCACCTCCAGGTGCAGGCCGTCGAAGGGCCCCACCGCGATGGCCGGCAGCCCCTCGCGCATGCTTCGCTCGCGGATCTCGCGCAGCACCGCGTCTTCCGGCTGGAACACCTCTTCCGCCCAGCGCGCGAGATCCGGATCGCCTTGTCCGAACGCCTTGACCTTCGGGGAGCCCGGCATGCGGCGCAGACTACACCAGTCCCCAGGGCAGCGCGCGGACCACCGCGGCGCTGCGGGACAGCCGGCGCGACCCCGCGCCGTGCTAGTCCCCACGGCAGCGCGCGGACCACCGCGGCGCTGCGGGACAGCCGGCGCGACCCCGCGCCGTGCTAGTCCCCGGGCCGGTGCCGCAGCGCCTTCTTCCGGCCGGCGCGCTTCTTCTGGTCCAGGCGGCGCTCCTTGGAAGCCCGCGACGGCCGCGTCGCGTGCCGCGGCGGCGGACGGTATGCACGGCGCGCCAGCTTCTCCCGCAAGCGCGCCAGCGCGATGCGCAGGTTCTGCGTCCGCGATCGCTCGTCCTTTCCTTCCACGGAGACGCCGGAAGGCCGGTGCACCAGCCGCACCGCCGTCTCCGCCTTGTTCCGGTGCTGACCGCCCGGGCCGCTCGCACGATGCGCCTGGACCTCGCACTGCGCGAGCAGCACGTCGTCCGGCAGCAGGTGCCAGCCGCCCGGTTCCACGGCCGCAGCCTAGGCCATCTGGTCCTTGGCCGCCGCCTCGATCTGCCGCGCCAGGCGCAGGTCGCGATCGGTGATGCCGCCCTTGTCGTGGCTGGACAGCGTCAAGGTGACCTTGTGGAACTGGATGAGGATGTCCGGATGGTGGTCGGCCCGATCCGCGAGCTCACCGACGGTCCCCGCGAACGCCATCGCCGCTTTGAAGCCCTTGAGATCGAAGGTTTTCTGTAGCGCGTTCGCCTGCCGTTTCCATCCGGGCAACTCGGCGAGGGCGCTCTGGATCTCCGCGTCGGTCGCCAGACCCTTGTCGGCCATGCTCGGTTCCTTTCCCCTTGGATCGACGGACATCAACTTAATCGGCATCCGCTCGATCCGCAGCACCCCGGACGAGGAAAAGTCCTGTACAACTCCTTGCATGCCGTTGTCCCCACCCTTCGAGATCGAGGTCTACCGATCCCGCCGCGCCGAGGTCCTGCGCCGCATGCGCGAGACGGCGCCGGGGCCGGGGGTGGCGGTCTTTCCGGGGATGCCGGTGGCTACCCGCAACAGCGACGTGGAGCACGCGTACCGGGCGCACAGCGACCTGTACTGGCTGACCGGCTTCGAGGAGCCCGAGGCGGTGGCGGTCTTGTCCAGCGAAGGCGAAGAGCCGTTCACGCTCTTCGTCCGGCCCCGCGACAAGGAGAGGGAGATCTGGACCGGCCGCCGCGCCGGCACCGAAGGGGCGATGAATACGTTCGGCGCGGACCAGTCGTTCGAGATCGAGAAGCTCGACGCCGAGCTGCCGAAGCTCCTGGGTAGCGCGCGAACGCTGTTCTACCGGCTCGGCGGCGACGACCCCGAGTTCGACGCGCGCATCGCCCGGATGCTCCGCACGTTGCGGTCGCGGGCCCGCAGCGGCGTGAACGCGCCGCCGCGAATCGAGGACCCGGGACAAATCGTGCACGAGCTGCGCCTGCGCAAGGAGCCGCGTGAGCTCGAGGCGCTGCGAAAGGCGGTGGAGCTGACCCGCCGTGGACACCTGGCGGCCATGAAGGCCGGCAGGCCCGGCGCGCACGAGTACGAGCTGCACGCGCTGCTCGAGCGGGAGTTCCGCCACGGCGGAGGCCGCGGGTGGGGCTACTACCCGATCGTCGCCGCGGGCGAAAACGCGACCGTGCTGCACTACAACGACAACCGGGTGCAGATCCGGAACGGCGAGCTGGTCCTGATCGATGCGGGCGCCGAGTACGACCTGTACACCGCCGACGTCACGCGCACCTTCCCCGCTTCCGGCCGGTTCAGCGACGCGCAGGGCGCCGCCTACCAGCTCGTGCTCGACGCCGCGGACGCGTGCATCGCCGCGGCGCGGCCCGGCGAGACCATCGACGGCCTGCACGAGAAGGCGGTGCGGATCCTGACCGAAGGCATGGTGCGGCTGGGCCTCTTGAAGGGAGAGGTCGACGCGCTGATCCAGGAGAGCGCCTTCCGCCGCTACTACATGCACCGCACCAGCCACTGGCTGGGGCTGGACGTGCACGACGTGGGCAGCTACTCGGTGGATGGCAAGCCCCGGCCGCTCGAGCCGGGCATGGTGTTCACGGTCGAGCCGGGCCTCTACGTCGCGAGCGACGACGAGAACGCTCCGCGGGAGCTGCGCGGGATCGGGATCCGCATCGAGGACGACATCCTCGTGACGCCTTCGGGCAACGAGAACCTCACCAGGGCCATCCCGCGGACGATGAAGGATGTGGAAGCCGCGTGCCAGCGATGAACGGGATGCGCGTGGCTAGTCTTTGCCGCCTGTCTTCACCTTCTGCGTCTTCTTGCCTTCGGGCTCGTAGGGGTCGATCAGCTCGCCGTACTTGATCAGGTCGCCGGTGGCCTTGAACTCAGCGATGGAGATCAGCACTTCCGTGTCCGCCCCGACGAACCCCACGCCGAGCAGCCCGTCCTCCGGCTGGTCGGCGCGATACATGGTCAGTCCCTTCTGCACCAGCGGGCCGATCTCGTTGACGTACTGCTCCACGCTGTGCACCCGGATGCGTTTCATGAGCGCCGATGATTAGCACACTCACCGTGCCCCTGCTCTCGTGGTTCGCGCAGTCGCGGCGCGATCTGCCGTGGCGGAAAGAGCCCCGCGACCCGTACCGCGTCTGGGTCAGCGAAGTGATGCTGCAGCAGACGCGGGTGGACGTGGTGGTTCCGTACTACGAGCGTTTCCTGGCGCGGTTTCCGACGCTGGAGGCGCTGGCCGCGGCGGAACTGGACGACGTGCTCGCGCTCTGGAGCGGCCTCGGGTACTACGCCCGCGCCCGCAACCTGCACCGCGCCGCACAGTCCTGCGGCGGCGAGTTGCCCCGCACCGCGGAGGCGCTGCGGGCGCTGCCCGGCTTCGGGCCGTACACGGCTGCGGCCGTGGCGTCGCTCGCGTTCAACCAGGACGTCGCGCTGGTGGATGGCAATGTTGCGCGCGTGCTCGCGCGCGTCTTCAAGCTCTCGGGCGATGCCCGACCGCAGGCGTGGAAGATCGCGGGCGAGCTCTTGCCCCGCGGGCGTTCCGGGCAATTCAACGAAGCGCTGATGGAGCTGGGAGCGACGGTCTGTACGCCGCGCGCTCCGGATTGCGCCCGCTGTCCTCTGCGCCAGGCGTGCGGAGGCAAGGACGACCCCGCGCGATATCCCGCGCCGCGACGGAGGCCGGCGCGGCCGCTGCTGCGATGGAAGGCGCTCGCGCTCAGGCGCAAGGACGGCGCGGTGCTGCTTCAGCGGCGGCCCGAGGGAGCCTTGTTCGCGCGCCTCTGGGACCTGCCTGTGGAGCGGCCGGCGGGAATCCGCATCCACGGCCACTTCCGGGATTGCGGCCGGGTCGAGCAGACGCTCACGCACCGCGAGGTCCGCGTTTCGATCAAGTCCGCGCGGGCGAGCGGAGCGCCGTCGAGCGGCGAGGTGCGCTGGGTGGCGCCCGAAGGCCTGGCGGCGCTCGGCCTCTCGTCCTTGGCGCGCAAGTCCCTGCGCAAGGCCGGCGTAACGATTACAACGAGCCGCCTATGATCTCCGACCGGATTCTCGCCCTCACGCTGCGTCTCGGCGCAGGCTGGGTGATGTGGCTCCTCATCCTGCTCTCGATCCTGTCGGTGGCGGTGATGGTGGAGCGGGCCATGTACTTCGGCAGCCGGCGGATGTCGAAGCTCTTCCCGCGGCTGCTCGAGCTCTGCCTGAGCGGCGACCTCAAAGGCGCGGCCGCGCTGGCCACGACGGATTCGATGGAATCGGAGGTGATCCGCGCCGCCGCCAACGTGGCGGAAGCCGGCACGCCCGCGGTGGAGAAGGCGGTCCAGTCCACCATCGATCGGCGGCGGCTCGAGTACGAGCGCTGGCTGTTCGTGCTCGGGACGCTGGGCAACAACGCGCCGTTCATCGGGTTGTTCGGCACGGTGCTGGGGATCATCCGCGCCTTCGCGGATCTGGCCGCGAACAAGGGCGGTACGGGCACCACCACCTCGTCGGTGATGGCGGGAATCTCCGAGGCGCTGGTCGCCACGGCGGTGGGTCTCGCCGTGGCCATTCCGGCGGTGCTCGCCTTCAACATCTTCCAGCGGCTCTTGAAGCGCGTGATCGGCCGCTCCACGGCGCTGGGGAACGCCATCGCGACGGGCCTGCACCTCAAGAGCGGAGGCGGCTGATGGCCGGCCAGGCGGACAACGAGGACGAGGCGATCACCGGCATCAACGTCACGCCGCTGGTGGACATCACGCTGGTGCTGCTGATCATCTTCATGGTCACCGCGACCTACATCGTGAAGGAGACCATCGAGGTGGAGCTGCCGCGGGCGGCGCACGGCGGAGAGACGCTGCAGAAGACGTTCGCGGTGATGATCACCCGCGATGGGAAGACCTTCCTCAACGGTGTGCCGGTCGAGGATGGGACCTTGGTGGCCGAAGTGCAGAAGGCGAGGTCCGCGGGGGAGGACGTGCAGGCGATCGTGGCGGCGGACAAGAACGCGACCCACGGGTCGGTCACCCACCTGCTCGACGTGCTGAAGGGCGCGGGAGTGACGAAGTTCGCCATCCAGATCGAGAAACAGCAGTAGGTTGCAGCGGTGGCGCGAGGGACTGCCAGAGCGCTCGTACCGGTCGGGACTTCGCTCGCGCTCCACCTGGCGCTGGCGCTGGCCGCGCTGTTCGTGGCGGTGCGGCCCAGGCCGATTCCCCAGACTCCGCTCCAGATCCAGGTGGTGAGCGTGCCCGCCAAGGCGCCAGAGGTCCCTCCACCTCCACCCCCCAAGCCGGCCGAGCCGGTTCCGATGAAAGTCGCGCGCGCCCCCAAGCTCGCGCGCAGGACGCTGCCGCCCACACCGACGCCGCTTCCGCCTACGGACGCTCCGCCGCCTCCGACCCAGGAGGCGCCGCAAAACACGCCGCAGCCCGTGATCGTCACCGGGATCACCATGGAGAGCACGTCGCAGGGCGGCTCGTTCGGGGTCGGGGTCGGCAACACCATGCGCGGCCTGCCCGAGCGGACGGCGCGCGAGGCGGAGGCCGCCAAACCGTACAAGGCGGAGCAGTACGCGCCGGCGGCGCAGGTCAACGAGCTGCCCCGGCCGCTCAACCGCGAGTCGCTGAACCTGCGGAAGTACTACCCCGCTCGCGCGAGGAAGATTGGCTTCGAGGGCGACGTGGTGCTGCGGATCCTGATCGACGCGGACGGCACCGTGGCCAAGGTGGACGTCGTGAGCGACCCCGGGGAAGAGCTGGGACCGGCGGCGGCCAGGGCGGTGCGGGACATGCGCTTCTCGCCTGCCAAGGTGAACGGCGTGCCGGTAGCGACGACCGTGCCGTTCACCATCCACTTCACGCTGGACTAGGCGGCTACCGCAGCCGTGAGCGACTCGCGCGCGAGCAGCGCGGCTCCGACCACTCCGGCCTGCTCGCCCAGTTCGGGCGCGGAGATCTTCACGGCGGTCCGTGACGCCTTGGTCGCGTGCGCTTCGATGCCGGCGATGGCCGCGCGGGTCATGCGCGGCGAGCCGAGCAGGACGCCGCCGCCGAGGAGCAGCCGGGCGGGATTGAAGGTGCTGACGAGGTTCGCGAGCGCGATCCCCAAAAGCTGCCCGGCTTCGTCGAGCAGCCGGCGGGAGAGATCGTCGCCCTCGTGCGCAGCCTTCTCCATCGCGGTCACGCTGACCTTCTCCGGCTCGCCCACCAGATCGAGCAGCCGCCGCCCGACGGCCGGGCTGCGCTGGCCCGCCGCGCGCGCCGCCGCCAGCGCGATGCGCAGATCGTCGCGCGCCCAGGCGGCGAGGTTCTGGCCGCCCGCGTACGCCTCGAGGCAGCCCCGCTGGCCGCAAGCGCAGGCACGCCCGTTCTGCACCACGATGGTGTGTCCCAGCTCGCCGGCCGCGCCGGAGGCGCCTTCTTGTAGCTTGCCGCCCATCACGATCCCGGCGCCGATGCTCGAGCCGACCAGCACGACGATCAGGTCGTTCACGCCACGCCCCGCGCCGGCTGCGCGCTCGCCCCAGGCCGACACCGACAGCTCGCTGGAGATCCACAGGCGCGTGCGCGGCGTGCGCGCCTGCAGCAGCTTGATGAACGGGACGTCGCGCCAGCCGAGGGCGGGCGCGCTGCGCACCAAGCCCTGCTCGCGGTCGATCATCCCGGCGATGCCCAGGCCCACCGCCTTCATCTCGGAGAACGGGAGCCCCGCCGCGCCGCAGGCGGTCTTGCCCGCGCGCAGCACCGCCTCGGCGACCTGCGGCGGCTCCTTCGAGACCAGCCGGTGGTTCTCCTGGCCGAGCACGTGACCCAAAGCGTCCACCACGGCGGCACGCACGTTCACGCCGCCCAGGTCGACGCCGAGGTACAGCTCATCGCGCTTCATTGGGCCCGGAGGCGATGCTAGCAGGCTTCGTGGCGCTTGCGAATTGGCCCCGGGTCGGGCTCGTTCAGGCCAGCTCTTCCCGGATGCCTCGCACGGTGTCCTCGATCAGCCGCTGGATCTCGCGCAGCCTCGCCTCGCTGTTCGCCTCCCAGCGCAACACCAGCAGGGGCTGCGTGTTGGAGGCGCGCACAAGTCCCCATCCTCCCTCGAGGATCACGCGCACGCCGTCCACCTCGATGGTCCGGCCGTGCTTGCGCAGGCGCTCCTTGGCCAGCTCGACGGCGCGGAACTTCTTCTCCTCGGGGAAGTCGAACCGGATCTCGGGCGAGGCGAAGGTGCGGGGGATGCCGTCGAGCATCTGGCTCAGCCGCCGGCCGTCGCGGGCAATGAGCTCCAAGAGGCGTGCCGCCGAGTAGATGCCGTCGTCGAATCCGAAGTAGCGGTGGCGGAAGAAGATGTGCCCGCTCATCTCGCCGGCCAGCAGAGCGTGCTC
>DASQAS010000023.1:0-10034 GCA_035635635.1 Myxococcales bacterium | reverse complement strand
CAGGCAGAGTAGGGCCGCAACTTGCGACGGCAGGAGAGGCAGCCGGGGAAGTCCGGCCGCCTCTCCAGAAGGAGCTACTGCGGCCTCACCTTGAAGAGCAGCGCCTCGTTGTGCGGACCGGTATTCGGGTTCTCGCGCGCCACCACCATGACGCCGTCGGTCGGCGTCTGCGCCCACTCGAGGGGATCGATGGTCAGGTTGAGGCTCGCCAGCTGGCCGGGGGTCAAGGTCAGCGGCAAGGTCCCGCCGGCCGGGCTCGCCACGGTCGCGGTGATCGACGGATTGAAGGCGTTGTACACGGCGGTCCCGGTCGTGTCCGTGATCAAGCCCGCGTTCGACTGATCATCCGAGAAGAAGAATGCGCTTCCCTGGTAGGTGAACCGCGGCGCCGACGAGGTGATGCCGATGTCGCTCGCCAGCGTCGGCAGGAGCACCAGGGTGCTGTCGGTTGGAGCGGTGGCCAGGAACCGGATCACGCCGTCCCCCGTGTTGTTGTTGACGACGATCACGCCGATCTGCCCGTTGAAAGCGCCCGTCCCGATCGCGAGCCCGACGTCCTCGGTGAAGATGCTGAAGTCGGGATTGCCCGAGGTGTTCCCCGCCAGCGTGATGTCCACCTGGTAGGAGATGTTGCCCGGATCGATCGTCGAGTTGGCCTTGCTGGTGTTGAAGGCGAAGGTCAGCAGGCGATCGGCGCCGCTCACCGCCGACTTCACGCCGAGAGCGCGGATGCCGTGCGATCCCAGGCCATTCGGGCTGCCCGCGCCGCCCAGGGAGTAGACGTCCGCCTTTCCGTTCACCTTGGCCGACGCGTTCTGCACGGCCGCCGTGGTCGAAGGATGCTTCTTCGAGAACGGCTCGAAGATCGCTGCCGACACGTCGGCCCGGGCCCGCGGAACGGCGTAGTACGGAACGTTGATGACCGCGCCGCCGTTGGTGCCGCCGGTCGGGGTCAGCGTCACGTAGCCGCCCACCTCGCGGAAGGCGGTCGAGTCGAGCCCGTTGGCCGTGGCCGGCACGGTGAGCGTGACGCCGAGCAGGGCGTTGGAGTTGCCCGCCAGGGAGAGTGTCGGAGGCGTGACGCTGACGCTGTGCGCGGTCGCTCCGGCGACCGCCGTCGCGCTGACGTTGAAGGTGGTCGCCGTCTTGCCCAGGTTCCGCACCTTGACGGTGCGAAGGGCGGAGTAGTCGTCCTGGAACTCCACGACCCCGAGGCTCAGGTTCGCCTCGGGCCCCGTGTCACCGCGCGCCACCACGGAGGTGCGGGTGGCCGCGAGGGGCTGGACCAGGCCCGATCCGGAGGAGCGAGGAGTGTAGCCGGCGATCTGCGTGGGGTCGGCGGTCTCTTCCACCGCGATACGGACGTCGTCGGGCGACCACTTCGGATGGGCCTTCAGGGCCAGGACCGCCGAGCCGGCCACGTGCGGCGTGGCCATCGACGTTCCCGACTCCACCACGCCGCCGGTGCCGGTGCCCATGCCGGTGGAGAGAATGCTGACGCCTGGGGCGGCGATATTGGGCTTGAGGTGGCCTGCGGCGCTGACGAAGCCGTCGGCGTTGTACCCGATGCGGGGGCCGCGGGAGCTGAACGACGCGATCTGTCGGGCAGTCGGGTTGGCCACGCCGGCGTTCGCGGCCGCGGTCAGCGAGGTGGAGCCCTTCAGGGCAGTGGCGTCGGCGCTCAGCGTCGTGGAGTTCACCCCGGTGACGCCGAACATGGGAATGGTGACCAGCACGGGCGTCTCGCCTGGATCGCAGGGACGGCCGTTGGCGTTGTCCGGCGTGGCGCCGGGGATGCAGCTCGGGATGTCGCCCTCGAAGACCCCGAAGCCGGCGGAGTTGTTCACCAGCGCGACCGCCGCGTAGCCGTGCTTGAACGCCGCTTGCGCGCGATAGATGCGGGCGCAGCTGCCGCGCGCGGCCACCGCGATCTGGCTGGTGCCGGTGGCATCCGGGTAGTCGCTGTCCAGGCACCCAAGACCGATGCCGCCGATCCCGGCCGGCTCGCCGGTCGCGTTCGGGATCACGTGGACCGTCAGCGAGCCGCTCGGCACTGTCTGGCCGTTGTTGTTCTGCACGGTGATCGTGCTGCCGCTCGGCTGGAGCGTGAGCGTCGCGCCCGGGAAGCTGAGGTGCGAGTCCATCGCCGCTACGCTGATGGCCTTGTCGCCGGAAGCGGGCGAGCTGGTGATGTAGGTGATGTTGCCGGCGTTGCCCGACGCCGCCACCACGATGATGCCGGCGTTCGCCGCGTTGGTGGAGGCCTCCGCGTCGACGGACTCCGCGCTGCCGTAGTTGGCGCCGAGCGACATGCTGACCACCTGCATGCCGTTCTCCATCGACCACTCGAGGGCGTCGGTCACCACGTTGGTGCTGCCGGTGCAGCCGAAGACGCGGACCGAGTAGAGGTCGGCCTTCGGCGCCACGCCGGGGCCCACCTTGAAGCTCGCGACGGTCGTCGACCCGTCGTCATGCGCCGTATCGTAGGGACCGGTGAAGGTCTTGCCCGCCGCCGTCACGCCCGAGCCGGCCGCGGTGCCGGCGGTGTGGCTGCCGTGCCCGTTGCAGTCGAGCGGGTTCGGGTCGGGCATCGGGGTGTTCTTGGCAGGGTCGCTGGAGCTGGCGTTGTAGGCATCGCCGACGAGGTCGGTGCCGCCCTTCACGCGCGGCGCCGTCGGGCCGAAGAAGGCCGGATTCGCCGGAGCGGTGTCGGCCGCCCGCGCGGCCGTGTAGTCGGCGGGATTGCCCGAGCCGCCGAAGTTCGCGTGGGTATAGTCGATGCCGGTATCGATGATGGCGATCTTGATCCCCTCGCCGCAGTTCCCGAATCCCTCGCAGCCCTGCCACACGGCCGGCGCTCCGATGAACGGGACGCTCACCGCGTTTTCGATCTTGTAGGTGGCAACGTGCTTCACGGCCACCGCGCCGGGCAGCAGCGCAAGCGCGCCCATCCTGCTAGCGGGAATCCGGACCTTGATGCCGTTGACGACGTACCGGAAGCTCGACAGCACCTGCCCTCCCAGCGCCTCGATGGTCGGGCGCAGGAGCTCGTGCTGCATCCGGATGTTCTCGGTGATGGACCGCGTCTCGTCAGCGGTCATCTGGCGGTCGAGCGCGTTGGCGCGCGCAACCGCGACCGGCTGATCGGAGAACTCCACGACCACCGTTACGAGATCGTCGCCCAGATGCAGCAGGGATACGCGGTCGCGCAACCCCTTGGCGCTCACGGCGACTGGCGCCGCCAGCGCCTGGGCCTCGCCAGCCCGGATCGCGTCGTCGACGCTTGGCTGCTGCCCGGTTTGAGATGAGATCGAGGATGGTTCACCGCAGGCAAAGACGCACAAGAGTGCGCCGGTAGCTGCACCGAGTTTGTTGGTTGTCACTTTGTTTTCCGGGGTTTGGAAAAACGGCGTCCCCCACGAACGCCTGGGCAGCAAGCCATAGCCCGATCGGCCGGTCACCGGAAGACCGACCTACGTCGGAACGCTGCGTCGATTTCGAGGCGTCACCTTTGCCTGAGCTCGATGTTCCCCGAAAACGTCGCATTCGATCAGGCCGTCGCCAGTTCCGTACCGGCCTTCGCTCCACGCATGCTCCCCGCGCGGACGCAGCCCGACCGCGATTTCCTCACGCTCAGCGGCGGAGGGCAGCAACGCGTCCACTTCGCCCGTCTGGTCTTCCAGCAGGGTATTGGACCAAGGTCCCCTCGATGAGGTGCGCCCGAGGTTGGTATTCGACGCTCCACCCACTCTTCGAGGTCACTCTTGATGCGACGACTGATGCTGCTCCTGGCGGCGCTGCTCCCTGCGATGGCGCACGCCCAGACCGCGGACAAGGCCCTGCAGCGCATCCGCGACACGAAGACCGTCACCATTGCCTACCGCACCGACGCGCAGCCGTTCGCGTCCCAGGTGGCTGGGCAGCCGGCCGGATACACCGTCGAGCTATGTAAACGGATCGCCGCCAGCCTGGAGCAGCAGCTCAAGGTCCCATCGCTGTCGGTCAAGTGGGTTCCCGTCAACGTGCAGAACCGGCTCGACGTCGTCCGCAAGGGCGAGGCGGACATGGAGTGCGGGACCACCACCGCCACCCTTGCCCGCATGGAGCAGGTGGACTTCTCCAATCCGGTGTGGGTCGACGTGACGGGATTGATCGTCCGCAAGTCCGTCGCTGCCCGGGAGCTCGGGGGTCTGGCGGGCAAGAGCGTCACCGTCGTGGCCGGGACCCCGAACCAGAAGGCGCTGGAGGACTCGCTGAAGAAGGGTCTGGTCAACGCCAAGGTCGTCCCGGCAAAGACCTACGACGAGGCCATCGCCCTGCTCGAAGGCGGGAAGGTCGACGCGCTCGCGGCCGGAAAGGCGATGCTGGTCGGGATCGGGACCAAGATGAAGGAGCCCTCGAACTACGACCTGCTGAGCGACGACATCGGGTACGTGCCCTACGCGGTCGTCCTGCCGCTCGGGGCCAGCGGGCTTCGTCTGGCCGTGAACCGGGCGCTCTCGCAGATCTACGACAGCGACGCCATCGCCGCGATCTTCCGCGGGGCCTTCGGTCCCAACGCCAAGCCCAGCCCGGCGCTGCTGATCATGTATCGGCTCAACATCTATCCGGAGCAATGACGGCACCCTTTGCCGCCATCTGTTCGCTTCAGCCCTGAGGCTTTCGCCGCGCTTTCAGGAACTCGCGAACGCTCTCGTCGGCGGGAGCGGCTTCGATCGCCTCTTCATCGAGCGGTCCAGGGTCCACCGGCGGCGGGCCTCCACTGGACAGGAGCCCGCGCAGCTCGAGCACGGTGCGCGCCTTCTGCGCGCCTTCGGGAGCGACCAGCAGCCGCACGCCGCCGACCGCGATGGCGAGCAGGGGGTGCGCCCCGGTAATCCCCTCGTCGGCGAGCCGGGCCGGGATGCCTTCGCTCGCGAGCAGCGCGCTCGCCATCTTTGCCTCCACGAGGCTCCAGTACGTTGCGATCACGGCCCAGGAGTCCTTCACCGCCACCTCCGCTGCATCCGGCAGACAATAACGGCTCGGATCCGTCATGTCCCGGCATTGCTCGGCCCGGCCGCGTGCCAGTTCCGGCCCCCGCTGGCGGCCTCGATTCGCCAGACGGACGCCGATGACACAGGTGGCGCCGCGCGGCGCTATCTTTCACGCGCAGTGGCGTTGCGACGCTCGTCGGAGCGCGCTACCTTCCAAGGGGATGGCTGCGCAGAGCCGTACCCATTCGACAGGCCGGACCGCGGCGAAGACGGTGTTGAGCATCGGCGGCACGCCGGCCGCCACCGTCGCGCGCTACGTTGGCGGTGAGCCTTACGCCGTGGTGGTGAACGAGCCCGGCGGCCTCCTGCCGTACGCGAAGAAGCACATCGGCGCGCTGCAGTTCGCCGACGTCGCCGCGGAGGTGGCGATGGACGCGGATGCAGCGCTCTTCGATTGGATCCGGGATGCCTGGTTCGGGAACCCGTTCCGCGACAACGTCTCCCTCGAGCGGCTCGACCCGTCGAGCTCGCTGCAGACCGTCGAGATCGGGCACGCCGCGATCCGCGAGGTCACGCTGCCGGCGCTGGACCAGAACGCCCGCGATCGCTGCGCCATGTCCCTGAAGCTGGTCCCGAGCGGCATCCGCCGCACCGGCGCGGTCTCCGCCGGCCTGCACCGCGAGGAGCGCGACTTCCTCTCGCACAACTTCAAGGTCGACATCGGTGGAATCGACTGCAGCGGGGTGCTGGCGGTCGACTCGTTCACCATCAAGACCAGCCTGCCCGAGCCCGGGAGCCGCAAGCGAGCGACGCTGATCTTCCCCGACGTCCGCCTCTACATCGACGCGGACAGGGCCGATTCGTTCCGCGAGTGGTTCGAGGACTTCGTCATCGCCGGCAACAACGACGACGGGCGGGAGCGCGAGGGCTTCATCGAGTACCAGGACCCGATGCTCGGCGATCCGCTGGCGGTGCTGCATCTGCGGCACATCGGCATCTACCGGGTCGCGGACGAGCCCTCCCCGCGCGCGGGCCTGCGCCGGGTGCAGGTCGATCTCTACTGCGAGCGGATGGAGCTTTCGTCGAGCGGCGCTTCGCCGGCGACGACCGGCAGCCTCTCGGTGCGCTGAGCCTCCCCGCCACCAGCGATCATGGGACGGTCTGGTCGCCGGCCGGACGCGTCCCCTCGTCGGGGGACGGCCTCGACGGTCGCGCGGCGCGCGCGGCGCCATTGCGGACTGCCCTCGCCGCGACGACGCCGCCCAGGAGCAGCGCTCCAGCCAGGCCGAGCAGCGTGCTCCACGAGACGACCCGGGGAATCGGGCTGAACCCCTCGCCGGTGAGGATGAACGCCGCCCAGTAGCGCGGGTGCTGGAGCGCCGTCCCGGAGCTCAGAAAGCGCAGCTTCGCAAGGCGCAGCGCTTCCGCCTTTGGCTTCCCGCGGTTCAGCTCGTAGTACAGCTGCGCCATGAAGTCGCGCGCGGGCTCGTCCGCCACGCGCCAGAGGGTCGTCACCGCGGCGTGCGCCCCGGCGGAGAGGAGCGCGCGGCTGAACGCGGTCGCGCCCTCGCCGCGTACCAGCTTGCCTCGCTCCGTCTCGCAGGCGGAGAGGGTAGCGAGGTCCACCCCTCGCAGGTCGAGATCGTAGACTTCCTTCAGGAACAGGTAGTCCACCCCATCCTGCTCGCGCTCGGGCGAAAAAAGGATCCGCGACCGTTCCGCGCTGGTCATGTCGGCGACGGCATGGGTCGCGAGGTGGAGCAGCGGCACGCCGGTCGCGGCGCCCTCCAGCAGGTGTCTCTTGAGATTCGCGTTTCCGAGGAAAAGCTGGGTGCGGCCGGGGCAGGTGCGCGCGATGGCGCGGGCCTCCTCGGCGGAGGCGGGAAGGGGGTTGGTCAGCTCCGCTCCGCCGAGCTCCATCCCCGGCCCGCGCAACCCCGGCTGGATCCGGGGGGCGGCGAACGAGACCAACTGGCGGTTCCAGGGCGGTGCCCAGAAACGCGACTGGCCGGAGAAGTCGCGCAACAGGACCGCCGCGGAGGGCAGGTAGGAGACATCGAACCGCTCGACGATCAGCGAGCCCGAGCCCGGGTCGAGCAGCTCGAAGGGAATCTGGGCCAGGGCTCCGTCGGGAACGACGATCAGGTGGCTCGTCCCGGGCCGCCCAAGCGCGGGGATTCCGCCGAGCAGCCGCGCTCCGATCGTGGCGGCCGGCCGCCTCCAGCCGTCGGTCGTGCCCGCGGATGCCTCGTTCAACAGGGATGAGATCTCCGACAGATCGGGAACCACGGCCGGAAGAGGGGTGATGCCGGCCGCTTCCCGCGTCGCCCAGAGCACCGCGGCGTGGCGCGGCCCGACCCAGTATTCTAGAAGGACGGCTCCCGCCGCGAGCCGCGCCTGGACCGCAGCGAGCGTCGGCTGAGCAGCCGCCAGGCGATCCTGGAAGGTCCGCGCCCGCGCCCGTTCCAGCACCTCGAAGGATGCGGCGACATCGCCCCGCTCCAGAAGGATCTCGAGCAGGGCATCGTAGACGTCGCGCTTGTCCGCGAGGAAATCCATCTTGAGCGAGGCGAGCTGGAGCTGCGCGCGGACCGACTCGATATCCGCGATCGCCTCGCGAAAATACCTGGCGGCGTCGTCGTCATGGTGGGCGGCCCGCGCCAGCCGGCCCAACCCGTAGAGCGCCTTCCATTGCTCGTCCTTGGTGCCGAGCTGTCGGGACACTCCCAACGCCGCCTCGAAATCGCTCGTCGCGCCGGCCGCGTCGCCCTGCCGGTAGCGGGTTTCTCCGCGATAGAGATGGGCCAGGACCGCTTGCCTGCGGTCCTCGATCTGTTCCGCGAGCGAGACCGCTTCCGTAAACGTCGCGAGCGCGACCGGCAGATCGCCCAGGTCGAGGGCCTGGACGATGCCGATGTTCGTGAGCACGGCGCTCCGCAGCTGTTTGTGCTCGTTGCCAGCCAGGAGCTTCTGGGCGACCCGGTACGTCTCGAGCGCCTTGGCCGGGTCGCCCAGGCGCCGGTACAGATCGCCCAAGTTGGATCGCAGCCGCGCCTGTTCGATCGGATTCAGCACTTCCGGCGAATTGCGCAACTCTCCATAGAGCTCGATCGCCTGGTCTTCGTGCCCGACTTGCTGAAAGAGCGCCGCCAGGTTCGTGATGGTGATGCGGCGCAGCCGCGGGAGCCACGGCGGCGTGTCTTCCGCCTGGCGGACGCTGTCCAGCGCCTGGCGATATGCGCGCAGCGCTTCGAGGTAGCGCGCCTGGTGGAAGTGGACGGTCCCGATGTTGTTCAGCTCCTCGATCTCGCGCTCGCGATCGCCGATGGACCGGCCCAGCGCGAGCGCCTTCTCCAGCAAGCTGAGCGCGGAGGGGTACTTTCCCTGGTAGAGCTCCGCGACGGCCAGGAGGTGGATCGCGTGCGCCTCGCCGCCCTTGTCTCCGGACGCGCGATAGACCTCGATCGCCTCGCGAGCCCTCGCCGCCCCGGACTCGTATTGCCCCTGCGCGTATGCGATCCTGGTCAGCGCCTTGAGAGCGGCGCCGAGCCCGGCCGGTTCCGACCGCAGCTCCGGAAGCAGCGATTCGTAGGCCTGCTGCGCCTCGCGAAGCGCGCCCCGTTGGTGCAGCTCCCGCGCCTCGTCGAGCGTGGGTTTCGCGCCCTGCGCCGCCCCGGCCAGGAAGAAGATCAAGCCGAGACTGATGGCCCGGATCGGCACCGGAGCGAAATCATCGCTCCGGCAATGGGGATACGTCCAGCACTCAGGGCGACGCGAGCGCCGGCAGCACCGGGGCGACCGAGCCGTCCTTCTCGTTTCCGCTCAGTCCCAGCATCTGGACCGGGACTGTGGCCGTCACCGCGAGCACGGTCCCGGCGCCCGGAACGACGTCAGGAAAAAGCTCCGAGACTTCGCGGGAGACCTTCGTGGTCGAGGGAAGCGTGACCGTCGCCGAAGCGACAGCCGAGCCCGCATCCGCGTCCCACAGCTCGACCGATACCGTCGTTTCGTCCGCTCCCGGATTCTGCAAGGCGAGCGCGAAGAACGTTCCACCCGCCGGCGCTGCGAACAGGGCGCTGGATCGCGTCTGGACCGGGAAGATCGCCTCGGTGCCGGCGAGGAGGGGAATCGTGCTCTTGCCGAGGTCCGTGGCCCGCAGGATCGCGAACGAGGTCGCGGTGGTGAGGTCCGGGTTCGTGACGCTGACCATCCTGCCGTCGATCTGCGCGTCGTCCGCGGTGACGACCTCGATGCGCGAGGAGTCGATCCAGGTGGTCGAGGCGAGGGTGACGCCCTCGATCACCACCTGGGCCTCTGGCTGGAATCCCGCCCCCACCACCGTGACCACCGAGCCCGCCTGCAGCAGGCCCCCTCCGGGCAGCACGTCGGAGATGGAAACCGACGGAGGAGCCGCGACTCCGATTTGGTCGACCACGTCCGGCACGCAGCCGGTAGCCTGGGAATCCGCGCCGGACGACGTTGCATCACCAGACGTCAGGTTGATGGTCGCCCCCGCTGGAGCCTGATCGGGGACGGCAATGGTCACCGCGACCGTCGCGTCGGAGGGAAGCTCCGGCGCGTCGGGAGGCGAGACCGTGCGGATGATCGCCGAGCCGCCGTACATGAGGGCGGTACCCCCTGCTTCCGGCGCTCCCAGCAGCGCGATTCCCAGTCCGCCGATGTCGGGGCCGAGCTGTTCGATGACGATCGGAGAAGGTTCGTTGGGGTCGACGAGGTCGCGAGGCACCCTGATCTGGACGGTTCGACCGGGGGGCACGCGCAAGCAGTAGACGCCTTCGACGGCAAGCGCACTCGACGGCACCGCTAAAGCCGCCACGGCAAGAATCGCCGCGATCGAACGATCACGCGACCGGTCCATTGGTGGCTTCGTCACGGTGGTACCCATCTTCCCCCCTTGGTCCTGCGACTACTTCCTGATGGTGAAGCGCTGCTTTCCGGACCACGCGATCGCCCTGCCGGCCGCGTCCTTCGCGACGACTTCCCAGAGGAGCGGTTTTCCGGGAGCGAGCCGCGCCAGGAGCGACTGCGGCAAGGCGA
>DASQAS010000022.1:0-2661 GCA_035635635.1 Myxococcales bacterium | reverse complement strand
CAACGTGCACGCCGGCGACCGGGTGAAGGCCGGCGACCCGCTGATGGACGGCGCGGCCAACCCGCACGACATCCTCAAGGTGCTGGGCGAGAAGGAGCTGGCCCGCTACATGGTGGACGAGGTGCAGGAGGTCTACCGGCTGCAGGGCGTGAAGATCAACGACAAGCACATCGAGGTGATCGTCCGGCAGATGCTGCGAAGGGTTCGGGTCATCGAGGTGGGCGACACCAACTTCCTCGTCGACGAGCACGTGGAGAAGCAGATGTTCGACGAGGAGAACTCCCGGCTGCAGGCGGCCGGCGGCAAGCAGGCCGTGGGCGAGCCGCTGCTGCTCGGCATCACCAAGGCGTCGCTCTCCACCGAGTCGTTCATCTCCGCGTCGTCGTTCCAGGAGACCACCAAGGTGCTCACCGAGGCGGCGATCTCCGGACGCGTCGACTACCTGCGCGGCTTGAAGGAGAACGTGATCATGGGCCGCTTGATCCCCGCGGGCACCGGCCTCAACGCGTACAAGCACCTCGACATCGAGGTGGAGACGCCGGTGGACGAGGTGGAGGCGGCGGAGGAAGCGCTGGCGATCGCGTCGGGCGCGGAGACCGCGCCTGCGGCGATGGTCGCGGCGGAGGAGTAGAGGGCTACAGCTCGAGCGGCAAGAAGGCCGGCAAACCGCAAGGCTGCCGGCCTTTTTTTACCCCAGGAGCTGGATCCAGCGCTTCCTGCGCGCCCCCGACTCGGTGTCCGACGGCAGTTTCGCGTAGATGCTGTTCACGACGCGGTAGCGCAGCCGCCGCGTCGCGACGGCCGCGCGCAGCGCGGAGTCGCTCGAGAGCGCCTGGTGGTACAGCTCCGCGACTAGCAATCCGTATGGCTCGAACGCGCCCAACTTCATGGGTCGATCTCCACTGGTGAACACGCCGAAACAGTCTGCAATCTGGCTGCCTGGCCCCGGGACGGGGTCCGCACTTCTGCACAACCCGTCTTCAACTTCAAGAGGAACCGTGAAGACTTCCTAGTGACGCCGGAGCGACTTGCCCGGTGCTCCAGCCAACGGAACTGTCGCCCGCGCGTCGAGAACCGACGGGAATGTCCTTTCGGGGCTTGCCCAGTGGTGGTTCTCCCATGTAAGAAGTTTTCCCCCTCGTGCGCGACGAAAGCTACAACGGCGAACCCCATCCCTCGCCCAACGAGCGCGTCGAGTCCGAAGACCCGATCCAGCTCGCCGTCGATGCCGCCGAGATCGGCACCTGGAACTGGCACATCCCCTCCGGGCACGTGCAGTGGACGCCCTGGACGTACCAGCTCTTCGGCCTCAAGCCGGGAGTGGTCGACGCCTCCTTCCAGATGATCATGCAGAAGGTGCACGCTCCCGATCGGCCCATGGTCGAGGAGTGGCTCTCGCACGCGCTGCACAACCGAGGGCGCAACACGCTCGAGTTCCGCATCGACCGGCCCGACGGCAGCGTGCGCTGGCTCCGGTCCACCGGCCGGGCGATGCTGAACGGCCACGGCGAAGTGGTCCGCATGGTCGGCATCGTCGAGGACGTCACCGACGAGCGCGAGCACCGCTTGGCGCCCACGCCGCCGGCCGGCTCCCCGCGGGTGAACGGCGGGTCCTTCTCCGCGCGGCAGGTGGCGCACATTCTCGGCATCGCGGACGCGACCGTGAAGCGGCTGGCCGAGGCGGGGAACCTCAAGTGGCTGCGCTCCACGCGGAAGAACAGCCGGCGGTTCGCGCCGGGCGACGTGATCGAGTACCTGCGCAGGGGCTCGACCAGCCCGATCGACTTCGAGTCGTCCGCCGCCTCGCAGGACGTGAGCTCCTGCCTCGTCTACCTGCTCGAGCAGCTCACCGAAGGGACGCCGCTGGAGACGCTGCTCGACGAGCGCGTCCGGCCCGTGGCCGCCTCCACTCCCGAGCACTTCATGGTGGACCTGCTCGCCCGGCTCCCGTTCATGGTGCCCGAGCGGCAGCGGTCCGGCTTCCCCGCGCTGTTCGCGCAGGTGGGCACGCCGAGACATCCGGACCTCGAGTCGATCGCGTGCCTCCTGCAGGCCTACGGGCACGAGATCCTGCGCCCGGCTGGAGCGCTGGAGCCCTCGCAGCTCGCCGAGCTGGCGGAGCGCGTTCGCGCGCGGCTGCTCGTGCTGGTGGTCGGCGCGGGACCTCCGGCGGTGCAGGTGAGCGGTCTCGCCATCGCCGGCGCGATCGCGGCGGCCCGATCGGGCGCCACCTCCGTCTGCGTCTGGTCCGACGATCGCTTGCGCGTCCCGCGCGGCCTCGTCCGGTTCCGCTCGATGCGCGAGCTCGCGACGCTGCTCAAGAGCTTCTAGCCGCTGCGGCCGAAGGCCGCTTTGCGGCTACGGTTTTGCGCCTGCGCTTTTTCTGCGTGTTCGCGCGACGGCCTCCTGGAGTAAGTCGGGGTGCGCTTCACGCGCAGTCGAACCTACTGAAGATCCTAACTTTTGTGGACCTCCCCCCGCGGCGCCGGGTGTCAATCCCTGCGGTAACCTTTCACGGAAGGAAGAATCATGAAAGCAGTCCTTGCCATCGTTCTCGCCGCCGGCATCGTGGGTTGCGGCGGCCCGAATCTCTCGGTCAGCGTGCGCGCCGGTTCGCCGGCCGCGACCGCCGTGGCGCGCGGTGCGCTGACGGCGGGTAGC
>DASQAS010000021.1:0-40858 GCA_035635635.1 Myxococcales bacterium | reverse complement strand
GTCCGTGCACATACTGACACGAATGATGAGACGCACGCTTCGCATCGTCCTCGTGGTCCTGCTGGCCGCCGGTGCCATCGCCTGGTTCAGCCTCGACCGGATCTTGAAGTCCACCATCGAGCGGGAGAGCACCGCCTCGCTCCAGCTGGCCACCACCCTGGACCACGCACGCCTCTCGCTCCTGGGCGGCAAGCTCAACCTCGAGGAGCTCCACATCGCCTCGCCCAAAGGCTTTTCCGCGCCGCACCTGCTCGAGCTCGGCGACGTGAACCTGGCGGTCAAGTACCGCCAGCTCCGCAGCGATCCGATCCACGTGCAGTCCCTGACGCTGGAGCGGCCGCGGCTGGTCATCGAGCAATCCGGTGGAGCGTTGAACTTCAAGAAGGCCATCGAAGGGATGCCACCGAGCCAGGGCGCGTCGGAGAAGCCGATCAAGCTCGTCATCGACGAGCTGAAGATGGAGAACGCGCAGGTCGTGATCCACCCTGGCCTCCCCGGACTGCGGCAGGAGATCACGGTGCTGGTTCCGGCGATCACCATGCGAAACGTCGGCAGCGGCCGCGGCGCGAAGAACGGCGCCGCGATCAAGGACATCGCCATCCTGGTGATCACCGCGCTGGCCGAGAAGGCGGCGCAGTCGGATTCCCTGCCTGCCGGGCTGCGGCCCTTCCTGCACGTCGATCCCGGTCAGATCGCGAAGGAACCGGTGAAGGCGCTGCAGGGCGAGGTCGGCGGACTGCTCGAGGGCAAGTCCGGGCTGCCCGCGGCCGGCCGGACCCCCACGCCCCCGAAGCGATAGATCCGCGCGGGCGCCGCCGCTCGCGCTGGCGGGCGCCTGTTGCGGGCGCAATCCAGACTGTTCTATGAACCGATCCGATGGCCGACGATCGGATCGAGCGCGAGGAGTTCGTCCCCCGCGGCGCGATCGCGTTCTTCGCGGCGATGACGGCGTTCTTCGCCGCGGTATGGCTCGCCCTCTACGCCCTGATGATCCACCGGCACTGATCCATGCAAGCCGCCGCCGGCATCCCCGACATCGAGAAGCGGGTGGTGGTCGCCTCCCTGCTCTTTGCCGGCGCGATGCTGGCGCTGATCGGTTACGCCGCGGTGCGGCTGGGCATCTCCGTGCCGGGCTGCGTGACCAACGTCAAGCCGTTCGACTCGGGCGAGCTGATCCAGGTGGCGCCGGGGCGCTACGAGGCCCACGTGGTCTCGAAGATGTGGGCGTTCAAGCCCGGCAAACTCAAGATACCGAAGGGCTCCGTCGTCGACTTCTACCTGACCAGCACCGACGTGGTGCACGGCTTCTACATCGACGGCACCGACGTAAATCTCACAGCGATCCCGAACGCGGTGAACTACGCGCAGGCCCGGTTCGACAAGCCGGGGAAGTTCCAGATCATCTGCCACGAGTTCTGCGGCTCGGGTCACCACGACATGGTCGGGTTCCTCGAGGTGACGCCGTGATCCAGAAGGAATTGCGCGCGGTGATCCTGATCGAGCTGCTCCTGCCGCTCGCGCTGACGATCTTCGGCGTCTACCACGGCGTGCTCCAGGTCCTGTACCGCTCCGGCGTGATCCAGGACGTGAGCTTCCTCGGCATCGACTACTACCAGGGCCTGACCGCCCACGGCGTGATCAACGCCGTCGTGCTCACCACCTTCTTCGCGGTGGGCTTCGGCAACGCCGTGATCAGCCAGACGCTGGATCGCGGTGTGTCCCTCCCCGGCGCCCGAGCCGGCCTTGGCCTGATGGTGGTCGGCACCCTGGTCGCCGCCTGGCCGATCTTCACCGGCAAGGCCAACGTGCTCTACACCTTCTACGCGCCCCTGAAGGCGCATCCGCTCTTCTACATCGGCGTGGTGCTGCTGGTGGTGGGCTCCTGGGTCTCGTTCTGGGCCTGGATTCCAGGCTACCTGCGCTGGCGCCGGAACCACGCCGGCCTGAAGACCCCGCTCGCCGCGGTGGGGATCTTCGCCACCTTCATCATCTGGCAGATCTGCACCCTGCCCGCGGCGTACGAGATCATCGTCCAGCTCATCCCCTGGTCGCTGGGATGGACGCCGGGCGTCAACGTCGTGCTCTCGCGGCTGCTCTTCTGGTTCTTCGGCCACCCGCTGGTCTACTTCTGGCTGCTGCCGGCCTACGTCATGTACTACACGACGCTGCCGCAGCTCGCGGGCGGAAAGCTCTACAGCGACTTCTACGGCCGCCTCGCGTTCATGGCCTTCATCGTCCTCTCCGCGCCGCTGGGCCTGCACCACCAGTTCACCGAGCCGGCCGTCTCCTCCGGCTACAAGCTCCTGCACGCGGTGCTGACCTTCCTGGTCGCGGTGCCCAGCCTGGTGACCGCGTTCACCGTGGCGGCCTCGCTCGAGCACGGCGCGCGGCAGAACGGCGCGAAGGGCCTGTTCGCCTGGTGGGGAAGGCTCCCGCACTTCGACCCGCAGCGCTGGCTGTTCCCCTACCTGTTCCTGGGGCTGGTCATCTTCATCCTGGGCGGGCTGACTGGCCTGATCAACGCCTCGTACGGAATGAACGCCGTGGTGCACAACACCTCGTGGATCCCGGCGCACTTCCACCTGACCGTCGCCGGTCCCGTATTCCTGGCCATCCTCGGGATGAGCCTCTACCTTTCGCTGGGCCTGACCGGAAAGCCGTGCGCCTCGCCGCGCGCCGCGCTGGCCGTGCCGTATCTGTGGACGGTGGGCGTGTTCATCTTCTCGGCAGGGCTCTTTTACGGCGGCGTCCACGGCGTGCCGCGGCGGACGAATCTCGGGATGTCCTTCCTCGACTCGACCTCCAATCTCTACCGGCAGGACTGGGTGATCGGCGAGGCCGTCGGCGCCGTGGGCGGCTGCCTGATGGGGCTCGCGGTCGTCCTCTTCTTCTACGTGCTCGTCCGCAGCCTGCTCGCCGCGCGATCGGAGCAGGCGGCGGACTCCTTCGCGCTCCCATCGGCGGCGGCCTACCACGACGAGGACGTGCCGGCGGTGCGGAACTTCGCCCCCTGGGTCGTCGCGGGCATCATCGCGATCCTGATCTCGTACGTTCCGCCGCTCGTCCAGGTGCTCGGCGGGAACTTCCCGCTCGCGGCAGGATAGCCCTTGCCAGCCCGCCGGCTCCTCGCGTCGTCTCTCGCCCTGGCCGCAGCGACGGCAACGCGGGCGGAGCTCTTGCCGCCCGCGAGCGCACGCGAGCTCCCGCGCGGATTCGCCGTGCTCGACGAGAGGGATCATCCGCAGGACCTCCGCGAGATGACGTCCGGAGCTCCGGCGTTGATCCTGCCGATGTTCACCCGCTGCGGCGGCACCTGCCCGCTCACCGCGCTGGCTTTGAAAGAGGCGCTGGCCAGAGCGCGGGCGCCGTTCCGGGTGATCGCGCTCTCCTTCGACGCGGACGACACCGCGAAGGACCTGGAGGACTTTCGCGAGCGCTTTGCGCTTCCGGCGGAGTGGCGGACCGTTCGCGGGTCGGACCCCGCGGCGACGCGGGCGTTCCTCGATCGGCTCGAATTCCGTTTCATGAAGGCTGGCGAAGGCTTCGATCATCCCGCCCGGACGTTCGTGGTCTCGCCCAGGGGAACGTGGGCCGCGACGCTCCTCGGGACGAGATTCTCCGGCGCAGAGTTGGAGGTCGCGTGGCGCCGCGCCTCGACCGCGGGCGATCCAGCGCCGCTCCCCCGATTGCGCGCGTGGCTGATCCGGCCGGAAGCCTGGATCCTGCTCGCCTGCGCCGGCCTGTCGTTGTCGATCTGCGCGGTCCTTTTGCTGGCGCGGAGGGGAGGCCTTCCCGCCCGCCGGGGCAATTGAACGCTGTTGAACGACTGACACCCCCCGTCTGGTTCCCCCTCGCGCGGCTCGCGAATGATGCCGTTGTCGGAGGTGTCGAGTGTCTTCTTTGCTGCAATTGGCGGGAGTCCTCTTGCTGGCGGTCGCCGCGGACGCCGATCGCGACTGGCAGGACGGCCGCCTTCCCGCCGCCGTCTACGAGGGGAATCCGCGGAGCGGTGGGACGCTGGTGGTGCGGCTGGACCAGGAGCCTCCCAGCCTGGACAAGATCACCGATTCCGCGCTGGCCATCGACTGGATGCTGGAGCGCAAGGTGCTCGAGTCCATGGCCGAGCCCGACGCCGGAAAGCACCCCGAGTATCCGCTCAAGCCCGCGCTCGCGACGGACTGGACCATCTCCTCCGATCAGCTCACCTTCACCTTCCACCTGCGCCGCAACGTCGTGTGGCACGACGGCCAGCCGTTCAGCGGAAAGGACGTGGTGGCGACGGTGCGCAAGATCCTCGACCCCTCGGTCCGCGCCTTGCACCTGCGCAACAACTTCGTCGATCTGGAGGACATCTCCACCCTGCCCGGAGACGACTTCACCGTGGTCGCGCGGTACCGCAAGCCGTACTTCCTGGCCTTCCGCGCGCTGGCGACGCTGTCGATCTACCCGGCGCACGTGCTGGCGGGCGCCGGCGACATGCTGCACAGCCCCATCCACCGGGCCCCGATCGGCACCGGGCCCTTCCGCTTCGAGGCCTGGAAGACCGGCGAGCGGATCTCGTTCGTGCGCAACGACCGGTACTGGGGCCGCAAGGCGTATCTCGACCGGATCGTCTTCCGGTTCGTCTCCGACCCGGCGGTGGGCTTCCAGATGCTCAAGCAGGGCGAGTTCGACCTCTACCTCCAGCTCCAGCCCCAGCAGTGGGCGCGCGACCTGGAGGCAGCCGGCCTGAAGCGCTCCGTCCGGCGCATCAAGTTCTACGGCCCCAACTACAACTTCATCGGCTGGAACGAGCAGCGGCCCTGGTTCTCGGACGCGCGGGTGCGCCAGGCGATGAACCATGCCATCGACACCGAGGGAATCCGCAAGAGCTTCCTGCTCGGCCTCGACCGCCCGACCACCTGCCACTTCTACCTCGACTCCTCCGCCTGCGATCGTTCCCTGGCCCCGCGCTCCTACGATCCAGAGCGCGCCGCGCAGCTCCTCGACCAGGCCGGCTGGCGCGACCGCGACGGCGACGGGGTGCGCGACAAGGATGGCGTGCCCTTCCGCTTCACCTTCCTGATGAACGCGGACTCGGTGTTCCTCGACAAGCTCACGCCGTATCTGCAGCAGGAGTTGCGCAAGCTCGGCGTGGCGATGGAGATCCGGAAGGTGGACTGGGCCCACTTCGTCCAGCTGGTGGAGGAGCACCAGTTCGACGCCACCTCGCTGCGCTGGGGAAACACGGACGTGGTGCAGGACCCGTACGAGATCTGGCATTCCTCGCAGGTCAAGGACGGCTCCAACTACGTCCTCTTCCGGAATCCCCAGGCCGACGCGCTGATCGAGCAGGCGCGCGCGATCCTCGACGACTCCCGGCGCAACGAGCTCTACCGGAAGCTGGGGCGGGTCCTCTACGACGAGGCTCCCTACACCTTCCTCTACAGCCGCCCCTCGCTCGACGCCGTCAGCAACCGCGTCCGCGGCATCCGGCCCTCGGTCGTGTGGTACGACTTCCAGGACGTCTGGCTGGCGGCCCGGTGACCTCGCCGCTCCGGCAGCGGCTCCTAGGGACGATTCCGACGTTTCTGGGGATCACGTTCGTCGCCTTCGCCCTGGTCCGCGCGGCGCCCGGCCATGCGCTCGCGTTCGAGGCGGACGGGGGCCTCCGGCAGGGGGCCGCCACCGTCGCCCAGTGGAACGAGTACCGTCGCCGGATGGGGTTGGAGGATCCGCTCCTGACCGGGTACGCGCGCTGGCTCACGCGCGTGGTCCGCGGCGATCTGGGCGACTCCTTTCGCGACGGCCGGCCGGTCTCCGTCTTGCTCGGCGAAGCGCTCCCGATCACGCTTTTGCTCTCGCTGCCGGCGCTGCTCCTGGGCTACCTGCTCGCCATCCCCATGGGGCTGCTCTCCGCGGCGCGGCCGGGCGGGGTTCTCGACCGCCTCCTCTCCAGCGGCGCATTTCTCCTCTACTCCCTGCCGGTGCAGTGGGTCGCGCTGATGCTGGTGGTCACGGCGAGCGGCGGCGGGCTTCCCATCCAGGGATTGCGGACGGAAGGCGTGCGGACTGCTTCGGACCTGTTCGCGCATCTCTTGTTGCCGGTCGCATGCCTCACGTACGGGTCTTTGGCGGTGCTCTTGCGCCACCTGCGAAGCTCGCTGATGGAGCAGATGGGTCAGGACTACATCCGCACGGCACGCGCCAAGGGCCTCTCCGAGGCGGCCGTGCTGCTGAAGCACGCCCTGCCCAACTCCCTGCTGAGCATGATCACGCTCTTCGGCCTGACCTTTCCCGCCCTGGCCTCGGGCGCGGTGATCGTCGAGCGGATCTTCGGCCTGCCCGGGATGGGAAAGCTCACCTTCGACGCGGTGCTCGGCCGCGACATGCCCGTCCTGATGGGTACCGTCCTTGTGGCCGGGTTGATGACGATGCTGGGCCTTCTCGTCTCCGACCTGCTCTACGCGGCGGCGGACCCGCGGATCTCGTCGAGGAGCCGGCCGTGATGCGCGAGGTCTGGCACCGCTTCGCGGCTCGCCGGCGAAACCTGCTCGGGCTGGGTCTCGCGCTCTTGCTGGCGCTCCTCGCCGTCTTCGCGGACTTCCTGGCCAGCGACCGGCCCATCGTCCTCTGGCGGGCGGGGACCCTCTACCTCATCCCCAACCTGGTGGACTACCGGAGCCTGCGGGGCTTCACCGCCCGGGACCTGGGCCCGGCGGACCGGGCGCTCTGGCCGCCTCTTCGCCACGGCCCGTACACCATCCCGCCGCTCTCGACGCTTCAGGGACCGCTCCCACAGCCGCCGGGCGCCGGGCACCCGCTGGGCACCGACAACGCCGGCCGCGACACGCTCGCGCGCCTGATCCACGGAGCGCGAACCTCGCTGGGGATCGGCGTCGCGGCCGCGGCCGCGCAGGTCCTGATCGGGCTGGTGCTCGGCGTGCTCGCCGGTTACCTCGGTGGATGGGTCGACCGCGTCGTCAGCCGCGCAGCCGAGGTGCTGCTGAGCTTCCCGCTGCTCTTGTTGCTCCTCGCCGCCCAGGGCATCCTCGAGCGCACCACGCTTCTCAGCACGATGGCCGTGATCGCGCTCACCCGCTGGGCCGACACCTCGCGGCTGGTGCGCGCCGAAGCCCTGCGGGTGCGCGAGATGCCGTACGTGGAAGCGAGCCGGGCGCTGGGCAGCTCGCGGCTGCGGACTTTGCTGGTGCACGTGCTGCCAAACTCGCTCTCCCCGGCGCTGGTTGCCGCCACGCTGGGCGTCGGCTCGGCGATTCTGTTGGAGACGGCCCTCAGCTTTCTTGGCTTCGGCGCGCCCGAGCCAACCGCCTCCTGGGGCCTCTTGATGGCGCACGGCTTCCAGGACGCGCTCGATCCCAACGCGCGGCTGCTCGTCATCTTGCCCGGCCTCGCCATCTTCCTCGCGGTCAGCGCCTTCAACGTGATCGGCGAGGGCCTGCGGGACGCGCTCGATCCGCGGGGTCAGGGCGCTGTCGAACGCTCCGCGTTCATCACGTCCGCCCAGAACCGGGCGTTGTCGCCGATGCCCAGACCGGGTGGCTGCGGCCCCACGCCGGCCGTGTAGAGCGTCCCCGACCAGAAGAAGCTGCTGGAGAGCGATTTCACCAGCGAGACGCTGAGGCCGCAGATCCGCGCGACCTCGCGGGCGTCGAGCGCGGCAGCTCCGGGTGCCAGGACCCAGGAGGAATCCACCAGGCGGGCGCTGAAGCCGTTCGCGAGGAACGCCCCGGAGAAGAGCGCCGAGGAGGCGGAGAACGACAGCCACGAATACGAGTAGAGCGGCAGCGCGATCGGGCAGCCCTGGATCCCCGTGGTCAGCGGATAGGTCCCATCCTGGCCGTTTCCGGTGGAGCCTGTCGTGCCGGAGGCGAGGCCCGAACCGGTGGTGCCCGACGCCAGGCCGATTCCCTCCGAATACCCATAGCCCCAGATGTCCAGCCCATCGAGGCCGCCATTGGTGCCGCCCAGCGAGAGATTGAGGCCGATGTTCAGCCCGCTGAAGACGCCGCCCGAACGGGCGAACGCGCGCGGACGCTGCGCGGCCCCGGCGTAGATCACACGCGGCACCTCGATCACGAAGAGCTTGCGCGAAGAGGAGGGCCAGGGCGAGACGAAGCGGGCGATCCCTTGCCCGTCGGTCACAGCGGTCTGGGAGGCGGTGGCCGCTCCCCGCCAGTGGACGTGGACCTCGGCGTTGCTCACTCCGACACCCGAGGCCGTGGCGATCATCACCGCGCCGGCGGCCCGGCCGTCGGCGCGCAGGGCGGCCACCGCATCCGCGTACAGCTGCGCGGGAGGAACGTAGGAGCTCGCCGAGGCGATGGCGGTCGAAGCCTGGAGCCGGCCGGAACCCGATCGCGAATCCCAGCCGGTGGCGCCCATCTCGGCGGCGGTGGCTTGCAGAAGAGGCCGGACCGTCCCGGGATCGACGCCATTGCCGATCAGAGCGGCCGCAGCCGCGCTGGCGTGGGCGGCGGCCGGCGAGGTGCCGGCGAAGAGCCACCAGCTGATCTGCGAAGGCGCTCCCGGCGGAAAGGATTGCGCGAGTACGCCGTCCCAGAGCCCGTCCTGGTTGACGTCCTGCCCTGGAAGCCCACCGGGCGCGACCAGGTCCAGCGCCTCGCCGCGGTTGGAGTACCAGGTGACCGCGTAGCCGGAAACGGCGTCGAGGCCGAGAGCGCCGACCGAGATGACGTCCGGAAACGCGGCGGGGTACAGGACGCGCCCGGCGGTGTTGCCGCTGGCCGCCACGATCACCACGTGGCCGTCACGCGCGTACGCGAGCGCGTCGCGCAGGGCGGCGCCGGGAATGTAGTTGCGAGCGAAGTCGAGGGAGAGATTGATCACGTCGGCCCCGGCCCCGACCGCGTAACGGATTCCCTCCTCCAGCCAGAACTCGGTCCCCTTGTTGTCCGCGTCCAGGACCTTCACGGCCATCAGCGACGCTCCCGCGGCCGGGCCCACGTAGGGAACCCCGGCGGAGGAGAAGCTCCCGTTGCCCGCGATGATGGTCGCCATGGCCGTGCCGTGGCCGTTGTCATCGTCCGGGAACGGGTCGTCGTTGACGAAATCCCACCCCTGCACGAACCGGGTGGAATCGAGCGCGGAAGCCGAAGCGTAGGAGTTGCCGTTCCAGTCCTCCCGGCTCTGGTAGGCGATCCCGGTGTCGAGCACGGCCACGATCAGTCCCTTGGACTTCTTGGGGAGCAACGTGTCATCCCCGGGAGCGTCCATGGCCGGGAAGTGCCAGGTCTGCGGGTATGCCGTGCTGCCGATCAGGATGCGATTCGGCTCCGCGCTAGAGATCGCCGAGGAGACGCGAAGCGCGTCCAGCGCGTTCTGCAGCGGAAGGCCGTCGGGCAGGATGGCGAGGTTGAACCCGGAAAGGCCGGTCACGGCCAGGACAGCGCCCACCGCGTCCAGGGCTGCCGTGCACAACGTCGACAGGACCGTGGGGTCACACCTGATGACGATCTGCTGCGGCGCGATGACTTGTGGCACGCCATCGATCACTTGCGTGACGTTGGGCACCGCGGTTGCCGCCCGCGACAAGGCGAGGGCACAGAAGAGCGCAGCGGATACGCCATTCTTGCGGACGAGGGGGGGCATCGGGAACGTTACGGAGCAATTCGCCGGCCATGGGCTTAATCAATGAATTCGGCCGCTTGCGGTTTCCAGGATCGGACAGACTGGGGCGGGAACGCCACGCCACCAAGTAAAATAAAGAACTTGGACGTGTGGCTCGGGCGCCCCAATTGGGGCGACAGCGCTACAATCGCGCGCGGGCGAGCCCGTACCGCTTCAGCTTGAGCCAGAGGTTCTTGCGGTCGAGCCCGGACCTGCGCGCGGCCTCGGACACGTTGTGTCCGGCGGCCTGCAAGAGCAATCCGAGGTATGCGCGCTCGAACTGCGCGACGGCGTCGGCCCTGGCCTGGTGGAAGGGCTCGATGGCGCGGTCGAGGGTGATGGCCGGCGGAGCGTTTCCCAATACCGCCCGGCACTCGCCCAATCCGATCCGGGGGCCAGAAGCGCTCACCACCATGCGCCGGACGGCGTTCTCGAGCTGGCGAACGTTGCCGGGCCAGTCGTGGGCGGCGAGCGCCGCAAGCGCTTCGGGCGTGAAGCCTTCGACGTGGCTTGTCAGGTCGCTGCCGCCAGCCACGGCTCGCAGGAAGTAATCGGCCAGCAGCGGGATGTCCTCCCGCCTCTCCCGCAGCGGCGGCAAGCGGATGGGGAAGACGTTGATCCGGTAGAAGAGATCGTGGCGGAACCGCCCCTTCGCGACCTCTGCCTCGAGCTCGCGGTTGGTGGCGGCGACGATCCGGATGTTGACCCGGATCTGCCGCGACCCGCCCACCCGCCGGAACTCCTTGGTCTGCAAGAAGCGCAGCAGCTTGGACTGGAGCGAAAGCGGCATGTCGCCGATCTCGTCGATGAACACGGTCCCGCCGTCCGCTTCCGCGAGCAGGCCCGCCGTCTTCCGATCGGCGCCGGTATAGGCTCCGGCCTCGTGCCCGAAGAGCTCGTTCTCCAGGAGCGGCTCGGGAAGCGCCGCGCAATCCACCACTACGAACGGGCGTCCGGCCCGCCGGCTCGAGTCGTGGACCTCGCGCGCCGCCAGCTCCTTCCCGGTCCCTGTCTCTCCGTAGAGCGCGACGTCCACGTCGGTGCGCGCGACCGAGGCGATCAGGTGCCGCACCTGCGCGATGGGTTGCGAGACGCCGATCATCGGGTCCGGCTTGCCGCGCTCCTGCAGCCTGCGCCGGAGGACCTCCAGCTCCCGGGCGGTGCGGCCCAGCTCCAGGGCCTGGGCCACGCGGACGCGGAAGAAGTCCACGTCGAACGGCTTCTGCAAGAAATCCAGCACGCCGGCCTTCATCGCTTCCACCGCGACCGTCACGGTGGCTTCGCCGGAGAGGATCAGCACCGGCGTGGCGTTCTTCTCCTCCCGCAGGCGCTGCACCAGCCTCAGGCCGTTCAGGCCGGGCAGCATGTAGTCGGCGACGATCAGCTCCACGCCGGCGCGCGCGAGCGAGAGGCCGGTCTCGCCGTCCGGAGCCACGAGGATCTCCCGGTCTGCGGCAGCGAGCACGCCCGCAAGCGCTTCGGCCTGCGCGGGATCGTCCTCGACGACGAGGACGCGCGCCCGCCGGGCGGGGCCGGCGCGGATCACGGCGACCCCGGAAGCGCCACCGTGAAGGTAGCGCCTTCCCCGAGCTTGCTCTCGACGCGGATCTCTCCCCCGTGCTCCCGGACGATCTGGCGGCTGATCACCAGGCCGAGGCCGGTGCCGGTCCCCTTCCCGGCGCGGAAGAAGGGCGTGAAGATCTTGCCCATCTCCTCCGGCGAGATGCCCGGCCCCTCGTCGACGACCGAGACCTGGGCGCTGGGGCGAGGCGGAGGGCCTTCGGCGGCGGGCGGCGCTCCCTCCACCTCGATGCGCGGCTGCGGTTTCGCCGGCAGCAGCGGCTCGCCCGAGGACAGCCGCACCCAGACGCGGCTTCCTTCCGGGGAGTACTGGACGGCGTTCGCGATCAGGTTGGTGATCACCTGGACCAGCCGATCGAAGTCGCCCGTCACCGCCGGAACCACCGGTTCCCTGGAGAAGGCCACGTCGATCGACTTCATCCGGGCGATCTGATCCAGCCCCGCCAGCGCCGCGAGCGCGACCTCCACCAGATCGACCTGCGTGCGCGCGAGGTTCAGGGCCCCGGCCTCCATCCGCGACAGATCGAGCGTGCGCTCGACGATCTTCGAGAGCCGCCCCACCTGGGCCGCCACCGCCTCCAGGTCTTTGCCGGTCGCGGGGCGCAACCTCCCCATTCCGGCGCGCACGGCGATCGCCTGCAGCGGCGAGCGGAACTCGTGGGCCATGTGCGCGAGCAGCTCGCTCTTGTGGCGCAGGTCGGCGATCAGCCGGGCGTTCTCCAGCGCCGAACCAGCCAGCGCGGCGAACGCGCCCAGAAGGCCCAGGTCCTTCTCCGAGAGCAAGGAGCCCACGCGCCTGGAGTCGACGTAGAGGATCCCGAGCTGCCGGCCGCCGGCGCGGATGGGCGTGCAGAGCACCGAGCGCAACCCGAGGTCGAGGATGCTCTTGCGCGCGCTCAGCTCCTCGCGGCCGACGATGTCGGCCACCGCCACCATCTCGCCGGTGCGCAGCACCCGGTCGGCGACGGTCCGGGAGATGCGCAGGGTCGCGTTCGCGGCCGCGCCGCGCACGGCGGCGACCTTCGGCTCGCTGCCTCCGTCCTGGAGGAGGATGAACCCGCGCTCGGCGCCGGTCAGCAGCAGCGCTTCGTCGAGGGCGTCCTCGAGCAGCGCCTCCGGGTTGTCCTGGGCCGCAAGTCGCTGCGCCGCCTGGGTCAGGGCCTCGACGTGCGAGAAGGATCTTCGCTGCAGCGCCTCGACGTCCTTCTCCAGCCGCTCCACCTCGCGCAGGTCCGGCGCGGCGCCGAGCTTCTCGAAGACGGCGCGCGCCCGGCGGAGGGCCGCTGCCGCCTGCACCGGGTCGCCGCGATCGAGCTCGAGCAGGCAGGCCACGCAATCGGCGCGCGCCAGCTCCAGCCGGGCGCCCGCGCGCTCCAGCACTTCGCGCGCGACCCCAAGGGCGGCGGCCGCGGACGCTTCGTCTCCGCGGGCGCGCGCGGCGATGGCGAGGATGCGGCGGAGGTTGCCCTGCTCGACCGCGCTGTCGAGCTCCTGCGCGAGGCGCAGCGCCTCGGACGCCCGCGCGGTGGCCCCGGAGGGATTCCCGAGCAGCAGATCGAGCTCCGCCAGCCGCCGCTCGGTCTCGAGCAGCTCGTCGCGGGCGCCGATGCGCCTCGCGATCGCGACGGTCTGCTCGTAGAGCGCCTCGGCCGCCGCCGGATCCCCTTCGCGGGCCGCGATCTCGCCGAGGTTTCCGCAGACCATCGCCTCGATGCGCGCGTGGCTTCCCGCGCGCCGGATGCTCGCGAGCGCGCGGTTGAAGAGCTCGCGGGCGCGCGGCCAGTCTCCGCGCTCGCGGTAGAGGAAGCCCAGGTTGTTCAGGTTGAGGAGTTCCTCCTCCAGCGTCCGATCCCGCTTGCCGCCCAGCTTCTCCCAGGCTTCGAGCGCCTGGTCCCATTCGCCCGCGAGGTAGCGCGCGACGCCGAGATTGTTCCAGGCGATCGCCTCCTGGCGCTCGTCACCCAGGACGCCGTAGAGGACGATGGCGCGGGTGGTCGCCCCCGCCGAGCGATCGTGGTTTCCCTGCAGGCGCCAGGCGGTGCCCAGCCCGGCGAGAGCGTCGGCCTCTGCCCGCCGGTCGCCGAGCCGGCGCGCGATCAAGGCGGCGGCGCGCTCCTCCGCGATCGCGCGACGCACCTCGCCCTTGTGCCAGGCGCACGTCCCGAGCAGGTGGTGCAGCCGCGTCGCGGCCTCGGGATCGCGCCGCTCGCGCGCGAGCGGCAGCGCCTCCTGGGCGAGCTCTTCCGCGCGCGCGTAGTCTCCCCGCATCGCCTCCGCGCGCGCCTCGACCGTGGCGACCGCGAGCGGATCCGCTCCGGCGGACTTCGCGCGCACCAGCGCCTCGAGGACCTGCTCGAAGCGGCCCTCCTGCCAGCGGGCCTTGGCGACCTTCTGCCAGATGCGCCCTGGGTCCCCGCCCCGCGCCAGCGCCTGGCCGTACTCCCGCCGGGCCGCGACGGGATACCCCGCCAGGGCGAGGCAATCGGCGGCGCGCTCGCACAGCGCTGCCGCGCGGGGGCTCCACGCAGGGTGCCGCAGGCCGGCGCGCGCCATCTGGTAGAGCCGTGCCGCCTCGACAGGCGCCCCGGCGCGAAGCCGGTCGCGCGCCGCCGCCAGCGCCGCGCGGACGCGGCCATCGCCCTTGCCGCGAAAGAGATGATGCGCCCGGGCGGAGCGAGCGCTCGCCAGTCCCGCGGCGCGCAGGTGGGCTTTCTGGCGGTCGGCATCGGAGAGGCCGCCTTCCGCCGCGCGCAGCGCCGCCAGGCTGGAGAAGCGCAGCCCCGAGCGTTCCGCGACCTGCAATCCCTGGGCGAGGCGATCGTCCTCGCCGGTGGCCAGGGCGTTCGCGTCCAGCTCCGGCCAGAGCACCGCGGTCAGGCCGAGCTCGGGCCATTCATCCCGAGGCACGGCCAGCCTTCCGGCCCGCGCCGCGCGCGTGGCCGTGCGAGGTACGCAGCCAGCGAAGTCGGGACCGGCGAGGAGGGAGTCGAGCTCCCAGCGGCCGCCACGGCGGGCCAGGACCTTCCGGTCGGCCAGATCCCGGATGGCCTCCTCCAGCTCGCGCGGCTGGAGCGAGGTCTCGCGGATCAGGCGCTCGGCCACGCCCTCGGCCCAGCTTCGCGCGCCGAGGACCTCGAGCACCTTGGCCCTGGCCACCTGCGGCGAGAGCGGCCGCAGCTCGATCCGCTCCAGCGAGGGATCGATCTGCGACGAGGCGGCGGCGATCAAAAGGAGAGGCCTCTGCTTCCAGGCCGGATCGCGGGCCAGCGCCAGCAGCAGGGCGCAGAGCCAGTCCTTGGCCCGGTCCGCGTCGTCCACCAGCAGGGCGAGGGGATGCTGCGCGCAGGCCGCGATCAGCCGCTCCCGGGCCGCGCCCACCGAGAAGTCCAAGGCGGGCCCCAGCCCGAGGAGCGTGCCCAACCACCGGCAGAGGGTGGACAGGCCGGTGCCCTGCTCGAGGCAGAGGACGCGCATCCCGGCGAGCTCGGCGGCCGTGCCGCACTCGCGCAGCAAGCGGGAGCGGCCGGACCCCGCCGGACCGACGAGGATCAGGTGTGCCCCGCTACCGCCCGCGACCGCGTTGGCGGCGGCTTCCACGCGCGCGAGCTCCGCTTCCTTGCCGTGGAGCTGGCCGAGGCCGATGCGATCGGGCGCGAGCCCCTCGCCCTCGCTCTCCAGTGGAATGCCGAGCGCGGCGGAGAGGGCCTCGATCACCTCGTCGGCCTGCGCATACCGCGAGCGCGGCTCCCGGGCGAGCAGCTTGCCCACCACCGCCTGGACGCCGGCGCTGGCGCGGGGCGGCGGGACTTGCTCGAAGTGGGCGCGCACCACCTCGACCGGAGAGGGGGCCGCGAAGGGATTCACGCCGGAGAGCAGCTCGTGCAGCGTGACTCCCAGGGAGTAGAGATCGGACGCCGTGCCGGGGGGCGCTCCTTCCAGCACCTCGGGAGCGGCATACTCGAGGCTCCCGCGCGCGGCGGTCTCGGCGCCCGCGAGCCCCAGATCGACCAGCAGCGTCTTCCGTTCGCCGACTGGACCGGCCAGGACCGCGTTCTGCGGCTTCACGTCCCCGTGGACGATCCCGCGCTGGTGCAGGTGCGAGAGCGCGCGGGCGAGCTGCGCCACGTACCGCACCACCATCTCCTCGGAGCGGCCCCGAAGGATAGTGAGGTCCTCGGCCCCGTACTCGAACGCGAGCGAGCACGAGCCGCCGGCGTGCCACAGCGAGAGCGCGCGGGCCAGGTGCGGGTGCCGCAGCGCCGCGCTGCGGCGGTACTCCGCCGCGAGCCGCGCGGCGGGACCGCACTTGAGGGCGACCTCCTGCCCCGTGAACAGGTCGATCGCCAGATAGACGGATCCCTCCGCGCCCGAGCCGCGGGGAGCGAGGACCCGGTACCTTCCGCCCACGAGCTGCGGCACCTCGATGGCGCGAGGCGTCCGCGTCAATTCTCCGGTCAGCGTCTGTCCATGCATTCAGGTCGACTCCGGCATGGCCTGGGACTTTGACACCCACCTCCGGACCGGTAAACAAGCCACGGTGCTTCGAGTGCGGGATCTGACCGTTCGGATTCAGACGGCGGAGGCGTTGGTCCTGCCCGTGGACCGGGTTTCGTTCGATCTCGAACACGGCGAGGCGCTGGGCTTGATCGGCGAATCGGGCAGCGGCAAGACCACCGTCGCGCTCTCGCTCCTGCGCCTCCTGCCACCGGGCGCGAGCGTCTCCGGCCGCGTGGAGCTGGCGGGAGAGGATCTGCTCGCATCGGATCCTGCCCGGGTGCGGCGGGTGCGTGGCCGCCGCATCGCCATGGTGTTCCACGACCCGCTGGCCGCGCTCAATCCGGTCCTGACGATCGGGACGCAGATCGCGGAGGCGGTGCGCGCGCACCAGCCGCTCGACCGCCGGCAGGCGCGCGCGGCGACCCTCGAGCTGCTCCGCAGCGTCGGGCTCGCGGACGCGGACGCTGCTCGCTACCCGCACCAGCTCTCCGGCGGGATGAGGCAGCGCGCCCTGATCGCCATGGCCCTCGGCTGCCAGCCGGAGATCCTCGTCGCCGACGAGCCCACCAGCGCGCTGGATCCGGTGGTGCAAGCCGGCATCCTCGCGCTCTTGCGCAGGGTGCGCGAGGAGCGAGGCCTGTCCCTGCTGCTCGCGACGCACGATCTGGGCGTGGCCGCCGGTCTCTGCGGCAGGATCGCGGTGCTGTACGCGGGCCGCATCGTCGAGTGCGGCGAGACCGCCGCGGTGCTCGCACGGCCCCGCCATCCCTACACGCTCGGGCTCCTCCAGAGCCTGCCGCCTCCTCTGGGGAGCGCGGGAGGACTGCCGCTGCGACCCATCGCGGGCCAACCCCGGGGGACACGAATCGCGGCTCCGCCGCTCATCATGTCCCCTACCCGATCAGATGGCTGCCGTTTTCTCGGCCGCTGCCCGCGGGCGAGAGAGGACTGCGCGAAGGAGGAGCCGGAGCTGGCGGAGATGGACGGCGGGCAGGTGGCGTGCTTCCACCCGGTGGAAGCGCCATGAACGCTCCGCTGCTGGAGGTCGAGGATCTCTGCGTCGATCGCGGAGGGTTGCGCGTCCTGGACCGCGTGACGTTCGCGCTGCACCCAGGCGAGACCCTGGGCGTGGTCGGTCCCAGCGGGTCGGGAAAATCGACCCTCGCCCGCGCCGTGCTCCGGCTCCTCGAGCCGTCCGCCGGCCGCGTCCGCTTCCGCGGGCGCGATCTCCTCGCCCTCGGCGAGGCCGATCTGCGCCCGATGCGCCGGGAGATGCAGATCGTCCTGCAGGATCCGGCGACGTCGCTGGATCCGCGGATGACGGTCCTCTCGATCCTTGCGGAGCCGATCACGGTCCACCGGCTCGCGCGAAGCGAGGACGTCGAGCGGCGAGCGACCGAGCTGTTGCGCCGGGTGGAGCTGGGTCCGGAGATCCTCCACCGCCATCCGCACCAGTTGTCGGGCGGGCAAGCGCAGCGCGTCGCGCTGGCGCGCGCGCTGGCGCCTTCCCCGGCGTTGCTGATCGCCGACGAAGCCTTCAGCGCGGTGGACGTCTCGCTCCAGGCCCAGATGGCGAATCTGCTGTACGGGCTGCGCGGCTCGTCCTCCATGGCCTGCCTGTTCATCAGCCACGACCTGCGATTCGCGGCGGTCCTCTGCGAGCGCATCGCCGTGCTCTCGCGGGGCGCGATCGTCGAGATCGGAGAGGCGGCGACCCTCGTGCGCTCGCCCCGCCACGAGGCCACCCGCGCGCTGGTCGCCGCTGCCCGGGCGAGCGAGGTTCAGGGCCGCTGAATGGACTGCTCGAATTCGTGCACGTCGAAGTCGGTGAGCAGCGCGACGAAGGCGGGGGTCTCCTTCAAGCTCTCCGGGTAGCTGAGCGCGAGCAGCTCCGTAACCTCCCAGGGGGCGTATACGGCGTCGGCCACCATGACCCACAGGCCCTCGGTGGAGGGAAACCGGACACCCTCGGCGATCAGGGCCAGTCGATTCAGGACGCGATTCAGGAAGTACGCGGTCTTGCTGGCTTGACGCATCTCACCATTGATCCCCCACAGCTTTGGGAGGCGGGAGATAACCGATGAGATGCGTGCCCGGCAGCTTTTTCGAGCCGTTTCGTCCAGGAGTCGTCAGAAGGGGCTCAATCGTCGTCGTGATGGCGTCGCGCCGGCAGGACTTCCCAGGTGATGTTGTCGCCGTGCTGCCCGGTCCAGAACCAGCGCCAGCCGTCGCGGAAGACGTTCGGGATCTTCGCTCCGAGGATGCCGTGGACCGAAGGATCGCCGTCGGACACGTGGGCGCCTGTGATCTCGTTGTCGCCATCGTTCTTGCCGAAGCCGCCGTTCGCGGAGTCGATCGCGGCGCTGGCATCGCGGCCTTCGGCGAGCCAGCGCACCGGCTGGAGCCCATGCAAGTAATCGGCGGTCACGTCGAAGACGTAGCCCGAGTCCAGCGCATTCCGCTGCGTGTGCAGCGTGTCGCCCGCGTCTTCCACCGCGATCAGCAAATCGCGCGAGAGGAACTGGATGTTGTCGAGCCCGGCGACGGCCATGCTCCCCTGGAAGAACAGCGACAACTCTCCCTGGTCCGCCGACGGCCCCCGCTGCGCAAGCTTGAAGAGCGACGTCCAGCCGCCGGCCGCACACGCCGTGCCGTTCTCGGGGCTGGTCGCGTTGGTGTCACCCGTCTCGTCGAAGAAGAACTCGCGGAAGTTGCTGCCGGGACGGAAGACGCCGTTTTCCGGCCGCTTGAAGGGCGTGCCGTGGGCAGCCTTCGCGGCCGTGTTCGCGTTGAACGGCGCGTTGCCCTGCACCGCGGTGTCGTGGATGGTCACCCAGCGGGTGTCGAACGACTTGCCGTAGGTGCGCAGCGCCATCTGATCCGGAGCGCAGAGCGCGGTCTGCGACTCGAAGGTGACGGGCTGCCCCGACTCGTTCAGCACCTGCAAGACCTGAAGTCTGCCGTTGTGGAGATCGCCCGGCCGCTGGGGCAGGTACCGGTAGATGAAGCTGTTCGGGATCCGCGCCGTCGTGCCCGGCTTGTTGCCGCCGCCGATGTCCTCCACGATCCAGAGGTTGCCGTCGGAATCGTTCTGGATGCCCTCGTAGCCGCCGCGGCCCAGCGCCCCGGAGACGTCCTCGACCTGGGAGGGGAAGTCCAGGGTCGCCGCGTACGTCGGAGCGTTTGCGTTCTCGGTGGTGAAGAGCAGGCGCTGCGCGAACGGATCCCAGGTCGACCCGTCGATGGTCTCGATCGGTACGCCGTTCACGTCGTGGGTCGCCATCAGCGTCACGCGGTGCGCGGTGTCGGCGTCGAGATTGATGCGCGTGAAGTACCCCAGGTGCCTCCCCTGCGCGTCCCGTGCGGCGAGCTCGTGCCCCTGGAACATGAAATGCGTGCCGTAGTCGTAGCTCGGGTCGGCGCCCTTCTGGTTCTTCAGCACCAGGTAGGTGTTCTTGTCGGGCTCCGTCTTCTGCGCCGCGGTCAGCGTCGCGCGCGTGCCCGGGACCATCTGCGGCAGCGCGGCGTTGTCCGGGCTCGGCGCGTCGTTTTCGTAGCCGTACCAGCCGATGATCCCGTCCGGGTTCTCCAGGGGGAGCGAGCCCTGCGCCGCGACGATCTGGCGCAGCTCCCTGGAGAGCTGGTGGGCCGGGGCGTACCCGGCGGCCTTCGGATTGGCTGACGGTACGTTGGTGAGGGATGGGCCAGACGATCCGTTGTCGGCGATGGCGGCGAACGCAGCGGTTCCCACCACCAGCCCGAGGATGCGGCGGTTCATTTTTTCCTCCTGGGAAGAAGAGCCGGGCGCGCATCCTAGTGATCGCCGTCGCCCCCGTTCGCCAATCGTTGGCTACGGTCCGGCGACATGATGGTGACGGCCCATCCGACCTTGGTCAGGAGGCTGTGGACTCGCCGCCGCCGTCTCGCCCGGATTCCGCGGGACTGAGAGACTCCCCAGGCTTCTGCTTCCCGCGCCGGCCCTTCTTCGACTTGCGCTCGGACCGGGCGGACGAAGCTTCCACCCCGGGCTCCGCATCGTGCTTGCGCAGCGGCAGCCCCTTCTTCCGGGAGCCCTTGGGCTTGATCCACCAGCGGGGATTCGCGATCCCTCCGTCGGTCAGCGACGAGACGTCCAGGCGGACGATGGCACCCTTGTCCAGATCGATCTCGACCTGGGGAACGCCCGACAGCGCGGCGAGCAGCGCGGAGAGCTGCGGCTCGTGGCCGACGATGGCCAGGGCCTCCGCGTTCCCCGCGCGGGTCGCGACTGCCTTTCGCACCGCCTCGACGTCGAACTTCGGATCCAGCTCGGCGAGGACGGCCACTTCACCGTGGTCGGTCTCTCCGGCGAGGATCTCCGCCGTCTGCACCGCGCGCACCAGCGGGCTGGTCAGGATCAGGTCGAGCTTCCGGCCGAGATTGCCGAAGGCGCGGGCGGTCTTCTGGAACCTGCGCCGTCCTTTTTCCGTGAGCGGCCGCCACTCGTCCGGATCCCCTGCGCCGCTGTCGACCGCGATCCCGTGCCTCACCACATAGAGTTGCATGACGTGTCGTGCCTCTGTTGAAGGGCGCGGATCCCCTCCGCGCCGGTTTGCCGCAGGCTGCTGGCTCTCCTTGGCCCGGGTGGATTCCCTGGGCTCCGGAGGACGTCCGCCGCTCCAGCGCCAGAGCACCTTTCCGATCCGCGAATCCTGGAGCAGCCGTTCCTTGAGGCCGTCCAGGAGGTGGGGACTCCACCTGCTTTCGAGCAGCGCGAGGGTGGCCTGGATGGGATGGCCCAGCCTGCGGCGGATCGTCTGCAGCATGCCCGCATTTACTCCGAACGGCGGGCCGCGGCGAGGCAGGATTTTCATCGCCTCCGCTGAACCCTGCCGCCGGCTAAGACCGGAACCGGTCGAAGGTTTCGAGCTCGAGGCCCGACGCCTCGAACTCCGCGTCCACTACCGTGACGAATCGCTCTCCGTCGCCCGGATCGGCGGCCAGCTCGGCGAGCGGGTCGGGGCGGTCGAGGAGGCGGTCCACGTCGCCGATGGCGAACGCGTCCGGGTCGGTGTTCTCGATCTCCGCCCAGGCGAGCGGCGTCGCGACGGTGGCTCGGGGGCGCGCCCGGAGCGAGTATGGCGCGATCCCGGTGGCCAGGGGATTGTTCCGCAGCCAGTCGACGAACACGCGCTCGCCGCGCCACGCCACCCGGAACGCGACGGTGAGCTCCTCGCCATGCCTGGCCGCGAGGAGCGCGGCGAGCTTCTGCGTGGCGACGGCGATCGCGTCGCTGGAGGCCGCAGGCCGGATGGGGCACACCAGATGGTAGCCCTTCGAGCCGGTTGCGACCGGCACGCTGGCCAGACCGTGGGCGGCGAGCGTGTCCCGGACCACGTACGCCGCCCGCCGGACGCGCGCGAACGCGCCGGGCGGCGGATCGAGATCGATGATCAGCCGATCGGGGCGGAAGAGATCGTCGGCTCGCGCGGTGGGGACGTGGAGCTCGATCGCCCCCTGATTCGCGAGATACGCGACGTCGTCGGCCCGGCGCAGGACCGGATACACGGTCACGTCCCGATTCCGGCCGGCCTTGGCCGGATGCTTCTTCGAGGCCGCGCGGCTTCGCGGGACGGCGAACCGCTCGATCGAGGCCGGATAATGCGGGGGGACGTTCTTCTGGAAGAACCCCGGCGCGGCCAGCCCCTTCGGATAGCGGCGGATCGAGAGCGGGCGCCCGGCGAGGTGCGGAAATGCGCGGGGAGCGACGCGCTGGTAGTACGCGACCACGTCGCCCTTGGTCCGGCCGATCTCCGGAAAGACGAGGCGGTCGGGGTTGGAGACCTCCATCGAAGCTCACTCCCCGGCCAGCTCGTCGGTCGCGCTCTTGCCCGCCTCCACCGTGCGCCGGAGGAAGTCGGCCACCGCGCGGAGCCCGGCATCATCATAGCCGGCGCAGATCTCGCTCATCGAGGAGTTCATCCCGGCATACAGGCGCGACAGCTCCGCGGTCTTCTCGCGCAGGGCCCGGACCACCACCGCCCTGCGATCCGACGCGTCTCGCTCGCGGACCACCCAGCCGCCCTCCTCCAGCCGGTCGAGGATGCCCGTGACGGTGGCCGGGTGCAGCGCGGCCCGCTGGGCCAGCGCGCTCGGGCTCAGCGGGCCCTGTCGGGCGATCAGGTCCAGGCAGTCCAGGTCGACGTCGTTGAGTCCCGCGCGGGCGCCGACCTGGTGGTTGAGCAGCGAGAGCTGGATGGCCAGCGCCCGCAGCGACTGCTTGATCGAGGCGGTCAGGCGCCGCCGATCCGAATCCGTTGCCGATCTGGAATCCATACGATATGTAATCCGTACTATCTGACGTCCGGAGGACAAGCTACCATGACGAAGAAGGACCGGATCATCGGCTGGACCGCCACGGGGATCGTCTGCGCCGTGATGGTCTTCAGCATCCTCAACTTCACGCTCTTCGACCGCTTTCCCTTCCCCGAGGGCGGCTTCGTCCACCTCGGCCTGCCCGGCTACTTCAAGGCGGAGTTGACGGTGGCCAAGATCCTCGGCGTGGCTGCCCTGCTCATCCCTGCCGTGCCGGCGAAGATCAAGGAGTTCGCCCATTTCGGGTTCGCCATCACGCTGGTGTCCGCCGCCATCGCCCATTTCTCGCGGGGCGACGCGCGCATCAGCCCGCTCTTCGTCGTGGACCCGCTGGTGTTCCTGGGCGTGTTGACGGTGTCCTGGGTTTACTTCAACAAGAGGACGGCGATGGCGAGACCCCTTCCACCCTCGAGGGCATGATTGTCCCGGACGCCGGAGTTCGATCGGGAAGAGCTGGGTCTGCCGGCCGAGGCGCACGAGACCTTCGCCAGGCAGGCCACGGAGCGCATTCCGCTCGGGCGATTCGGGGCCGCCGACGAGGTCGCGCGCGCCGCCCTCTTCCTGGCGAGCGAGGACTCCACATTCGTCAGCGGGCACGAGCTGTCGGTGGACGGCGGCCTGCTCGCAGCGTAGAGCAGGGACGGCTTCGGGCACCGGCCGGCCAACCTGCGCAGATCCCGGCAGAGGGGTGCGTCGCTCGGAGCCGGGGAGGCAGCATGCCGAGGATGATGAGAGCCGTCCAGGTGAGCAAGCCCGGAGGTCCCTTCGAGCTGGTGGAGCGCGAGCTGCCCGAGCCGGGGCCCGGGCAGGTCCGCATCCAGGTCGAGGCCTGCGGGATCTGTCACAGCGATGCGCTCACGAGGTCCGGCCAGTATCCGGGCCTCGCCCTGCCCCGCATCCCGGGGCACGAGATCGCCGGCCGCGTCGAGAAGGTGGGCGCCAACGTCGAGGAGTGGAAGAAGGGCGATCGGGTGGGGGTGGGTTGGCACGGCGGCCATTGCTTCGTCTGCAACGCCTGCCGCAAGGGCCTGTTCATCAACTGCGAGCGCGCGCGCGTCACCGGGATCAACCACGACGGCGGCTACGCCGAGTACGTGGTGGTCCCGCACGAGTCGGTGGCGCGCATCCCGGAGAAGCTCGACGCGACCGAGGCGGCCCCTCTGCTCTGCGCCGGCGTCACCACCTACAACGCGCTCCGCAACAGCGGCGCGCGCTCCGGAGACACCGTGGCGGTCCAGGGGATCGGCGGACTCGGCCACCTGGGGATCCAGTACGCCGTCCGCATGGGATTCCGGACCATCGCCGTCTCGCGCGGCGCCGACAAGCGCGAGCTCGCCGAGCAGCTCGGCGCGCACGAGTACGTCGACACCGACAAGGTCTCCGCCGCGGAAGCGCTGCGGAAGCTGGGAGGAGCCGACGTCGTGCTGGCGACCGCGCCGAACAGCGACGCGATCGCGAGCACGCTCGAGGGACTGAAGCCGCGCGGGAAGCTCCTGATCGTCGCCGCCTCCTTCGACCCGCTCAAGGTCAACGCCTTGAGCCTGCTCAGCGGAAAGTCCGTCGCGGGCTGGCCCAGCGGCAGCGCATTCGACTCTGAGGAGACCGTCGCCTTCAGCGTCCTCACCGGCGTCCGCCCGCGCGTCGAGGTCTTCAAGCTGGAGCAGGCAGAGCAGGCGTTCGCGAAGATGATGGAGAACCGCGTCCGGTTCCGGGCGGTGCTCAAGCCGGGTTAGAACGCATCTCAAAAACGAAGCCGCCAAGCCGCCTTCGGCGGCCGCGGCTAGTCCAGCAGCGCGCCGCAGGAGAGATTGGCGATCGCCGCGGTCATCGCGCCCGCGTGGTCGGACGCAAGGAAAGCCGCCGTCTCGGCCACCTCGTCCAGCGTGGGAAAGCGCTTGAGCAACGTCCCGGCCGCGGCCGCCTGCGCCAGCATCGCTTCGACCGTGATCCCCGCGCGCTCGGCGATTGGCCGGAACACGTCGCCGGCGTGGGAGCCCTTGGCCAGCGCTTGCGGGATCGCATGGGGCCGGATGCAGTTCACCCGGATTCCGGCCGGCCCCAGGTCCGCCGCCAGCAGCCGGGTGAACGCCTCGCCGGCCGCGCAGGTGACTCCGTAGCCGAGGAATCCCGTTCCCGACATGTGCGACCCGGGCGTGGAGAGCGTGAGGATCACGCCCCGGCCTGCCTCGATCATGTGCCGGGCAGCCGCCTTGGCCGTGATGAAGTTGGTCCGGGTGTAGGCCGAGATCGGTTCTTCCGCACGCGAACCGTCGCGGCCGTCTCCGCGGGCAGGAGCCGGTTGCGCTCGACGAGCTGGCCTCGCTCGAGCAGCTCCGCGGTCAGCGCGCCGTATTGGCCGAGATGCCGCTTCGCCTCGACTGGCGACATCTGCTCCATCAGCCTCTCGGCGCAGATCAGGCAGAGGAACCGTTTCGTCAACGCAAAAGCATCACGGCCATGGACGGACGCGTCCGGAAACTGGAGCGCGCGGCCGGCGGTGCGATCATCGCTGGATGGCCGCCTGCCCGGTCTGCCCCTCGTGTTCAAGGCCCCTGACCGCCGACCGGTGCGCGGCGTGTGGCGCCGCCGCGCGCGCCGGGCCGTACCAGATCCTCTCGGTGCTGGCGCAATCCCCGCACGGCAGGACCTACCGCGCGCGGGGTCCCGGCGGGCTGGTGGCCCTCAAGGAGCTGGTCTTCGCGCTGGTGCCGACCGCGCAGCAGCTCGACGCGTTCGAGCGCGAAGCCAGGCTGCTGGGCTCCATCTCCCATCCGCAGATCCCGCGGCTGATCGATTCCTTCCGCGAGGGCGAGGGGCCTTCCCTGCGTCTCTATCTCGCCCAGGAGCTGGTCGAGGGCGAGCCGCTCTCCGCCCGCATCGGCATCGACGAAGCGGAGGCGCGCGCGATCGCGCGTCAGCTGCTGATCATCCTGCGCGATCTGCACGGGGGCGGCATCGTGCACCGCGACGTCAAGCCCGCGAACGTCCTGCGGCGCCCTGACGGAACGCTCGCTTTGGTGGACTTCGGCGCCGCCCGAGCGCTGGCGGGCGTGACCCACGGAGCCACGCTGGTCGGCACCTTCGGATACATGCCGCCGGAACAGCTCGGCGGAACGGTGGATGCCACCAGCGATCTCTACGCGCTGGGGGCCACGCTGGTGCATCTGCTCGGCCGCAAGGCTCCCGAGGACGTGCTCGGGCCGGACCTCGAGCTGCGGCTCGATCATCTTCTGATCTCCCCGGCCTTTCGCGCATTCCTGGGCCGGTTGACGGCGCTCCGCCGCGCCTCGCGCCCGGGCTCCGCCGTCGAGGCGCTCCGGCTGCTGGACGCGCCGCCTCCGCGGGTTCGTCCGTCGCCAGCGCGGCTCCTGCTCGCGCTCGCGGCCGCCCTGGTGATCGGGGCCGGCGGCGTCTCCTTCGTCGCGATGTTGAGAACGCTCGGCGCGGCGGCCCGCTCCGGAGCCGAAGCAGAACGCGCGCGGCGCGCGCAGCTCGAAGCGCTGCAGCGCGAGCTGACCGCCCCGCCGAAACCCGCACCTGCGCCTGCTCCCGACGTTCCGGACCACCGCGACATCTCCCTGGGCCGGCTGCTGGACGGCGCGACGCTGCGCGAGCTGGAGCCGCAGCTCCCGTCCTGTTACCGGCGCGCGGGGATCGAGCTCGCCCGGGTCCGCCTCTGGCCCGCGCAGAAGGCGCTGCAGCTCAAGATCGTGCTGCACTCACAGGACCCCGCCTGCGACTGGCTGCCGCTCGAGGTCCAGGCGTCGGCCGAAAACGCCAGGAGGCTGCGCCGGACCGGGGCGCACGGCGATACCCCCCGCGACGGATGGCGCGAGCTCTTCTACGACTTCGAGCTTCCGGAGGGCGTCCGGACGGTCCGGCTGGACCTGCGCGGTCCCACGCGCGCGCTGGAATCCTGGCGCATCGACCTCGACGGCTCCGGGGTGAAGCGGGCCGGCTATGCGCTCGCCGGCCGGATCGGGGCGCGTCTGGCGAGGATCGAGGTCGCGCGTCCGGAAGGCTGCTCCCGCCTGGAGGGAGGAACGCCCGAGAGCTTCTGGATCGAGCAGGATCGGGACGGCGGGCGGCGCCTCCAGATCACGGTCGCGTTCGCGGCGCGCGGCGATCTCCGCGAGCGCTGCGGGCAGCCGGCGCGCCTTGTGGTTCTGGGCGCGCGCCCGGGTCCCGACTCCACGGCACGGCTCGATTCCGGGCGCGGCGTGACGTTCAGCGTGCCCGTGCCCCAAGGCCGGGATCGCATCCGTGTCGCCTTGGGCGGACCCTCTTCCCGGAGCGCCCTGAACTTCCGCATCGACCTGCGCAGCGCGACGGTCGAGCCCGAGGCGCTCGCCGCCGTTATTCACTGATCTTCGGGCCCTGAATTTCTGATGGCCGAAGAACAGTTCCGATGAATACTGCGGTTGCGCTTAGAGGCGGGACCGTAGCATCCGAATGTCGGGAGTCGAACATGCGACCGGTGACGGCGGTAGCAGTCTGCGCAATGGCCATCGGCGTGGTGCCGGGATCCGCGCGTGCGGACCTCCTGAGCCCCGAGTGCCAGGTCTTCAGCGCGCCGATCGTGACCAGCTTCTTCGTCGACGGCTGCGCCAGCCCCTTCGGGATCTGCACCGCGGGGAGCATCGACGGCGGCCTGCTCGGCGGCTCGACCACGTTCGCGGTCACCGACATCCAGCCCGGCGACTCCGTCGACCAGCTCCAGTACGCCGGAGAGCTGGTGATCACCACGCCGAACGGCGTGCTGACGATCCACGACAAGGGCGTCCTCAACCAGAGCGAGGCCACGTTCTTCGAGATCGATCAGATCGTCAGCGGGACCGGGTCCTTCGAGAACGTTACCGGGCTGCTCTTTTCGCAGGGGACGAGCAACCCGACCGGCTTCGAGGGCATCATCGCCGGGCACATCTGCGGCGCTGGCGGGAGCAACATCAGCTCCCGGTGACGGAGGGCCTGGGCCCTGGTCACTTCCGCGCGACCGCTTTGGGGCGCTTGTGCGGCCCGCGGCTCTCGTTCGACGAGGCCTGCTGCGGCTCCGCGGTGTTCCCGCCGATCGGGAGGTGGCGGCGGGCGGCGGTCCAGCCTTCCATCCCCAGATGCCGGATGGCAGCCCACGCATCCGCGACCGAGCCGCGCTTCGCCGCCAGCCACGCTTCGGTCACCCTGTGCGGGCGATACGCGATCGCCCCGCCCACCGCGCCGACGAGCGCCAGCGCCATCAGGCCCATCGCGACGCGCTTGATCGTGCGGCCCCACCGGAAACTCAAGCGGAACGGGCTGCCGCCGCTCGGGCGATACCCGGTCCGGCCCGAGGTCGGCTTTGCTCCTGACGTCGGCGCCCGCTTGGAACCGCCGGCCGGCGCCGGCGACTCGTCGGGGAGGAAGGTACGGCACGATGTGCACAGGCCTTGGTCCCCGGGGGCGGGCGTATAGAGCGCACCGCAGGTCGAGCAGCCCACGACGGTTTCTGGTGAGTTCATGCTTCTCAATCTAGCGGCACCTTGGGAGCCCATTCCCTGCGAGCCGATGGGGGGACGGACGTGGGGGTAGGAGCGGCAGATTGGGGACGGTCGGTTGTAGGCGCCCGGAGTCGTGGAAGATTGCAAGGTTCGCCTCTGCGGGGTTCAGGGATCGGGACTCGCGCCTTTCGGCGCTCGAGGCCCGCCCGGGCCGAGCCCCCGATCCCGGTTTTCCCGCCGAGTTGACGTAAGATCTAGCCACCCGCTAGCGTCTCCCTCGTCTTCACGGGGGGTGAACTTGTCCAAGCGGATGTCGCTGAGCCGCGCCGCGGCTCGCCGGGCTCCGCTGCCCTCCGGGTTCCCAATCCGAAAGGAGCTCCAACCGTGAACCGCAAGGGCATCTTTTCCGCGATCCTGGCCGGCGTCCTCTGTACGTTCGCGCTGGCCACCGAGGCTCACGACCGCGACGACGACGATCGCGGCCGCGATACCCGCAACTGCCACAATCCCAGGCATCGCCACCCGGTGGACCCCGCGATGGTGCGGGCGCGCCAGAAGTTCTTCGGCGTGGAGAACGTCGACGAGCGCGGCAACCTGGACAAGGAGAAGGTCTTCATCTCCTGGGCGACGAACACGACCTACGTGGTCGCCGCCGCCGGGCACGTCCTTCTGATGGACAGCTACATCAACCGGCCGGAGCTGCCGACCACGCCGATCGATCGGCGGCGTACGCCGATCCTGCCGCAGGACTTCATCGACGCGCGGCCCGAGGCGATCTTCCTGGGCCACGGGCACGGCGACCACGCGGACAACGCCGCGTACGTGTCGAAGTGGACCGACGCGACCATCTACGCGTCCGCCGAGACTTGCGACGTGATGCAGCTGGACGTCACGCGGATGTGGAACGACCCCAACCTGCACAACGGCGGGGCGAAGATGATCCCGGACGGCAACCCGGCCGACTGCGTTGCGGTCGTGCCACGGAGCTCGCCGCCCGGGGAATACACGGGCACGCAGGACAAGCCCGCCGGGGGCACCACCACGGTCCGGAGGATCGCCCAGTTCGATCCCGACATCTGCATCCAGACGTTCAAGCACGTGCACTCGGGAACCGCGCCGGTCGATCCCACGTTCGCGCACTCCGAGTTCTTCAATCTGGGCGACCCGCGCTACAGCGGACGCGTGATCACCACGCCCCTGCCGGCCATCACCTATCCGGCGATGTTCCCCGCCGGCACGCCGTTCACGCCGCCGGCCGACCCGACGCTTCGGATGGCGGGACAGCTCAATACGACCACCACGGGATTTGGCGGCAGCGCCGGGAGCATCGAGATGTTCTACCACTTCGTGGTCCGCGGTCCGGGGCACAACTTCGCGTTCTCGTTCGTCAACTCGGCCGGCCCCGTGAAGGAAGGCATCGGCGGACCCTCTCCGGGCCTGATCTCGCTGGCCCAGTACAACGACCCGGCCAACAACGGGCCGGCGATCGCGCTCGCGGCCGAGATCGGCAAGGGCCTCTTCTCCATCATGGACCGGCTGCCGCATCCGGACGTGCTGCTCGGCTCGATCGTCAGCCTGGGCGCCGGGAACAACCAGCAGCGCGACATCATCATGTACCAGCAGCACCTGAAGCCCAAGGTGTACTACCCGGGCCACCTCACCGACGTCGCGCAGGCGGGCTCGGCCATCTACCACAAGCTCAGCTGGCAGCAGACCGCGTACAACATCGGCTGGCCGCAGTCCGAGTGGCCGGAGTTCCGGCTGCAGATCGATCCCAACGACTTCCTGGTGCCGCAGGTCTTCAACACCAAGGACGATCGCTGGGACAAGTCGCGCCAGCAGGAGGACGTGATCCGGTCGCAGTGCCGCTGAGCGTCAGTCCACACGGCAGTGGCTATTCCCACGGCAGCGCGCGGACCACCGCGGCGCTGCGGGACAGCCGGCGCGACCCCGCGCCGTGCTAGTCCCACGGCAGCGCGCGGACCACCGCGGCGCTGCGGGACAGCCGGCGCGACCCCGCGCCGTGCTAGTCCAGAGCGAAGCGGGGTACCGCCTCTTCGTTCCAATCGAGCCCGACGCCGGGTGCCCCGCTGCAGATCGCCTTTCCGTCCGCGATCTGCAGCGGCCGCGTCAGGATCGGCGCCGCCCAGTCCACGGACTCGAGGAAATGCGCCGAAGGCGTCACCGCGAGGAGTTGCGCGCTCACCTCGGGGTAGAGGTGCGACGACATCTCCAGCCCTGCCGCGTCCGCCAGCGCGGCCGCGCGCAGCCAGCCCGTCACGCCGCCGATCCGCGCCAGATCGGGCATCACGTAGTCGGCCGCGCCGGCGGCGATGGCCGCCGCCATGGAGTGGGTGCCGATGAAGTTCTCGCCGATCTGGATCGGCGTCTCCACCTCGCGCGCGATCCGCGCCGCGCCCGCGTAGTCGTCGTGCCGGACCGGCTCCTCGATCCAGTAGACACCTTCGCGGTCGAGCGCGCGGCCGCGCGCCAGCGCCTCCGCCACCGTGAGCGCCTGGTTGAAGTCGGTCATCAAGAGCGCCTCGGCCGGAATCCGCGCACGCACCGCGCGGACGGCGAGGACGTCGTCCCAGAGCGTCCTGCGGCCGAGGCGGAGCTTGACGGCGTGGAAGCCTTCCGCCAGCAGCTCCATCGCTTCCTCGGCGACGCGCTCGGGCGGATCGAGCCCCAGCGCGTTGCTGTTGTAGGCCGGCACCGGCTGGACGCTGCCGCCCAGGAGCCGCGCCAGGGGCAGCGCGGCCGCGCGCGCCAGCGCGTCCCATAGCGCGACGTCGAGGCCGGAGAGGGCGAGGGTCGCGAGCCCTTCCCGGCCGATCAGCGTAAAGCGGGAATGGAGTTTCCTGGCGATCGCAGCCGGGGCGACCAGGTCGCCTTTGATCATCTCGGCGATGCCGGCCAACAGGGGCCGCAGCGCCCGAGCCCCGACGTCCGAGTAGCCGAACAGGTAGGACCGTCCCGGAACGCCCTCTTCCGTCTCCAGGTCGAGCAGGACGAGCGGCGCGGTGGTGATCTTTCCGCCGCTGGTCCCGAGCGGCCTGCGCATCGGGACCCGGACCGCCCGCGTCCGCAAGCTCCGGACGGTAAGCTTTTCGAGCGCTTCCGATGCCGGCCCGCGCCGCTCTGCAGCCGCCATGTTGCCTCCCGAATCGGGCCGGAAACGTAGCACTTTGCGCATCCCGCGTCGGCGCCGCAGGCCGTACACCCTAGGTCCAATTTCCGACAGGTCCCTATCGGCGGTTTAGAGCGTTCCATGGACCCCGTCGCAGCAGAACCCCCGCGAAAGTCCCGCGCCCGCCTCTGGCTGATCGGCACCCTGGTGGTGATCGGCGGCGTGGGCGCGCTCTACACCTGGGTGACGCTGACGTACGCGTACGCCCGGGGAGAGCGCGTCGGTTACATCCAGAAGTTCTCGCAGCGGGGTTGGGTCTGCAAGACCTGGGAGGGGGAGCTGGCCATGGCGACGGTGCCTGGCCAGGTCCCCGAGAAGTTCTACTTCAGCACCCGCAGCGCGCCGATCGCGGCCCAGGTCAACACCACGTTGGGCAAGCGCGTCCGGATCAGCTACGCGCAGCACAAGTTCGTGCCCTCGACCTGCTTCGGCGACACCGAGTTCTTCGTCGGCGAGTCGCAGCCGATCGAGTGACCCTCACTCGCCGGGTCAGTCAGTCCCACGGCAGCGCGCGGACCACCGCGGCGCTGCGGGACAGCCGCCGCGACCCCGCGGCGTGCTAGTCGTCGTCGTCCCGGTGATTCCTCCCCGACGGCGGCGCCAGCACCGAGATGTCCACCGAACCGCCCATCTTGAGATAGCCCGCGCGGTTCGGGTGCAGGTGATCGATCGTGTTCAGGGTGCTGTTGCTGAGGAACTCGGCCTGCATCTCTCCGGTCGCCGGATCGATGGTGACGGCGTCCATGTCGGCCACGCTGTCGAAGAGCTGGGCGTTGTTCCGGATGAACGAGTTGACGGTCTTGCGGCGGTTGTCGCGGTCCAGGTCTGCCGCGGGGTTGGCGGTGTTGTTCCCCTTCGCGGAGGTGATGGTCGCCTGGATCAGCTTGAGCCCGCGGCCGTGGATCTGCCGCTCGCCCTCCTGGATCCCGGCGATCACGGTCTCGGCGCTGGCTCCGCCGCTCAGGTCGTTGATGCCTTCCAGCCAGACCACCGCGCTGACCGAACCCAGGCTGAAGATGTCCCGCTCCAGGCGGCTGAGCGCCGGCGGACCGCCCGCGCCCGCATCCGTCACGATCCGGTTTCCGCCGATGCCGGCATTCACCAGCGAGATGCGCTGGCCGTACGCGGCGCGCAGGCGGCGGAACAGATCGTCGGGCCAGCGATCGTCCTCGTTCAGGGTGGAGGCGGTCCCGTCGGTGATGGAGTCGCCGAAGGCGACGACCGCGACGGTGCCCTCGGGCGCCATCACTTCCAGGGCGTCGAGGAAATAGACGGAGGTGGTCGAGTTGGGGAACGCGACGTCGCCCAGGTCGGCGCCGTGCGAGCCGGTGCCGGGGCTGGTGATGTACGAGGTCTGCATTCCCTTGGAGTGCCAGGTCATCGGGCCGCTCATGCCCACCACGTGGAAGCTCACCGAGAGCTTGCGGCCTTCGAGCGCGAGCGCCTCCACCTGGTCGACGAAGTCCAGGTCCACCGGGTCGCTCCACGCGACTTGCTTGGGCTGGATGGTGATGCTCCGGCTCCTCCCGAACGACACGCGCTCGTTGGTCCCCGGCACCACCGTCCCGGCGCTGGCCTGCAGCCCGACGTGGATGTCGTCGAGCGTGACGGCTTGCGTGCCGAAGAAGTTCGAGAAGCGGATGCGGGCGCGCTCGCCCCAGAGATTCGGACGCACCACCAGGCGGAAGGTCTGGTTGTTCGCGCTGGTGGTGCCGTTCGGGAACGCGAAGGCGAGGTTGGGCTGCGCCACGGCGGTGCCCGAGGGGTAGAGGCCGTGCGCCGAGGCGGCCCAGGACACGACCCACTTCTGTTTCCCATTCCCGTGGTCGTCGCCGTTCGCCAGCGCGACGGGAATGGCGAGGAACAGCACGGCAAGAGCTGTCCGCAAGGACTTGAGCATGACGGGCTCCTTTCAGCGATCGTGGTTCGACGACGGCTTCAGCAGCAGCAAGAACCGTGCGGCGCCCCGGCGGCGGCATGCGCATGGGGAGCCACCGGCGCGGCCTTCTGCTCGCGAATCCCTTCGCGGTGGCGCTCGTCGCGGTCGTGCTCGCGGCCGTCATCGCACCGGCCGCCCTGGACCTGCTCGAGCACGCGAAGCCAGTTCTCCCCGATGGCCAGCTCGACGTTCTTCGGCGTGGTCACGCGCCCGATGGCGTCGACCAGCAGCGGGTAGCCGCTGGCGTCCGCGGGAACGCCGCTGCGCCCGCCGAACATGTCGAGGCCGATGCCGATGTGCTCGGGGCCGACCAGGCGGATCACGTGATCCACCTGCTGCGCCCACTCGTCGGGAGTGGGGACGGCCGCCGCGGCGTCCGGCGGATCGACGTACGGCACGAAGACCGCCGCGGTGCGATCGCGCGACTCCTGGTCGAAGCGGGCGATGAAGCCGCCCCAGTTGGACTCGTCCGGGGTGCGCGAGAACGACGGCCGGTAGCCGACCATGTCGGTGATCGGCTTGGAGAGCGCCGCCGCCCGCGCCGGATTCGCCGCGGCCCATTGCTTGTAGCGGACCCCGACCGAGCTCGACCCGCCATGAACGCCCATCAGCCCGCCCTTGGCCGCCATCCGGATGATGATGTCGTCGGAGATCCCCCCGGCCCCGGACACGGCCGCCGCGGCGACGTGGCTCGCCACCACCGGCATCGTGCTCGCGTCGATGATCTGGCGCATCGCGTCCGCCGAAGCGTGCGTGATGTCGATCAGCATGCCGAGGGCATTCATCTCCTCGATCACCGCGCGCCCGTGCGGGCTGAGCCCGTTCCAGTGCGTTCCGCCGCCCGCGTCGGCGAGCGCGTTGAAGGCGGTCTGGGAAGAGAACTGGATCGCCCGCAAGCCGAGTCGATAGAAGGCGCGCAGGACGTCCAGATCGCCCTCCATGTCCCATCCAGACTCGCAGCTGAGGAAGACCGCCATCCGGCCGCTCTCCGCGATCTCCCGCGCCTGCTCGACGCTGAGCGCGACGGCCATCTTGTCCGAATGCTTCTCGGCGAAGCGGTGGAAGGTCTCGAACATGCGCAGCATGTGCTTCGGGGTGGTGTTGTAGTTCCAGTATCCGTACGTCCCGAAGTTCTCGATGATCACGTTGACGCCGGCCCGCCTCGCGCGCAGGTAGTCCCAACCCGTGCCGGTCGGCGACGGCTCCCAGGTGTCGATGCCGAGCCAGAAGGTCTTGTTGGTCACGTGGACGTGGCCGTCCATCAGGATCCGGCCCTTGCGCTTCGAGGGCTTGCAGCGGCCGCCGCGCTCGGACTCGGCGGCGGCTGCGGGCGAGGTCAGGGAGCTGCCGGCGGCGGCGAGTGCGCCGGCGCCGAGGCCGCGCAGCGCATCGCGCCGGGTGATTTTCGGGTTGCCCATTTCGATCCCCTTGCCTGGAGGTTCAATGCTGCTGGTGGTTCAATCCTGCGATGCGCGGGCCAGCGGGGCTGGAGCCGCGGCGTCGAACGTCTCGATCAGGATCTTCCGCGCGGCGCGGATGTGGCGGCCGGCGGCGGCGACGGCGCGCTCAGGCCTGCGCGCGTGGATGGCCTCCACGATCGCCTGGTGCTCGTCCCAGATCTTCTGGCGGTACGCCGCGCGCTGATCGAGCAGCATCGACATCACCCGCCGGATCTGGCTCCATTGCCCGCGCATCACCTCGACGATCACGCGGTTGCCGGCCGCCTCGTACAGGCCGGTGTGGAACGCCATGTCCAGATCGACCAGCGTGCGGAAGTCGCGCCGCCGCACCGCGGTCCGGCCGCGCGCGATCATCGCGCGGAAGGGACTAACGTCGAACCGCGAGGACCGGGACAACGTCTCGACCACCCTGCTCTCCAGCGCCTCCCGCAGTCCGTAGACGTCGTTGATCAGCTGGCGATCGAGCGGGGCCACGGAGGCGCCCCGTTTCGGCTCCGCGTGGATCAACCCTTCGCGTTGCAGCAGGAGCAGGGCCTGCCGCACCGGCTCGCGCGAAACGCCGAGCTGTGAGGCGAGATGCTCCTGCTTGATCCGGCTCCCCGGGCTCAGGTCGCCCCGGAGGATGGCGATCCGGAGCTCCTGCACCACGCGGGACCTGAGGATGTCGACCGGGATTCGGTTGAGCGCCTGTGGCTGCACGAGGCCCCCGAGGCTGCTGGGAGCGCTGCGCCGGCGGTGGATCGGCGGAGCGCGAGAATTGGACAGCGCGTATTTTGGATCCAGGATCCAAGTCAAGGCGCGCCGCGCAACCGAGGCGGCGCGATCGGTGCTAGAAGGTGTCGAGCGTTGGCCTCGGTGAAGGAACAGTGGAACCTTACGCTCCGGGCGTGGAGGGAAAGCGCTCCCTTCTGGGAGAAGCACGCGGCGGTGATCCGCGCGATGTTCGAGCCTCTTTCCAGCTCCCTGATCGAAGCGGCGGGCGTCGGACCGGACGATCTCGCGCTGGACGTGGCGTCCGGCGTTGGCGAGCCTGCGCTGCAGATCGCCGCAACTCGCAAGCCGGCGCTGGTCGTCTGCACTGACGCGGTGCGGGAAATGGTGATCGCGGCGAAGCGGGTCGCGGCGCGCAGCGGCGCGTCGAATCTCGGCTTCGCGCAGTGCGCGGCGGAGGCGCTGCCGTTCCGGTCCGGGCGGTTCGACGCGGTGGTCTGCCGCCTGGGCGCGATGTTCTTCACAGCCCCTGTCGCCTCGCTGCGCGAGATGCTCCGGGTGCTGGCGCCGGGAGGGAGGATCGCGCTCGCGGTGTGGCACGGCAGCGAGTCGAACCCATTCTTCGGCACGACGGTCCAGGTGTTGGCGCGGCACGTCGTGCTGCCCGCGCCAACGCCGGACGGTCCGGGGGCCTTCCGATACGCGCAGCCCGGAAAGCTGGCGGGCCTGCTCGCGGAGGCCGGCGCGCAGGGAATCCAGGAGCGCGCGATCGACTTCCAGATCGAAGCACCGGTCCGGCTGGAGGACTTCTGGCCGCTGCGCTTCGAGATGTCCGACACGCTGCGTCCCCTGCCAGCGCAGCTTTCGCCGGAACGGCTGCGCGCGGCCAAAGCCGAGCTGGAAGAGGCGATCCGGCCGTATTTTCCGCAGGGACGGATGCGCTTTCCGGCGCGCGCCATCCTGGTCAGCGGCCGCAGATGAGGGGCGGGTAGAATCGGGCCGTGGACGCGGAGACCCTGCGGCAGCTTCGCGAGCAGAGCGGGCTGCGCCTCGACAAGGAGGGCCGGTTCTGGCACCGCGGCGGCCTGGTCGAGCACGCGCGCACGCTGGCGGTGCTGCACCAGGGGATCCATCGGGCGCCGGACGGACGCTGGGCCACGCGCATCGGAAAGGATTGGGCATACCTCGAGGTCGAGGACGCGGCGCTCTTCATCCGGCGCATCGAGCCGTCCGGCGAGGGCCTGCGCGCCCAGCTCGCCTCGGGGGCATGGGTCGACGTGGATCCGGCGACGCTGGCGGCCGGCGCGGACGATGCTCTGTACGCTCGGGTCGATGGCGAACGCGCCCGGCTGACACGGGCCGCGCAGCTCTCGCTCAGCGATCAGTTGCGCGAGGACGGCGGCGGCTTTCTGCTTCAAATCCGCGACAAGACCTGGCGGATTGGTCGGGATGCTGGCCCCGAGCCCGTCCGTCGCTAAGCCCCGCGCCCGCTCCGCCGGGCCAGGAACAGTCCCGCACGGGCGCCGTAGAAGCCCGCCACCGCGCAGAGCGCGAGCACGGTCAACAGCCCGAAGAGCGGACCCCAGAGGAGATCGCGCAGCCCGGGGCGCTGTGCGCCGGGGGCGAGCGGCGCGGCGGCGATGGTCGCGGCGAGCACGACGGCGACGAGCAGGCCGCCGAAGAGGCCTCCTGCTGCTCCGACCGGCGGCGGGATTCCCGCGAACCACGCGACCAGGCCGGCGACCAGGCCGACGCACCAGATGAGAAGAACCACGAAGACCCCGCCCTGCCAGTGCAGGAGGCGGAAGATGCCGGTGGCCAGCAGCACGCCGAGGACGCCGATGCTGATCGCCCAGAGGGCCCTAGTCATCCTCGAGCTCCTGCCGCGGGTCCGCGTTTCCGGGCAAGTAGAAGACGTCGTCGAGCAGAAGGCCGTGCGCGGGCGCGGTGGGGCCGGCGCGCGCGCGGTCGCGAGCCTCCAGAAGGGCCGGCAGCGAATCCGGATCGCGGCGGCCGTGGCCGACTTCGACGAGGGTGCCGACGATGTTCCGGACCATGTGCTTGAGGAACGCCGTCGCCTCGACGATCAGCTCCACGCGAGGCCCCTCCTGCAGGATCTCCAGCCTGCGGATCTCGCGCACGGTGGTGCGGGCGGGACAGTCCGCGGCGCGCAGGGCGGAAAAGTCGTGCTTCCCGAGCAACGCCCGGGCGGCGCGCCGCATCGCTTCGAGGTCGAGCGGCCGGCGCATCTCCCAGACGCGCCCCCGCAGCAGCGGCCCGCGCACCGGCGTCTGGAGGATGGTGTACGCGTAGCGCTTGCCGCGCGCCCAGCGGCGCGCGTCGAATCCTTCCGGCGCGACCTCGGCGCGCACGCAGGCCAGATCCTCCGGCAACAGGGCGTTCAGCCCCGCGGTCCAGGCGCGCAGCGGCAGCGGCCGGGAGACGTGGATCGAAGCGACCTGGCCGCGCGCGTGCACGCCGGCGTCGGTCCGGCCCGCCCCGGTGGCGCGCACCGCCTCGGAGGGACCGCCCAGGAGCCGCGCGATCCCCTTCTCCAGCTCCTCCTGCACGCTGCGCCCGTTGGGCTGGACCTGCCATCCCACGAACCCGCTGCCGTCGTACTCCAGCGTGAGCTTGATCGACGTCACTTCGAGTCGTCTTGCACCTTCACCGCGGGCTTCGCGACGGACTGCGACTCCGCGAACGCGTACCGCGACAGCAGGTCGTTCAGGTTCATGGTCTGCAAGCCGCCCGACTTCCCTCCCGAGGGGAGGAAGACGATCTGCTTGCCCTTCAGCGCCTCCGCCACGCTGAGCTTGACCATGGCCCGCCCGCCCGCACCGCTCATCGCCCGGTTGGTCTTTTCCACGCCCATTGCGTGCGCCTTCTTCTCGGCCAGGATGGCCTCCGCCTCACGCTGCGATGCGAAATAGTCCGCGTCGGCGTGCAGCTTCACCTGGTCGAGCGAGCCCCGGGCCGCCGCGATCTTCTGCGCGACCTGTCCCTTCGCGGTTTCCAGGTTCCGCAGCGATTCCTGCTGGGCGGCGTGGCCTTCGCTCACCATCCGCTCCGCGGTCTGCTCCGCCAGCTTCTTGTCGTGGATCACCTTCTCGTAATCGGGATGGAAGTGGTGCTCGCCCAGGATCACCCGCTCGACGATCACGCCCTCTTGCGCCAGCACCCTGGCGAGCTTCTCGCGCGCTTCCTCCGCCTTGAGGAAGCGCTTCTCGGACACGTAGAACTCCTCGCTGGTCATGGTGTTCAGCACGTCGCGCACGATGCTGCGGCAGGCGGGGCGCACCAGGTTCTCCTTCACCTCGGCGGTGGACCCGCCGACGTGCTCCAGGATCCAGGGTGTCTTCGCCGTGTCGATCCGCCAGGCCACCGTGACGTCCACGGCGATGTCATTGCCGTCGTGGGTCTTGAACTCCACGTCGTCGTTCGCGGCGCGCCGGCCCTTCTGGACCGTGCGGACCATCTCGAGGTTCTGCAGCGCGACGTTGTAGACGTTCCAGTCGGTGACGAACGCCGGGAACGTGTACGTGGCGCCCGGCGGATACGTCTCCTGCTGCACGCCGGCCTTGCCGAACAGCGCGATCTTGCGGGTGAGCACGCCCACTTCGGTCGAGTCGGTGCTGTGGAAGGTGCATCCGGCCGTGAAGAGCAACAGAAGCGCGAGCTTGCCCATGGTCACTCCTTCACGTCGAAGCGCTTGAGCAGCGTCTTGAGGTCCAGCGGGTTCATCGCGCCTTCGCCGTCGGTCGGGAGCACGATCAGGCGCGTCCCCCGCAGCGCATCCGCCATGCGCAGCCCCACCATGTTCTCGCTCCCCGCGCCGCGCAGGGCCTGGTTCTCCAGCTCGGTGCCCTGCGCTTCGGCGAGCTTCACCAGCAGATCGCCGTCGGCGGCCTTCCTGCGCCGGTAGAGGTCCGCGTCCGCTTCCAGCTTCTTCACCTCTGCCTCCCCGCGCGCGAGCTCGACCTGCACCGCGGCTGCGCCCTCGGCGACGATCTTGTTCTTCGCCGCCGCCGCCGAAGCGGACTTTGCTTCGGCTTCGTTCTTGTAGACGGTCTGGTCCTGGATCTTGCGCTGCTCGATGGCCTGCTGGTAGCGCTGATCGTAGGTGTACCGCCGGATCAGGACCTGGACGACCTCGATGCCTTTGTCCTTCAGCTCCGCCTCCAGCGCCTGCTGGGCCGCCCGCGCCTTCTGCACGCGCTTGTCGCCGCGGTAGAAGTCCTCCGCGTCCAGCTCGCCCAGCGCGCGGCGCAAGTCCTGCTGGGCGCGCGGGATCACGGCGCTGTCCTCGAACAGCCGGCCGGGCCCGATGGTCTGCATGACCTTGAGCGGGTCCGCGATCCGGTAGAGGACGGTCAGATCCAGCTGCACCGCGTACCCTTCGCTGGTCTGGATGTTCACGCCCGGCGCGATGCGGTGCCCTTCCAGATCCTCCTCGCTCCGCGAGTTGCTCAGCTCGAGGACCTGGAGTCGCACGGGGAAGCGGTGCATCGTCTCCCCCACCCCCACGTAGTGCAGACCGGTGCCGTAGACGAACGGCTCGATGCCCTTGCCGAGGCCGAACTTGATTTGCTTGACGCCCGCCTCGCCCGGTTTCACGTAGGTGGTGCAGGAGTTGTAGCCGACCAGCAGCACCAGGAGCGCCGCGCCTAGCACCCAGAGCAACCGCGCCCTCTTGCCCTGCGGAACACTCACGCGGGGGACGTTCAGGTCGAATGCCACCTCAGCTCCTCTCTCGCACCGCGCGGGGCGGCGCCTCTTCGAGCGCGGACGCTTCCGAGACCACGCCCAGAGCGCGGGTCAGCTCGGAGAGCGGCCGGTACGTGTCCAGGGTCGCGCTGGCATGGTGCAGGTCCGCCACCAGCGCTTCGAGCTTCCGGCGCCACTTCCTGCGGTGCAGCCACATCACGGCGTCGGGAAAGAGCGGGCCCAACACCAGGAGCAGCGCGGGGAACCACTTCGCCTGGATGGGGATGTACGGCACTTCCACGCAGATGATGCCGAGGATGAACCCGGCCAGCGCGAAGGTGGCGCGCGCGACCAGGTCGCCGCCGCGCCAGATCCCGTAGTCGCGCCGCGCCAGCGCGATCTCCTCGGTGGCGAGGGCCGCATAGCGCGGCAGGAGGATCTCGTCGAGGGCGCGCCGGACGCGCTGCCAATAGCCGGAGTCGTCGATGCCCAGCTCCCGCGCCTGCTTCTCCATCAGCTGCAGCTCGCCTTCCGCGTCCTGGCGGAGGGAGGCTTCGATCTGCGGAGTCCACTCGCGAATGCCGGGTCTGCGCAGCTCGAACTGCTCGAGGAGGAAGCGCCCCACGGCGGCGAGGCGGTACTTCTCCGGCACCATGGATTCGTTCTAGCACGCAGGTCGGGGTAGGGTCCGGTTCCGTATTCGGCGCGCGGCGAGGAGGGCCGCGGCAGACGCGCCGGCGCTTGTGGGAGCGTTGCCATCGAGACCCAGTCCGCCGGAGTCAAGTCCAGCAACGCCGCGGCGAGCGCATGCATTCGGAGGGGGCGTAACGTATGCTTCGAGCATGCTGGTAGTCGTTTACGACGCCGACTGCGGCGTTTGTCAGGCATCGGTCGGGTGGGTCAAGAAGCGCGACCGCAAAGGCGTTTTCTATTTCATCGGCAATGACGCAGAGCGGCTCCCGGCTGGCGTGACGCGCGAGGAGACGGAGCACACGATGGTGGTGCTCGATGGCAAGCGGAAGACGGTGCGCGGCGAAGGGGTCGCGCGGATCCTCCGGGAACTGCCGGGATGGTCACTGATGGGCGCGGCGCTGCGGGCTCCAGGAATCATGCAGATCGCGAACTGGGGGTACGACCGATTCGCGCGGAATCGGCACCGGGTGTCCGCGGTGCTGGGGATGCGGGTGTGCGCGGTGCCGGAGCGGAAGGCATAGCGGAGTGACCATCGTGCCGTTGGCTTTTCGCTGCGGACGGAGACGTGGGCGCCGTGCAGATTCCGTTCGGCCCGTGCGTTGCGACGGCGGCCGCGCAGATT
>DASQAS010000020.1:0-1708 GCA_035635635.1 Myxococcales bacterium | reverse complement strand
AGCGACGATCTCTACGGCGGCACCTTCCGCCTGGCCGACAAGGTCTTCAAGCGGCTGGGCATCGAGCAGAGCTACGTCGACGTGACCGACCCGAAGGCGGTGGAAGCGGCCTTCCGCCCGAACACGAGGCTGCTCTGGGTCGAGACGCCCACGAATCCGATGTTGAAGATCTGCGACCTGGCCGCGCTCGCGGAAGTCTCGCGCAAGCGCGGCGCGATCTCGGTCTGCGACAACACCTTCGCCACCCCGTTCTTCCAGCGGCCGCTGGAATTCGGGTTCGACGTGGTGGCGCACTCGATGACCAAGTACCTGAACGGCCACAGCGACGTGGTGGCCGGCGCGCTGGTCCTGCGCCGCGACGACCTGCACGAGAAGCTCGCTTTCCTGCAAAATGCGGTCGGCGCGGTCCCCGGCCCGCTGGACTCGTTCCTGGTGCTGCGCGGGCTGAAGACGCTGCACGTCCGCATGGAGCGCCACGAGCAGAACGCCCGCCTGATCGCCGAGTCGCTCCAGCGGCACCCCAAGGTCCAGCGGGTCACCTGGCCCGGACTGCCCGAGCATCCGCAGCACGCGCTGGCGAAGAAGCAGATGAAGGGCTTCGGCGGGATGCTGACGTTCGTGGTCAAGGGCGGGCTGCCCGCGGCGCGGACGTTCCTCAAGGCCGTGCGGCTCTTCACGGTGGCCGAGTCGCTGGGAGGGGTGGAAAGCCTGATTGAGCACCCGGCGATCATGACGCACGCGTCGGTCCCGCTCGAGACCCGCAAGCGCCTGGGCATCGACGACGGATTCATCCGGCTGTCAGTCGGGATCGAGAACGGGCAGGACCTGGTGGACGACCTGCGCCAAGCGTTGGACCGCATCTAGCGCTCAGGGTAGCGGCACCGCCAGAGTTATCCACAACTCACGAGTTATCCCCAGCTCACTTGCCCCGGGGCAAGCTGATGTCGCCGCGTGCGCGAACGCCACACCCGACCCCGACCCACGAAAAGCAACCGCCCCGCAGCAACGCACCACTACAAACGTCGCGCCCCGTCCGCGCTGGCCGGCTTCAGCGCGACCAGCTGGCGCACCTTCGCGACCACTTGCGCCGCGAGCTTCTCCCCGGCCTCCTTCAGCAGCCGCGCCTTCATCTCCTGCATCTTGTGGCCGTCATTCCAGGGAGTCGCGTCCGTGCTGGCGCGAACGCGCTCGTACACGGTGAAGAGCAGCGTCCCGGTGCGGACGTCGAACAGCGTCGCTTCCAGGACTCCCGCCGTCTCCAGCGTGCGCGAGGGAGCGACGATGGCGCCGATGATGGTGGGATAGAGCCAGCACCAGCCGTTGGCGGAATTGTCGTCGGCGAAGCGGTGCCGGTACAGCAGCAGATATCCCGAGCGGTAGCGCGCGGCCAGCTCGCGCAGGCCCGGGAGGTCGTGGTCCGCGGGCCAGTCGGTGGAGATCTCCGAGGTCGCCTCGAAAATCCCCGCCGCGTCGAGCGACCGCGTCAGCTCGGCCGGAACCGGCGGGAGCGGGAGCGCGTAATCCGGCCGGTAGAAGGCCTCCACCGGCAGCACCCCGAGGCGCTGCGTCGTGTCGAGGTAAACGGGCGCGTCCAGGATGGCGCGCAGCCCTTCTTCGCTCACCGCGGTGGGACGGTCGCGCTTGAAATGGTCCTCGTCCAGCACCTGGGCCGGGGATGCGTCCTTCAGATAGCTCATCGGAGCGATCT
>DASQAS010000019.1:0-20960 GCA_035635635.1 Myxococcales bacterium | reverse complement strand
CGCCGATTCCTCTTCCTCGCGAGGTCGTCGCGAAGGCGTGAACGGAGGTGCGCCGGAGCGCGCAGCGCGACCTACATGGCGGCGACGTCGACGTGGTCGTGAGCGTGGACGGCGACGGCGACGGCGACGTGGCCGTGGGCGGATCAGTACATCGACACAATCGCGTGAGTATTCCGACGATACGTCGAGGAGTTCGTCGCCGCGGTACCTCGACGGCACAGCGGTAGGCGTCGAGCTTTTGAAGGCTGCATGGTGATTCATCCAGCAACTGCACCTGACATGCCGATCAGTCGTCGACGGCCACGTCGCCGTCGCCGTCGCCGTCGCACGATCACGACAACGTCGATCGACAACGTCAACGTCTGTCGCTTCACTGACCGGCATTGCGCCTAGAGCGTGACGATCACCTTCCCATTGAGGTGCCCCGCCTCCATCGCCTCGTGCGCGGCGGCGATCTCGCGCAGGGGAAACCTGCGCGAGATCGAGTGCCGCAGGCGCCCGTCCTGCAGATGTGCCGTCAGGTCGCGAACGGCCGCGCGATGGGCCTCCGGGGAGACGAGGTAGACGAGCACGAATCGGATGGTGGCGTTCTTGAGCAGGAACGCGCGGAACGGCAGCGGCGGCTCGCTGTCCGCGTCGGAGGCGAAGGTGGCGATCACGCCGCTGGGGGCCAGCACCTCCGCGTCGAGCGGCAGGTTGACGCCCAGGGCAACCTCGACGATGCGATCGACGCCGCGCCCGCCGGTGGCCTGCAGGATGCGCTGGTTCAGGCCCGACTCGCGGCGATCGAGCACGTCTTCGATTTCCGCCTGGCGCAAAAGCGCTTCCTGCTCGGCGGATCCGACCGTCGCGATTGCGCGCGCCCCGGCCAGGCGGGCGAGCTGCACCGCGTAGTAGCCCACCGCGCCCGCGCCGCCGGCCACCAGCACCGTCTTGCCGGCGATCTCGCTGTCCGAGAAGAGGCAGGCGTGGGCGGTGATCGCCGGGATGCCCAGGCAGGCGCCCTCCTCGAAGGAGACGCGCTCCGGCAGCGGGACGGCGTTCTCCGCCGGCACGGTGGCGAGTTGCGCCGCGGTGCCCGACGGCCGCTGCCATTGCGCTTCGTAGATCCAGACGCGCTGGCCTACGCGCTCCTCGGGCACGCCTCGGCCGACCCGATCGATGGTCCCGGCCCCGTCCTGGTGCGGAATCACCCGCGGGAACTGCATCGCCATGTTCCCTTTCCGTCCGGCGCGGGCCTTGGTGTCGGTCGGGTTCACGGCCGAGGCGGCGATTCGCACCCGGACTTCCCCCGGCCCCGGCTCCGGATCGGGCAGATCCGAAACCACCAACGTGTCGCGGGCGCTTCCCTTCTTCTCGTACCAGGCGGCGAGCATATCGGCTCCGAATGCAACAGGCTCCGCGCCGCGGTCAGAGCGGCGCGATCAGGACGGCGGACGACTCGAGCCGGTCGCGGATGGCGCGCGCGATCGCCACCGCTCCGGGCGTATCTCCGTGCAGGCAGAGGGTCTCCGCGTCGACCCGCAGGCGCGAGCCGTCGGAGGCCACCACGCTTCCTTCCTTGGCGATCCGGAGCGCCTGCTCCGCCGCTTCCGACGCGTCGTGCAGCACCGAGCCGGGCTGCGAGCGCGGCATCAGCGAGCCGTCGGGCAGGTAGCGGCGGTCCGCGAAGGCCTCGCCCGCGGCGCGCAGCCCGGCGGCCCGCGCCGCCGCGAGCTGGGCGGATCCCGCCAGCCCCACCAGGATCAGGTCGCGTCCAAACTCCCGGACCGCCTCCGCGATGGCGCGGGCGAGCGGCGCATCGCGCGCGGCGCGGTTGTAGAGGGCGCCGTGTGCCTTCACGTGCGAAAGACGGCCCCCGCGCGCGCGCACGATCGCGTCCAGCGCCCCGACCTGGTAGAGGACCAGCGCGCGGACCTCGTCGAGCGGCAGGTCCATGGCGGTGCGCCCGAAGTTCTCGCGGTCGGGATAGCTCGGGTGAGCCCCGACGTGCACGCCCTGGGACAAGGCCTGGGCGACCGTGCGGTCCATGGTGATCGGCCCCCCGGCGTGCAGGCCGCAGGCCACGTTGGCGCTGGTGAGGAACGGCAGGATGGGCCCGTCCTCCATGCCTTCGCCGAGGTCCGCGTTCAGGTCCATGGCTCCTCAACGAACCGGATGACAGTGCCGGGTCGCGCCTGGGCGAGCAGGGGAAAGTCCGCGGGGACCACGGTGGCGATCTTCGCATATCCGCCGGTGACCGGGCGGTCCGGTCCGAGCACGATGGGCAGTCCGTCTCCGGGGACCTGGACAGCGCCCGGCGCCGTCCCCTCGGGCGGGATGTCCGAGCGGCGCGCCAGGGCCAGCGCCGTTCCCTGCAGGCGCAAGCCGCGCCGGTCGCTGTTGGGAGAGACGCGATACTCCCTCTGGAAGAACCCCTCCGGGCCCGCGAAGAAGCGCCACTGCGGTCCGCGGTGCGCGCGCACTTCGATCCGCGATTCGCCACAGCGCGCCGGGATTTCCGGAGGGCGCGCTGCCTGGTGCGCCAACCCCGGCGGCGCGCGATGCAGCACCTCGCCGCGGCGGAGGGCGCGCGTGGGCTCGCCCGGAAGCGGCTGCGCGAGGCCGCCGCCCACGGCCAGGTAGGCGCGGACGCCCTTCTGCACCGGACCCGTCTGCCAGCGCTCGCCGCGCGCAAGCTCCCGGACCCACGTTCCCAGCGCCACGCGGACGTCCTCGAGCGCTTCCAACTCGGGGCCGGCGAGCGTGATCTCGAGCGCTGCGTCGAGGGGATCGTTGCCGGCAGCGCGATTCGCGGCCGCGAGCGCGGCGAGATCCATGGCGCCACCGGCGGGGACGCCGGAAGAGAGCAATCCGTACCGCGGACCGCCCTGCACGGAGGTGAAGGCGCCGGGAGCGATCAGCCGCAACAGGGGCGTTCCAGGTCGCCCCGCGGGCACCGGCGGCGTGACTTCCGCCAGATCCTCTACCGGCTCGAACACCACGCGGTCTCCGGGGCGTAGCAGCGCGGGCGGGCTCGCGGACGGATCGAACATGCGCGCGGCGACCCGGCCGAGCAGCCGCCACCCTCCCGGGGTCTCCGCCGGATAGATGCCGGTGTATCCGTCGGCGATGGCCACGCTGCCTGCCGGGACGCGCACGCGCGGCGTCGGCAGACGCGGCAGCGCGAACCCTCCGGTCATGTATGCGAACCCGGGGGCGAAGCCGAGAAAGGAGACGACGTGCTCCGCCGCGGTGTGGCGGCGGATCACCTCCGCCCTGGAGGCGCCCAGCTCCCGGGCGACCTCGTCGAGATCCTCCCCGTCGTAGCGCGCCTGGAGGCGCACTGCGCGCGGGCGCGGCGCTTCCGAAGCCGCCGGCAAGCGGAGCCGCGCCGGATCGAGCCGGTCCGGATCGTAGAGCAGCAGCAGCGTTTGCGCGCCCGGGACCGCGTCGAGGAATCCCTCCGGGCGACGGGCCGCCAGCGCCGCCGCGACCGCGAGCGCCTCCGCGTTCGGCATCGAGAGCAGCGCGGCGCCCGCGCAGAGATTGTGCAGCTCAGGCAACCGCGGCCAGCTCCCGGCCGCGCGTCTCCGGGAGAAGCAGGGCCGCGACGAAGAGCACGGCGTAGGCGGAGGCGGCGAAGATGCCGATGGCGCGCCCCAGCGGCATCGAGGCGGAGAGGAACCCGATCACGCTGGGGAACAGCGCGCCGACACCCCGGCCGAAGTTGTAGCTGAAGCCTTGGCCCGACCCGCGGATGCGGGTCGGGAACAGCTCGGTGAAGAAGGCACCCATCCCGCTGAAGATGCCGCTGGCGAAGAACCCGAGCGGAAAGCCCAGCACCAGCATGGCGCGGTTGCTGATCGGCGCGAGCGTGTAGATCAGCACGGTCACCATCGAGCAGAACGAGAACAGGTAGAAGTTCTTCTTGCGGCCGAGCTCGTCGGAGAGCCAGGCGCTGACCAGGTATCCTGCGAAGGACCCCGCGATCACCACGCCCAGATAGCCGCCGGTGTTGAACACCGAGAGCCCGCGCACGGTCCTCAGATAGGTGGGCAGCCAGGTGGTGATGGCGTAGTACCCGCCCTGCGCGCCGGTGGCGAGCAGCGCGGCCAGGGCGGTGGTCGGCGCGATCGAGGGCGCGAAGATCTCCCAGAAACGCCCGCGCGAGCGACTCTGCTGGGCGGCGCGGAACACCTCGGGCTCTTCCACGTTGCGGCGGATGTACAGGACGAGGACCGACGGCAACAGTCCGGCGAGGAAGAGCACGCGCCAGGCGACTTGCTCGGGGAGGACGCGGAAGGTGACGGTATAGAGGATGGCCGCCGCGCCCCATCCCAGCGCCCAGCCGCTCTGGACCGTCCCGACGGCCTTGCCGCGGTGGCGCGCCGCGATTACCTCGCCCATCAGCACGGCGCCGGCCGCCCACTCGCCGCCGAATCCCAGGCCCATCAGGCTGCGCGCGAGGAGAAGCTGGCCATAGCTCTGCGCCAGGCCGCACAGACCAGTGAAGAGCGCGAACCAGAGGATGGTGATCTGCAGCGTCCGCACCCGGCCGATCCGGTCCGCGATCAGTCCCGCCAGCCAGCCGCCGAGGGCAGACGCGAGCAGCGTGGTGGTCTGCAGGGTTCCGGCCTGCGCCTTGGTGAGACCCCAGCCCGCGATCAGCGTAGGGATGACGAAGCTGTAGAACTGGAAGTCCATCCCGTCGAGCGCCCAGCCGCCGAAGCAGGCGCGGAAGGCGGCGCGCTCCGACCTGGACATCTCCCGCCAGAAGGACACGCCACCGGCCTAGCAAAACCGCGATCCTGTTTGCAACCCATACCCCGAACGCGATCCCGAACCCGAACCCGACCCAACGAGGCGCGAAAGCGCCGAGACCCGAACCCCGAACCCAAAAGAAAAGCCTCGTTTCCTCACCTGTTCGGAAATGGGACGGAAGATCCCTTCCCCGGGCAAACCCGGGGCAGCTTCCCCTCTGACACTCCTTGGCACGAACTTCGCTGAAATGGACGATCCGATGCAGCCCGAGCCGACCCGGATCGAGCCACGCCAGAGCGTGGTCGACATCCCGCGCAAGCCGCGGAACAAGCGCAAGCGCAACCTGATCGTCGCGGCGTTCGCGATCGCCGGAGTCGTCGCCATCACGCTGGCGCTCTCGCGGCTGCGCGCCGCCGCGCCGGTGGTCGATCGCGGTGGCCTCTGGACCGACACCGTGAAGCGCGGCCCGATGCTCCGGGAGGTGAAGGGTCCGGGCACGCTGGTGCCGGAGCGCATCCGGTTCATCACCGCCGACACCGCCGGCCGCGTGGAGCGCATTCCGCTGCGGCCCGGAGCGCAGGTGGAGCCCGGCACCGTGCTGCTCGAGCTCTCGAATCCCGACGTGATGCTGCAGGCGCTGGATGCCGAGCGCCAGCTGGCGCAGGCCGAGGGGGACATGATCAACCTGCGCGCCACCACCCACGGCAACACGCTGCTCACCCAGTCCGGCCTGGCCACGCTGGAGGCCCAGGCCGCGGACGCCGAGCGCCGCGCGCAGGCCGATCAGAAGCTGGCCAGGGACGGCGTGATCAGCGAGGTGGAAGCGCGGATGCAGGTGGAGCGCGCGGTGGAGCTGAAGAGCCGCCTCGAGCTGGAGCGGAAGCGGCTTGGCGTGGTCGCCGGCAGCGGCAAGGAGCAGGTGGCGGCGCAGCAGGCGCAGATCGAGCGGCTCAAGGCAGTGGTCGCCTTCCGGCGCAAGCAGGTGGACTCGATGAACGTCCGCTCGGTGGATCGCGGCGTCCTCTCCGAGCTGCCGCTGGAGCTCGGGCAATGGGTCACGCCGGGCGCCATGCTGGCGAAGGTGGTGCAGCCGGAGAAGCTCAAGGCGGTGCTCCGGATCCCCGAGACGCAGGCGCGCGACCTCGCGCTGCATCTCCCCGCGGTGGTCGACACCCGCAACGGCGTGGTGAAGGGAGAGGTCTCGCGCATTTCGCCGTCCGCCAGCCAGGGCTCGGTGGAGGTGGACATCGCGCTTCCGGCCGAGCTGCCGCGCGGGTCACGGCCCGACCTCACCGTGGAAGGCACCATCGAGATCGAGAAGCTCCAGAACGTCCTGTTCGTGGGCCGGCCCGCCGGCGCGCAGCCCGGGGCCCAGACCGAGCTGTTCAGGCTGCTCCCCGGAGGCGACGAGGCGCACCGCGTGAAAGTGCGGCTCGGCCGGAGCTCGGTCAGCACCGTGGAAGTGCTCGACGGCCTCGCCGAGGGCGACGCCGTGATCCTGTCCGACATGTCCCAGTGGGACACAACCGACCGCGTGAGGCTCCGGTGAGCGAAGCGTTGATCGAGATGCAGAACATCGAGAAGGTCTTCCTCACCGACGAGGTGGAGACGCACGCGCTCTCCAACATCCACCTCGCGGTCGGGAAGAACGAGTGGCTCTCCATCGTGGGACCCTCCGGCTCCGGCAAGACCACGCTGCTCGCCATCCTCGGCCTGCTCGACACGGCCACCGGCGGCCAGTACCTGCTGGACGGCAAGCCGGTGCAGGACCTCTCGCCCTCCGACCGGGCCCACGTCCGCAACCGCCACATCGGGTTCATCTTCCAGAGCTTCAACCTGATCGGGGACCTGACGGTCTTCGAGAACGTCGAGCTGCCGCTCACCTACCGAGGCATGCCGCCCGCCGAGCGCAAGAAGCGGGTCGAGGACGCGCTGAACCGCGTGGGCATGAGCCACCGGGCGCGGCACATGCCCGGGCAGCTCTCCGGCGGCCAGCAGCAGCGCGTGGCGGTGTCGCGGGCGGTGGCCGGCGATCCGCTGATCCTGCTCGCCGACGAGCCCACCGGAAACCTGGACTCGAAGAACGGCCAGGCGGTGATGAAGCTGCTGTCGGAGCTGCACCAGGGCGGATCGACCCTGATCATGGTCACACACGATCCCGCGTACGCCCGCCTCGCGACCCGCACGGTGTCGCTCTTCGACGGGCGCATCGTCGAGGAGACGGGCACGTCCGCGGCCTGAGGGGATGCCGATGGATGCGCTCGTTCGCGATCTGCGGTTCGCGCTTCGGGGGCTTTCGAGGACGCCGGGATTTACGGCTGCCGCGGTGGTCGCCCTGGCGCTGGGGATCGGCGCGACCACCGCGATCTTCAGCGTGGTCCACGCCGTGCTGCTGCGCTCGCTCGGCTGGGGCGACGAGAGCCGCCTGGTCTCGGTCTACCGGACCTTCGCGGGCATCGGCAGCGGCAAGGGCGGGCTTTCAGTCCCCGAGCTGTACGACCTGCCCGAGGCGAAGTCGCTGGAGAGCCTGGGCGCCTTCAACCGCGGGACCGGAGCGCTCCAGTCGGCTGAGCGCGCCGAGCGCGTGCCAGTGGCGCGGGTGACCTCCGGCTTCTTCACCTCGCTCGCGGTCCGCCCGCAGATCGGCCGCGCCTTCGGCCCTGAAGAGGATCTGAAGGGGAGCGACGGCGTCGCGCTGATCAGCGCCGCGACGTTCCGGCGCCGGTTCGGCGGCGATCCCGCCGTGATCGGGCGCTCGGTGGTCGTGGACGGGCAGAGCCGTCAGATCATCGGCGTCCTTCCCGAGGGCTTCAGCTACGCCGGCACGTACGAGTTCTTCGTGCCCTACGGCTTCACCGAGACGCAGCGCCTGGGCGATCGGGGCGCGCACTACCTCGAGGTCATGGCCAGGCTCCGGCCCGGCATTCCGCTGGCCGCGGCCAACGAGGAGATCGAGCAGCTCTCCATGCGGATCGCCGAAATGCATCCGGACAACTATCCGCCGGAGATGAAGTCGGTGCTGCACGTCGAGCCGCTGCGGGAGAGGTTCGTCGCCTCCTCGCGGCAGCCGATCCTGGTCCTGTTCGGGGCGGTCCTGCTCGTCCTCTTGATCGCCTGCGGAAACGTGGCGAACCTGCTCCTGGCGCGCTCGGCGGTGCGGGAACGCGAGTTCGCCGTGCGCTCGGCGCTCGGAGCCGAGCGGTCGCGCATCGTCCGGCAGCTCCTCACCGAGGGGCTGTTGCTCTCGGCGCTCGGGGCCTTCCTGGGTGTGCTGCTCGCCACCTGGGGACTCGACGTGTTGCTCGCGGTGGCTCCGCGCCAGATCCGGCAGGTGGGCGAGGTGCGCATCGATCGCGCCGTGCTCGCCTTCTCCGCCGGGCTGACCATCGCGACCACGCTCGTCTTCGCGCTGGTGCCCGCCTTGCGCGCAAGCCGCGTGGATCTCGCCAGCTCGCTCAAGGATGGAGGGCGCGGCTCGGGCGGAGCTCCCGGTGCGCGGCTGCGCCGGGCCTTGGTCATCGCCCAGGTGGCGCTCTGCCTCTTCCTGCTGGTGGGCGCCGGACTCTTGATCCGCAGCTTCGCGCAGATCCTCCGCGTCTCGCCTGGATTCGACCCAGAAGGCGCGATCGCGGCCGATCTGATTCCGGCCGGCTCGGCCTATGCCGATCCGGACGCGCGCGAGCGCTACTTCGAGGAGACGCTCCGGGTCGCCTCGCAGCTCCCCGGCGTCACCGCGGCGGGAGAGATCTTCCTGCTTCCCACCCGCGGAAAATGGGGGCAGACCATCGAGATCGAGGGCTACGAGCGGGCGCCGGGAGAGCCGTTGCCCACCGACGAATTCCGCTCGGTGTTGCCGGGATACTTTGCCGCCATGGGACAGCGCGTGGTCGCCGGCCGCGATTTCTCCGCGGCAGACGACGCGAAGGCGCCGCTGGTCGTGCTGGTCAACGAGGCCTGGGCGCGAAGGTATTTTCCCGGAGCGCTAGGGGACACGAATCGCCGCTCCGCGGCTCATCATGTCCCCGACACGGTCGTCGGCCGGCGCATCAAGGTCGATACGGATCGTCACCGCGACGCCTTCTGGACGATCGTGGGCGTGGTGAGCGACGCGCGCGAGTACGGGCTCGACCAGCCCGTCCCGCCGGTCTTCTACTGGTCCTCCCCGCAGGAGCCGCAGGCGCAGATGACGCTGGTGGCGCGCGGCCGCGTGACCGCCGCTGCCTTGCGGGAGGTGCTGTCGCGCGTCGATCCGGCGCAGCCGCTCGATCGGGTGCTGCCGCTCGAGGACGTGCTCTCGACCTCGCTGGCCGCGCGCCGGTTCCCCCTGCAGCTTCTCGGCGTCTTCGCCGCGCTGGCGCTGGTGCTCTCGGCCGTCGGGATCTACGGCGTGACCGCGTACGCCGTCGCCCAGAGGACGCGGGAGATCGGCGTCCGCATGGCGGTGGGGGCTTCCGCGGGCCGCGTGGTCCGGATGGTGCTGGCGAGCGCGCTCGGAACCGTCGGCATCGGGCTCGCCATCGGCGCCGCGGCCGCGCTCGCCGGAGGACGGCTGATCGCATCGCAACTCTACGGGGTGAGCGCCCGCGACCCGCTCACCTTCGCTGGGATCGCCGCGCTGCTCGGGTTGGTGGCGCTGGTGGCGAGCGGCATCCCCGCGCTGCGCGCCGCGCGGATCGACCCCATGGCCGCCTTGCGCACGGAGTGACCGATGGATTCGCTCCTGAAAGATTTCCGCTTTGCCCTGCGCGGTCTGGTTCGCACACCGGGGTTCACGGTCGCGGCGGTGCTCGCCCTGGCGTTGGGGATCGGCGCGACCACCGCGATCTTCAGCGTGGTGCATGCGGTCCTGCTCCGCTCCCTCGGCTGGGGAGAGGAGAGCCGGCTGGTCTCCATCCGGGGGAACTTCCCCGCGCAGGGCCTGACCGACATCCAAATCTCTGCGGCGGAGTACTACGACCTGCGCAGGGCGCCGTTCCTCCAGTCGGTCGGCATCTACTCGAACCGGAACGCGGCCCTGCAGGGCGGAGATCGTTCCGAGCGCGTGAAGACCGGCTACGCGACGGGCACCCTCTTCTCCACGCTGGGCGTGCACCCGGCGCTCGGCCGCGTCTTCACGGCAGAGGAGGACAAGCAGGGCGCTCCGGAGAGCGTGATGCTCTCCTGGTCGACCTGGCGCAAGCGGTTCGGCGCAGACCCCGCCGTGCTCGGGCGAACGCTGACGATCAACGGCAAGCCGCGCGCCATCGTCGGGATCCTTCCTGCAGGCTTCCGCTGGGACGTGGAGAACGAGATCTGGCTGCCCTTCGGATTTTCGGCAGAGGAGCTCGCGAACGAACGCGGCAACCGGTACATCCTTCCGATCGGCCGGCTGACTCCGGGTGTCACGCTGGAGGGCACTTTGCGGGGGCTGCTGGACTTGTCGGCCGAGGTCCGCGCCGCCAATCCGAGGTCGTACGGGTCGAACCCGAGCAGCTGGTACTGGACGATGCGGCCGCTGCGCGATCGCTTCGTCGGAAGCGCGCGGCAACCCCTCTTCGTGCTGCTGGGCGCCGTGTTCTTCGTGCTGCTGATCGCCTGCGCGAACGTGGCCAATCTGTTGCTCGCGCGCGGGGCCGCCCGAGGGCGCGAGATCGCCGTGCGGTCCGCGCTCGGCGCCGCCCGCGGCCGGCTCGTGCGCCAGTTGCTCACCGAGAGCGCGATCCTGGCGGTGATCGGCGGGGGCGCCGGCGTCCTGATCGCGGTCTGGTCGCTGGACGTGCTGCTGGCCGCCGCACCCGAGACCATCCGGCAGCTCGCCGACGTGAAGGTGAGCTGGGCGCTGCTCGGGTTCGCGCTCGGCATGACGATGCTGACGACGATCCTTTGCGGTCTCGCTCCGGCCTTGCAGACCACTGGCAGCGATCTCGCTTCCGCGCTCAAGGACGGCGGCCATGGCTCGTCCGGACACCGCGCGGGCCGCCTGCGCTCCGGGTTGATCGTGGCCCAGGTCGCGCTCTCCCTGGTCCTGCTTGCGGGCGCCGGCCTCCTGTTGCGCAGCTTCGCGCAGATACTTTCCATAAGCGCCGGCTTCACGCCGGAGGGCGTGGTGGCCGCGCAGGTGTCGCTGAGCGGCGACGCCTACGGCAAGGGCGAGGCGCAGATCCGCTACTGGAACGAGGCGATGCGGCGGGTGGCCGCGCTTCCCGGCGTGGAGTCGGCAGGCGCCGCGAATCTGCTGCCCCTCCAGGACAGGGGCGACTGGAGCTACAAGCTCGAGGGATTCGAGCCGAAGACGCCAGACGCCGCTCCCGACGACGAGCTGCGCCGCGTGATGCCGGGGTACTTCGAGACCTTGCGCGTCGCGCTGCGACAGGGGCGGACCTTCACGGCGGGCGACGACGAGAAGTCCCCGTTCGTGGTGATCGTGAACGATGCCTGGGTGCGGAAGTACTTTCCCGGGCAGGACGTGCTGGGGAAGCGGCTGCGGTTCGGCTACGAGGGGGGCGGGAACGCGTTCAACGCCTGGCGCACGATCGTAGGGGTAGTGGCGGATACGCATGACTTCGGGCTCGATCTGGCCGCGCCGCCGGTCTTCTACCTCCCGCAGCCGCAGCTCTCCGAGAGCCAGATGGTGATCGTGGCTCGGACCTCGGTGCGTCCCGAGCGCATGGCGCAGGAGATGAGGGCTGCCTTGGCCGCGATCGATCCTGCGCAGCCGGTGGATTGGGCGATGCCGTTCGTGGACCGCGTGGGCTCCGCGCTGGCTCCGCGGCGGTTCCCGCTCCAGCTCCTCGCCGCCTTCGCCGCGCTCGCGCTGGTCCTCTCCGCACTCGGGATCTACGGGGTGACGTCCTACGCCGTGAGCCAGCGGACCCGGGAGATCGGCGTGCGCATCGCCATCGGCGCGCAGGCCCGCGACGTGCTCGGGATGATCATGGGGCGAGCCTTGCGGCTGGCCGGGCTGGGTCTGGCGATCGGCCTTTTGGTCGCGCTCGCCGGCGCGCACGTGATGGCCACCCAGCTCTACGGCGTGAGCGAGCGGGATCCGCTGACGTATGCGGGGATCTCGGCGCTGCTGGTGGCAGTGGCGGTGCTGGCGAGCTGGCTGCCGGCGCGCCGTGCGACGCGCGTGGATCCCGCGGTCGCCTTGAGGGCTGAGTAAGATGACCCTGCTCGCCACCCTGCTGTTGGCGCTCGCCGCGGCGCAGGTCTGCGCCGCGGCCGTGGTGGCGATCGGCGCGTTCGTGGTGAGGAGCCTGCGGTGATCAAGCTGCGAAACGTCGAGAAGGCCGTGAAGCACGGGCCGGGGCAGATCTTCCTCTTGCGTCGCATCGACCTGGACATCGCGCCGGGCGAGTTCGTGACCGTGATGGGCCCGTCGGGAGCGGGGAAGAGCACGTTGCTCGCCATCCTCGGGTTGCTGGATCACGCCTGGGCTGGCGAGTACGAACTGTTCGGCGAGCCGGTGCACAAGCTGGGCGGGAAGCAGCGGGCCGAGCTGGCCAAGCGCACCGTCGGGTTCGTGTTCCAGCAGTACCACCTGCTCGACTCGCTCACGGTCGCGGAGAACCTCGAGGTGCCGCTCAGCTACCGGGACATGAAGGCGTCCGAGCGGCAGGCGGTGGTGGCCGACACGCTCGACCGCTTCGGCATCGTCGGCAAGAAAGACCTCTACCCGACGCAGCTCTCCGGCGGACAGCAGCAGCTGGTCGGGGTGGCGCGGGCGGTGATCGCCAAGCCCAAGCTCTTGCTCGCCGACGAGCCCACGGGCAACCTGCACTCCGAGCAGGGCGAGGAGATCATGCGGCTGTTCCGCGAGCTCAACCGGCAGGGCGCCACCATCGTGCAGGTGACGCACTCCGAGACCAACGCGGCGTACGGCAACCGCATCGTGCGGCTGCGGGACGGGTGGCTGGAGACGTGACCCGGATCATCGCGGCGGACGATCAGCCCGACGTCCTCGAGGCGCTGCGCCTGTTGCTCAAGCGCGAGGGCATCGCCATGGTGCCAGCCACCTCGCCGGCGGGCGTGCTCTCCGCGCTCGAGCAAGAGGACTTCGACGCGGCGCTGATCGACCTGAACTACGCGCGCGACACCACCAGCGGCGGCGAGGGGCTCGATCTGCTCTCCAAGCTCCGGGGGCTGGAGCCGACGCTGCCGGTGATCGTGATGACGGCCTGGGGCAGCGTCGAAGGCGCGGTGGAAGCGATGCGCCGCGGCGCCCGGGACTACGTGCAGAAGCCGTGGGACAACGCGCGGCTGATCGCGACCTTGCGCACGCAGATCGAGCTGGGGAAGGCGCTGCGGCGCAGCCGGCGGCTGGAGGAGGAGAACTCGCGGCTGCGCGGCAGCGCCCCGCAGATGATCGCGCGTTCCCCGGCGATGCAGAGCGTGCTGCGCGTGCTGGACAAGGTCGCCCCCAGCGAGGCCAACGTGCTGATCACCGGCGAGCACGGGACCGGGAAGGAAGTGGTGGCCCGGTACATCCACGGCGTCTCGAAGCGCGCAGGCAGGCCGCTGGTGACGGTGAACGCTGGAGGCGTGGCGGAGGGCGTTTTCGAGAGCGAGCTGTTTGGCCACGTGCGCGGAGCCTTCACCGACGCGAAGACGGACCGGGCCGGCGCCTTCGAGGTGGCGGACGGGGGAACGCTGTTCCTCGACGAGGTAGGGAACATGCCGATGCAGCAGCAGGCGAAGCTCTTGCGCGTGCTGCAGACCGGCGAGTTCACCCCGGTGGGCTCGAGCAAGGTGAAGCGCGCCGACGTGCGGGTGATCGCGGCCACCAACGCGCGGCTGCACGAGGAGGTCGCGCAGGGGCGCTTCCGCGAGGACCTGCTCTACCGGCTGAACACGGTGGAGGTGCAATTGCCTCCGCTGCGGGAGCGGCTCGACGACATTCCGCACCTGGCGCAGTTCTTCCTCAAGCGCATCGTGGACGGCGGCCGGACCAGCGCGCGCCGCTTCTCGCAGGACGCGCTGGAAGCGCTGGTCCGCCATTCCTGGCGCGGCAACGTGCGCGAGTTGGAGCATGCCGTGGAGCGGGCGGTGCTGCTGGCCTCGGACGAAGAGATCGGACCGCCGGACCTGTTCCTCGGTGCCGGTGCCCAGGGTCCGGCGCTGATCGAGCGGATGACGCTGGACGATGCGGAGCGACACCTGATCCAGCGGGCGCTCGCCCGGTGCGGTGGGAACGTGAGCGAGGCAGCCCGCGCGCTGGGCGTCTCGCGCAGCGCCCTCTACCGCAGACTGCAGCACCATGGTTTGAAAGCTTCGTGAAACGGCGCAAGAAGCGGCTGACCCACGATCAGCACGTCTTTTTGCTCTCGATGGCGGCGGGCGCCCCGGCCGTCCTTTCGACGCTGCTCCTGCTCTCCATCTACGTGGAGGATGCGAAGATCCGCTGGACGGTGGGCGCGCTGGTGCTGCTGGTCTGGCTGTTCACCTCCCTCGCGCTGCGGGAGCGGGTGCTGCGGCCGCTGCAGACGGCGGCGAACCTGCTCGCCGCGCTGCGCGAGGAGGACTTCTCGGTGCGCGGCCGGGACGCGCGCAGCGGCGACCCGCTGGGGGAGCTCTTGCTGGAGATCAACCAGCTCGCCGATACGCTCCACGCGCAGCGGGTGGGCTCGCTGGAGGCCGGCGCGCTGCTGCGGCGGGTGATGGACGAGATCGAGGTGGCGGTGCTCGCCTTCGACGGGCAGGGCCGCGCGGTGCTGGCGAACCGGGCCGCGGAGAGGCTGCTCGGAGTGCCGCTGTCGCGCCTGTTGGAGTCCGGCGGGCTGGATGCGCAGCGCCTGCGGCTCTCCGACGCGCTGGCGGCGGACTCGCCGCGGGTGATGGAGCTGAACCTGCCGGGCGCCAGCGGGAGGTTCGAGGTCCGCCGCAGCACGTTCCGGATGGGCGGACTGCCGCACCAGCTCCTGGTGCTCGCCGATCTGCGCCGCGCCTTGCGGGAGGAGGAGCGGCTCGCGTGGCAGCGGCTGGTCCGGGTGCTGGGGCACGAGATCAACAACTCGCTGGCGCCGATCCACAGCATCTCCAGCAGCCTGAAAGGGGCGGCGCCGGACGACGTCGAGGCGGGGCTCGCGGTGATCGAGCGGCGCGCGGAGAGCCTGATGCGCTTCATGAGCGCGTACACCCGGCTGGCCCGCCTTCCCCCGCCGCAGCTCGCGCCGGTGGACGTGCCCGGCTGGGTGAATCGCGTCGCGGCGCTGGAGAAGCGACTTCGAGTCAGGATCCGCGAGGGGCCGGCGGTGACGGTGCAGGCTGACGCCGACCAACTGGAGCAGCTCCTGATCAACCTGATCCGCAACGCGGCGGACGCCGCGCTGGAGACCGGGGGCGGGGTGGAGGTGAGCTGGAGCGTCGGTCCCCGGCAGGTGGAGGTGAGCGTGGTGGACGACGGGCCGGGGCTGGCCAGCACGGCCAACCTGTTCGTGCCGTTCTTCACCACCAAGCCGGACGGGTCGGGGATCGGGCTCGCGCTGTCGCGCCAGATCGCGGAGGCACATCAGGGGTCGCTGGGGTTGGAGAACCGCGGAGATCGGCGCGGCGCTCGCGCGCGGCTGCGACTGCCTCTCTCGAGCGGCGGGGTTGGTTCAACCGGTTGAACCAAGGGGTCTCATTTTGGTCGACGTCCGGGTCTCGGTTTACGCTCGCCCCGGGGCGAGCTCAGAGTGAACATTGCGATCGACCATTCGCATGTCCCCGGTCGTCATCACCCATCCCCGTCTCCGCTCGGTAACCGAGGGGACGCCGTTCCGGAGGGATGTTGCTCGCGACTCGCCCCGGGGCGAGTTCAGAAGTGAACATCGCGATCGCCGATTCGCATCCACCGGGTCGTCATCAGCCCATGCGCATCTCCCCTCGGTGACCGAGGGGATGTCGATCAGGGATCGGTTGAACCGGCCCCCCTCAGTACTGGATGGTCACCATCCGCGTGCCCGCGGGCAGCGTCAGTTCCCCGCCTGCCGCGGTGGTCTGCAGCGGAGTCGAGTCGATCTCCACCCTCGGCGCGCGCGGGCCCGTGAACGTCAGGTGAGTCGTACCCGACACGCTCGCCGTGGAGCGGACCACCGCCGAGCGGATCACGAGAGCGCGGACCTGGAACGAATGCTTGCGCTGCGCGGCGCTGACCGGGAGCGCGAGCGCGAACAGCGCGAGGGCGACAGACCAGGGAAGGGGGCCCATTGGCCCTCCAAGGTAGGGACGACGCCGCCCTTCTACCGCACGGCGAGCAAGGCGGCGAGCCCCGGAGACGGGCGGCCGGGCGGCAGCATCGAGGCCGGCAAAATAAGCCGAACGTCGGGGAGTCAAACATCCGGGTCCCCACCACTGACGGTCGTCCCGAGGGGGCCTAACTTCCAATGGTCATGCGCCACTCACTCTCGTTGCTGCTCGTCGCGCTCTGCGCCGCCTGCGTGCGCAATCCCGCCACCGGAAAGATGGAGCTCGATCTTTTGTCGGAGTCCCAGGAGGTCGAGCTTGGCAAGCAGGCGAAGCAGGAGGCCGAGCAGACGTACGGCGTGTACAAGGGCAAGTCCGAGCTCGCCAGCTACGTGGAGACAGTGGGCAAGCAGCTCGCCGCCAAGTCCGATCGGCCGAACCTGCCCTATTCGTACGAGATCGTGGACGACTCCAGCGTGAACGCCTTCGCGCTGCCCGGCGGTCCGATCTTCATCACCCGCGGCATCCTCGCGTACCTCGACTCGGAGGCGGAGATGGCCGCCGTGCTCGGGCACGAGACGGGTCACGTGGCCGCGCGGCACTCGGCGAACCAGATGAGCAAGCAACAGGTGGCGCAGCTCGGCCTCGGCGTGGGCTCCATCCTCTCGCCCACCGTTGCCTCCGCGGCGCAAGTGGCCAGCGTGGGCCTCCAGGTCCTGTTCCTCAAGTACTCGCGCGACGACGAGACGCAGGCCGACGAGCTGGGCTTCCGCTACATGACCAAGGTGGGCTACGACCCGACGCAGATGATCCCGCTGTTCGAGATGCTCGACCGCGTCTCGAAGCGGGAGGGCGTCGGCAAGACGCCGGAGTGGCTGCAGACGCACCCGGATCCCGGCAACCGGCTGGCGGAGACGCAGAAGCGCCTCAAGACCGAGCTGAAGGGCAGCACCCAGGGCATGAAGGTGGAGCGCGAGAAGTATCTGCAGATGATCGACGGGATCGTCTACGGCGAGGACCCGCGCCAAGGCTACTTCAAGGGCGACACCTTCTATCACCCGGAGCTGAAGTTCCAGTGGAAGCTGCCCTCCGGCTGGGCGCACCAGAACACCTCGCAGGCGGTGGCCGCGGCCAGCCCGCAGCAGGACGCGATCCTCCAGCTCCAGTCTGCCGGGAAGATGTCTCCGGAGGAGGCGTCGCAGAAGATCCTCTCGCAGCAGGGCATCCAGGCCGGCCAGCCGGTCAACGTGCGCAACGCGAAGGTGGCGCGGACCTTCACGGCCCAGACCCAGCAAGGGACCGTGGAGGGCGTGATGGCGTTCATTCCTTTCCAGGGCAACACGTACATGCTGCTGGGCTACACCAAGCAGGGCGGGCTTTCGCAGTACGGCAACACTTTCATGGAGTCGATGGGCACCTTCAGCGAGCTGAAGGACTCGAGCGCCATGGACGTGAAGCCGGCGATCCTCAAGGTAGTGAAGATCGACCAGCCGATGAGCGTGACCGACTTCAACGCGCGCTATCCCTCGACCATCAAGCTGGAGGAGGTGGCGGTGCTCAACGGCGTGGACACCAACGGGAAGATCCCGGCGGGCTACGCGAAGCAGGTGGTCGGCGGGACCAAAGGCGTGGCCAGCAAGTAGGACCGGCGGTCGCGGCTACTGCAGGCTGAGCTGCTCCAGCGGTACCGGCCGCGCGAAGAAATATCCCTGCGCCCGCTCGCAGCCCAGCCGCCGCAACAGCTCGGCCTGCTCGGGCGTCTCCACTCCCTCGGCGACCACGTCGATGCCCAGCGCCTTGCCCAGCACCAGGATGCTCTGGACGATCTTGATCTTGCGCTCGTCCTCGCCCATCGCGCCCACGAAGGAGCGGTCGATCTTGAGCGAGTCGATCGGCAGCTCGTGCAGGTAGCTGAGCGACGAGTAACCGGTGCCGAAGTCGTCGATGCAGAGCCGCACGCCCGTGCCCCGGAGCTGGGTCAGCGCCGCCCTCGCCGCGGCGCCGTTGCCGATCAGCATGCTCTCGGTCAGCTCCAGCTGCAGCCGGCCCGGTTCGATGCGGCACCGCGTCAGCATCTCCTTGAGGCCTTCGCAGAACTCCGGCTGCAGCAGTTGCCGGCCCGAGAGGTTGACGGAGAGCGAGATCTGCTCCGGCAGCGTGGAGAGCGCGCGGCAGGCTTCGTCGAGCACCCAGTGCCCGAGCGGGACCACCAGGCCCGTCTCCTCCGCCAGCGGGATGAACTCGCTCGGCGGCACCAGGCCGCGCTCGCGGTGCTCCCAGCGCACCAGCGCCTCCACCCCGACGGTCTTCCCGGCGGAGAGCTCGACGATGGGCTGGTAGTGCACCCGCAGCTCGCCGCGCTCGAGCGCGCGGCGGAGCTCGTTCTCCAGCCGCAGCGCCGCCATGGCGCGTTCGTGCATCGAGGAGTCGAAGACCGCGTGCCGGCAGCCGCGCACCTTCGCGCGGTACATGGCCGTGTCCGCGTCGCGCAACAGGTGCTCGACGCGCTCGGTGGCGGGGCCGCCCAGCGCGATCCCGATCGACCCCCCGGCGAACACCTCGTGCCCCTCGATCAGATAGGGAGGCGCGAGCGATCGGTGCACGCGCTCGGCCACGGCGATGGCCTCTTCCTCGGTGGCGATGCCCTCGACCAGCAGGGTGAACTCGTCGCCACCCAGGCGCGCCACGGTGTCGCCGGCGCGCCGGCAGCTCTCGAGACGCCGAGCGATTTGAACCAGGAGCTCGTCGCCGGCGCGGTGGCCGAGGCTGTCGTTCACCAGCTTGAAGCGGTCCAGGTCGAGGAAGAGGACGGCAAAGCGCGCCGCCTCGCGGCCCTTGGCGCGGGCGAAGGCGATCTCCAGCCGATCCTTGAACAACGCCCGGTTCGGCAGACCGGTGAGCGGATCGTAGAAGGCCGCCTGCAGCAGCCGCGCCTGCGCCTTGCGCCGCGCGGTCACGTCGGTGGCGGCGACCAGCAGCGCGCGGCGGCCTTCGAACACCACCTCGTGGACCGACAGCTCCAGATCGTGCGCCTCTCCCGACGCGGTCCGGTGGCGCTCTACCGCGGGCGACCCCGCCCGCTGCTCGGCGGCAGCCCCCGGATCCAGCCGGAGATCCGCCGAGCGCAGCGTGAGGAACTTCTCGCGCGGCCAGCCGTAGTGGCGGACGGCGGCCTCGTTCACCGCCAGGAAGGCGCCGGTCTCCGCGTCCTCCACCCACATCGGCTGCGGGTTGTTCTCGAAGAGGATCCGGTAGCGCTCCTCGGAGGCGCGCAGCGCGTCGAGGACGCGCACCCGCTGCGTGACCTCGCGGGTGAGCAGCAGCGCCGCCTGCTCACCGTGGTACAGCACGGGGCTCGCGGTCACCTCCAGCACCGTCTCCACGTGGCCCTGCCGCAGCACCGTCTCGAAGCGGCGGCCGCGGGAGATGGCCTCCCGCGCGACGCCGGCGTCGGACCAGAGGCCGTGCACCGATGCGCCCAGCATCTTCTCGCGCGGAACGCAATAGACCTCGCTGGCGCGCGGGTTCGCATCCTGGATGATCCCGTTGCGCGGGTCGACCACGATCAGCGCTTCCGAGACGCTCTCGAACAGGTCGCGATAGCCCCTCTCCACCTTGCGCAGCATCTCCTCCGCCGGCTTCTGCTCGATCACCCGGCCCAGCTCCGCGCACGCGCGGGTGATGCCGGACAGCAGCGCGTCGCTCGGCGGCTCCGGCGCGCTGGAGAAGAACTCGACCGCCGCGATGGTGCGCTCGCGCACGACCGCGGGAAACGCGAACACGGAGCCCGCTCCCTCCTCGGTTTCCGGACGCCACTGCGGAGCGCCGCCCCGGATCACCTCGCGGGCGAGGCCGGCGCCGTCTCCCTGCCGCCGCCGCTCGGCGACGCGCCGCAGGGTCCCGAGGCGATCGGGATGCTCCAGGTGCCAGACGCTGCGCGCCGCGTTCTCGCCGCCGTCGAGCGAGAACTCGACCCGGCCCGCTTGCCATCCGGCGGCGGCGCAGATGCGCTGGAGCGCGGCGCGCAGGGCGTCTTCCCTGCTCTCCGCTCGCTGCGCGGCCTCGCGCACTGAACGCAAAAGCTGTGGTTCGCGTGGGGTGTGTGGACGCTGCACCGGCGGAAGTTACGCACCGGGTCCGGGTGGGCCGAAAGGGCCACGCTGTGGTTGAGTCTGATACTCGCTCCACCCTCAGCCCACCCTGCTCGATGATCAACCTGCGCCTCTCGGCGGAGTGGTCCATCGGTGTGGTCATGGCAATGAACCATGTGATCGCTCCGGGCGCCACTGGCAATTGTCCTCCCGCGCAGGACAAGACAACCCGGGCGGCGGTCGCCTTTCCGCAGTGGGAGCGACCCGGCCATGTCGCCGGTCCGGTTGTAGGTTTTCCGACATGGCGAGAGGAATCGGCGAGGATCCGAACAGAAGCCCCGCCTGGCACATCGCGCAGGTCGAGTACCCGGCCACGCGCGACGAGTTGGTGGGGACGGCGGAGGACAGCGAGGCGCCGGCGGAGGTGATCAACTTCCTCAAGTCGCTGCCCAAGGAGCGATACGGGTCCGCGGAGGAAGTGCTGCGCGACTTTGCCGAAGCGGAGCGGCGCTTTGCGCTGGGCAACGCCGCCGACGAGCGCAGCCGGCGCGAGAACATCGGGAAGGTCGCCGCGGAGGAGAAGTCCAAGCATCCCTGACCGGGGCTGCGCCCGCGCAGAGCGCCAGGTCTGCCCAAATCGATTCGGCGCCGATTCGGACGTCGAGCGCTCGCGCTTGCCGCGAGCAGGAGCACGCCCTGCTTCGGAAGAGCCCGCTGACGGTCGAGCGACCAGTCGATCAGCGATCCGTCTCCCCGCCGGACCAGCTCTTCCGGAGACGGCGTCTGCCGGAGAGCGGAACGGCAAGAGCACAGCATCGAGGCCAGAGACCCGAATAGCAGCAGCTTCGTTCGCACCTGAAACATCGCCTATTCGGGCAGCTCGTGCTCCAGCAGCCCCTCCGGCTGCGAGCGCTCGGTCCCGAACGGGGCGCCGGCCGGCGTCGAGGGCCGGAAGCGCGTCGCCACGTCGGCCACCGTGAAGAA